>NZ_DATCRF010000511.1:0-2487 GCF_036569125.1 Chitinophaga sp. | reverse complement strand
TGGCAGAGCGGGCCAGTGTATGAAAGCGCGGTAAGCGCCCGTCTGTTCTGTCTGCGCTGGCGGATGAACATTCACCAATGCCCCACAGGTCGGCCAGTATAATATTGGCGCCCTGGTATTTTTGTAAAAGCGCTGCGGGTATGCTGTCTTTTCCCTTTGATGAAAGAAGCAGCAGATACCTGTGCGATCCGGCGGCAGGCAACAGCGATAAGGGTATCAGCTGGCCTTCTGTCGTTTCCAGTGTTACCTTTTCCCATTGCTGCTGCGGAGCATAAGTATGTGCTTCTTTCATCTCCGGGCCGTCAATCAAACCTAAAACCGCCTTTAATGCTTTTCTTTTTTCAGCCGTATCTGTTACTGCCGGCCTTAGCTTATTCCCCTGCTGTTTGCAATAGGCTGCAATGCCCGTTACCAGCGGGTTACGCTGGCCACCGGGGAATACCTGCAGCTGCTGTGCAGGTAGTAAAGTAAAGGGCGTTTCTGCAATGGGCGTACCATCCCCTTTACCTTTCAGGTGCAGGTCCATCCAGCCTAACAGGGCGCTGCGCATTTCCGGCCAGTAGCCGTGCGTGGTATCAAACAGCTGGTATGCCAGTGCACCGGGTGCATGATACAGCTCGTAAATGCTGCGTACATTCTCATAGCTGCGCAGCATTTCTGCCGGTTTAAATGTAGCGCTGGCATCTTTCAGGGCGCTGCATATTTTTAAAGCGCGGGGCGCTGTCAGGCCCAGCACGCCTGCTTCTTCCGTGAAGGTGAACCCGCCGGGCAGCAGCTCGCATACGCAGTTGGAGTTCATGATGTAAGATTCAAAGGTGCCTACGCTCACTACCGGCATGGCTGCTTTTATACGTGTATCCATAGCCGATAGCCACATGGTTTGGTTACCGCCGCCGCTGGCGCCGGTAGCGCCTATTCTGGTGCTATCCACATACGGTAAGGAACATAGCAGGTCCACCCCGCGTATATTATCTGCTACCTGGCTGCCCAGCAATGTTTCGCCAATATTCAGCAAAGATGCGCCCAGGTTAGCGCCGTGATATTCTGCCACGCCATGCTCCGTAGTGCGCTCACCGGAGCCCCAGGCATCTATATTCAAACATACATAACCGTGCAGGGCCAGCGTGTGTGCGCAGGACTGCACCATTTCACCAGCCTTTCCATCCGGCCAGTGGCCGTGCATATTGATCAGGGCCGGAAAAGGCCCCTTCCCATCCGGTACGTACAGGTTAGCGGTAGCATACACGCCCGGTCTGGTCTGGAACCAGATGTTACGTACGGAATAACCTTTTAGCTGGCGGCGGCCGGTTTCCTTCATCTGCAGCGGCAGCCGGTGATCAATATAAATGTTACCATGCCGCTGAATATTTGCTGTGAGCATAGCCCGCTCTTTTTCCCATGCCGCCAGGTTATCCGGCAGCGGGAACAGGCGGTTCTGCAATGCTGCGCGGGCTTTCAGCTCCGCCGCAACAAGGTCAGACGGGTCTTTTGTTTGTGCAAAAACGCCAGCCGGCATTGATAATAAGCAAACCATCACTATCAGGAATACACGCATTTTCATATAAAGTTTTAATTCACATCCCACCATAAACGGGTAGCAGCATTATCCGGCCCGTTCAGCATATCCTGGGCTTTCTTCAGCTCCACGCCATTGGTAGCTGCATCTACTGATGAATAAGGCAGACGTTTTATAAAGGTGCCCACGGGCAGGTCTGCATTATCAGATTGTAACAGCGGGTACATTACCGGGTAACCGCTGCGGCGGAACTCAGCCCAGGCCTCTACCCCATCCGGATAAAGGCATAACCATTTCTGTGTACCTATCTGCGCACGCTGTACTGCCGTACCGGCAGCCCATTTAACCGGCGTAGCGGCTACTGCGGGCGAATTGGCTTCATCGCCCGGCGCTACCGGTACAGCGGCTGATTGTATATAGTTATTAATAACAGTGGCATCTGTAATACCCCATTCTTCCATGCTTACCGTGATCCCTTTTTCATACAATTCCTGTGCAGTGCCGCCCATGTTCCAGCCATTCAGCGCACCCTCCGCCCGCAGGAAATAGGCTTCTGCCGCATGCAGCACCGGCTGTGTAACCGTGGAATTAGCCACCCAGGCGCCTGCTGCGGGGTTCCAGGTAACCCAGCGGGGCCCTATGTTCGACGTTTGTGCGGGCCTGTTACCCGGCAGGTTAATGGCTGTTGCGGAAGAACCGTTGCGTAAGCCTTTGAACTGCCCGGTAGCCACTGCCGGCTGAAAGTATACCGGCAAACGCGGATCTGCATACCCTTTCAGGTACGAGGCCATGGTGGAACTCATACTAAATTCCGCATTCGCGGCATTAAATGCAAGGCCATTGGCATCATCCCCGTTCAGGGAACGTTTAATATAAGCAGATTCACTGCTAAGGGTCATCACCCCGGAAGTAACGGCGGCTTCGGCCTGTTGCCTGGCAAGATCCGGCGCCACGTTGGAGATGCGTAAGGC
>NZ_DATCRF010000510.1:0-14005 GCF_036569125.1 Chitinophaga sp. | reverse complement strand
CCTGTGTATGATCAGTTCCGCCGCTTACCTGCTGCTTTCATTGTTGCAAACGTGGAGATGAGGGGCATCATATGCTCTTCGTATTTCCTGTTCTGAGAACGGCTACCAACGCGCCCTGTACTCAATTCGTAATTTGTAATTGCCTAATTCGTAATTAAAAATTGTATCTTTGTTACCCGAAAAGCACCGGCTTTCCATTTAAATTAAAATGAAATTTTGTTCCACCGGCGTTGGTCCTTAAAATTTCGAGCGTTCATTTATGGCATTACACAACAGGGTGTCTGCAGACGAGCTGAAACAGCGTTTGGCAGCAGAAACGTTTAAAAGAACAACCATCTCCTTTTACCAGTACGCAAAGATCGTTGATCCACAGGCCTTCAGGGATGAGATCTACCAGGCCCTTTCAGAAATCCAGGTATTTGGACGTATCTATGTAGCACATGAAGGCATTAATGCCCAGATCAATGTGCCGGAGCATAACTTTGAGGCACTCCGTAACTACCTGTATTCTATTCCTTTCCTCAACGGTATCCGCTTAAACATTGCAGTAGATGATGACGGCAAATCCTTTTGGGTGCTGCGCATAAAAGTGCGTCCCAAGATCGTGGCAGACGGCATCACCGATCCGGCCTTTGACATGGACAATAAAGGCCAGTACCTGGATGCAGCAGGGTTTAACGAGCTAACCGCTAACCCGGATACCATCATCGTTGACATGCGCAACCACTACGAATATGAGGTAGGACATTTTGACGGCGCCATAGAAGTACCCTCCGATACCTTCCGTGAACAGCTGCCCATGGCAGTAGATATGCTGAAAGACAAAAAAGACCAGCCTATTGTCATGTACTGTACCGGTGGTATCCGCTGCGAAAAAGCATCGGCTTACTTACTGCATAATGGTTTTAAAAATGTATACCACCTTGAAGGCGGTATCATTGAATACGCTAACAAGGTACGCCAACAGGGCATTACCAATAAATTCAAGGGCAAGAACTTTGTGTTCGATGAACGCCTGGGGGAGCGGATCACAGAGGACGTGATTAGCCACTGCCACCAGTGCGGGCGTCCCTGTGACACACATACCAACTGTAAAAATGACGGCTGCCATCTGCTGTTCATCCAGTGCGACAGATGCGCCGCACACTACGATGGCTGCTGCAGTGAAGAATGCTACTCCATTGTACAGCTGCCCGCCGATGCACAGGAACAAATGCGCAAAGGCATTGATAAAGGGCAAATGATCTTCAATAAATCCCGGCAGCGCCTGCGTCCCCGCCTTGGCGACAGAGACCGATACTGATAATTAAGAATGAATAATTAATAATTAATAATCGTAGGGCTTGTACTTCAAGTGAAGAACAGGCCTCCATTATTATTAATTATTCATTCTTAATTATTAATTACCTCTTCAGATACTTATCCTTCAATATCCTCTCCATCACCCCATCCTTCAAATGCCGGCTCACAGGGATATTCTGTGTTCCTATCATGATATCATTTCCAATGATCCGCTCTATTTTTGACAGCGCCACAATGTAAGATTTATGCACCCGCAGGAACTGCTGTTCAGGTAAATAATCCTCCACTGCCTTAAACGTAAGGTAAGTAACATACCTGCGCTGCACGGTATGCAGCACCACGTAGTTCTGTAAAGCCTCTGCATACAGTATATCGTTAAAGCATATACGCTCTAAACCGTTATCACATTTAATAAAGAAATAGGAGGGGGCTTCTTCCGCTGTGACAGGGCGCTGCAGCAGCTCGTAGTATGAGTGTGCCTTTGATACGGCTTTCATAAAACGCTCAAAGGCCACTGGCTTTAGCAGGTAATCAATTACATTCAGCTCAAAGCCCTGCAATGCATATTCCGGGTAGGCAGTGGTAAATATTACCAGCGGTGGCTGCGGTAAAGAACGAAGCAGATCCAGTCCGTTAATGCGGGGCATTTGTATATCCAGGAAAAGCAATTGTACCGGCTGCGTTTGCAGCAGCGTAATGGCTTTTACCGGGCTGTCACACACGGTTACCGGGTCCAGGAAATCAACTTCCGCGCAATATTCCTGCAGGCCTTTGCGGGCCATGGGCTCATCATCTACTATCATGCAATGCAGCTTCATGTAATGCGGATGTTTAAGGTTACCTCAAAGGATTGATCGGTTTCCTGGATCTGTAAGGTATGTTTTTCCGGGTACAATAATTCCAGCCGCCTTTTTACATTAGCCAGCCCAATACCTTTACGGGCGCCGTTTTCAGGTGGCAATACCTCCCGTGTATTATAGGTTTGCAGCTGCAGGCAGCCATTTTGCCGCTGCAGGCTGATGGCCACCTTATTGGGCGCCTGCACATGTGCCGATACATGCTTAAAGGCATTCTCCACAAAAGGGATCAGCAGCAGCGGCGCAATGCTGAAGTGCTGCATGGCAGGATCGCAGTAAAACGAAACCTCGCAGTTATCATTATGCCGCATTTGCTGTATGGCTATATAGTTTGCTACATACCGGGCTTCCTTTTCAATGGGAATGGCATCGGTATTACAGTCGTACAGCTGGTACCGCAGCAGGTCTGCAAACTGCATCAGCATATCCCGTGCAGCTTTGTTCTCTTTATCTATCAGGAAATACACCGCATTCAGGGAGTTGAATAATGCATGCGGGTTGATCTGCGCTTTCAGGTACTGCAGCTCCTGCTCGGCACTGGCCCGCAGCGCGCTTTGCAGGCGGTGCTGCGTTTTCAGCCGGTCTATATAGAATTGCACGCCCACAATAGCGCCTACCATAAAGAACAGGGGAATATATACATCATACAGCTGCCGGCTCAGGGTGGCATTAGGCCATTGTGTAATTAGCGCAGCGTAAGGTTGCAGCACAAGGTTCAGCAGCTGTATCACCAGCCAGCCGGTAACGCCTATTAAGGCTATAAAAGCAGCCAGGAAAGCGGCGTACCGCTGTTTGTACAATAAGCGGGGAATAAGCACATAATTGGTAAAGTAAACGGCGCCGGCCAGGGTAGTAACCTTTAACACGCCCGCCCAAATGGTAGCCGGCAAAGCGGGGTAATCATCTATCCGCAGCAGCACCCATACCGCAAAAAAGCCCAGCCACCAGAGTATGTGCAGTATCGAATTACGAATTGCCAAGTGTTAATTACGAATTATTTAATTACGAATTACGAATTAAGTTTACCATGTTAGCTGCTTGTTCGCATCAATGAGATCAATTAAACTGCAGCCCTGTTCGCCTAACACAATTTAGCCCTTAAAAGTTCCATAGCCGCCCATTTTTACACGTCCTGCAGCCTTTCCTTGACCAAAGACCTTCTCTAAATAAAATTACGAATTATGAACCGCTCCAAGCCATTCGTAATTACTCATATCATAATTACTTTCAATGGCATTCGTGCGCCGCTTCGCGGGGTCGTAATTAAGTAATTCGTAATTAAAAAGAATCCGCCCAGCGTTGTTTCTTCTAAGGCCGGGCGGAGTAATTGAGCATGAAACCAGTTCAGGAAGATCCATCTCTTCGGGAACTGCATTTGCATGTCCATTCTATCAACCTATATGCGAACTAAAACCAGTCAATATTTTAAGTAACAAGCCGCCGGCAATCAGCAGTTTCCCTTGTGCATTTTTAACCGGGTCCGCTTTCGCTTTCCCTCACTAATCACCGGCAGCTTGCCTACATAACTTTTATAAAACGTCTTTTTTGCTCTTATACGCCCCATAGAATATGATGGGGAACACCAGCAGCGTCAGCACCGTAGCGGTGATCAAACCACCAATTACAATAATGGCCAGCGGTTTCTGCGTTTCAGAGCCCACGCCATGGGAGATGGCTGCCGGTATCAAACCAATAGCTGCCATCATGGCCGTCATTACCACCGGGCGTACCCGCGATTCCACTCCTGTACGGATAGCCTCGTTCAGGGGCATGCCCGCCAGCAGGTTCTTATGGAACACCGATATCAATATCACCCCATTTTGTATACAGATCCCGAACAGCGCAATGAAGCCTACCCCTGCAGAGATCCCGAAGTTGATACCTGTAACATGAATGGCCAGTATGCCGCCGATCAGGGCAAAGGGTACGTTCAGCAATATCAGGCCTGCATCTTTCACACTCCCCAGCATAATGAACAGCACCACGAAAATGGCTATTATACTTACCGGTACCACCTGCGCCAAACGGTTGGTGGCGCGTACCTGGTTCTCAAACTCACCCGTCCAGCCCACACTGTAGCCCTTTGGCAGCTTTACGGCTGCATTCACCTTATTCTGTGCATCTGCAATGGTGCTGCCCAGGTCACGGTCGCGTACAGAGAACTTGATACCGATGAACCGCTTGTTACCATCCCGGTATATAAAGGCCGGGCCGGTGATCGTATTAATGGTAGCAATCTCTTTCAATGGCACTTTATTACCGCTCTGCGTAGGCACCATCAGGTTCTGCAGGTCTTCTTCCGTAGTGCGGTAGTTGGCATCATACCGTATGCGGATGTCGAATTTCTTTTCCCCTTCATAGAGCTGTGTAGCGGTTTTCCCGCCTATCGCCATTTCGATCACCGCCTGCGCATCGGCAGTATTTACACCATACAGCGCCATCTTGGTGTCGCTCAGGTTAATGCTCATTTCAGGCTGGCCAATGTTGCGGATCACGCCCAGGTCACGGATGCCCGGCACATTCTTCAGCTGCGCTATTACCTGCTGGGAAAGGGCTTCCAGCTTTTCCAGGTCATCGCCATAGATCTTTACACCATTGGCGGCTTTAAACCCGGCCACTGCTTCAGATACGTTATCACTAATGGGCTGGGAGAAGTTGAGGATAATACCAGGGTATTTCTTCAGCCGTTTTTCCATCTGCCCGATCAGCTCATCCTGCGTGATCTTGCGTTTCCATTCCTTTTTATCAGCCAGGTCTACCTGGTACTGTACAAAGTAAAACCCGTTGGGATCCGTACCGTCATTTGAGCGGCCTACCTGTGATAATACCCGTTTTACTTCCGGGAAACCACCCAGGTCCTCGCGAATGGCATGGGCCATTCTTACACTTTCCGTGAGCGACATACTCATGGGCAGCTCGGTAGTAACCCATAAAGAGCCTTCATTCAGCTGCGGCAGGAACTCCGTACCCATCCAGCGGGCCGAGAAAAAGGTCACCAGCATAAAGCTAAAGGCCAGCACCAGGCTAAGGCGTTTATGGCCATAGGTCCATTTAAAGCCTTTCATCACGATCCGGTCAAAGAAGATCACTACCGGGTTATGCCGCTCCTTCACATTCTTGTTCAGCAAAATGGAGCTGAGCACCGGCACCAGGGTAAGCGTGAATAATAACGCGCCCAATAAGGCAAATCCCAGGGTCCACGCCAGCGGCGAGAACATTTTTCCTTCCACTTTCTGGAAAGAGAAGATGGGTATCAGGGAAATAATGATGATAAGTTTTGAGAAGAAGATGGCTTTGGCCAGCTCCCCGCCGGTTTGCTTGATCCAGCCCATTTTGGCCAGCTTATTAAAGCGCTCCATGCCATAATGTTTGGCCTTATGGTCCAGCATCACAAAAATGCCTTCCACCATCACCACCGCACCATCTATGATAATACCAAAGTCAATGGCGCCCATGGAGATCAGGTTGGCCGTCATGCCCTTAAGGCGCAAACACAGGAAGGCAAACAGCAAGGCCAGCGGAATAATGATGGACACGGTAACGGTAGTACGCCAATCCGCCATGAAAACAAACACGATCACCGTTACGAACAGGATCCCCTCAACGAGGTTGTGCATCACAGTATGCGTACAAAACTCCATGAGGTTATCCCGATCGTAAAAGGTAGCCATCTTGATGTCACTGGGCAAGATAGTCTCGTTCAACTCCCTGATTTTGTCCTTCAGCCGGGCTAATACCTCTGTGGGGTTCTCACCTTTGCGCATTACCACGATCCCTTCCACCAGGTCGTCCTGCTTATCTAATCCTACCTGCCCTACACGCGGCAGGGAGGATTCGCGCACTGTGGCCACATTCTTTACCAGCAGTGGTGTTCCGTTAATATTGTCTAATATGATATTCTCTATATCCGCTATGCTGTTCAGCAGGCCAATACCCCTTACCACATAGGCCTGCCCGTTCTTCTCTATCACATCGCCGCCTACATTGATATTGCTTTTCGTAACCGCCTGATATAGCTCCAGGGGGGTAATATCGTACTTGGCTAAACGAACCGGGTCGGCTGTGATCTCATAGATCTTATCCTGCCCGCCAAAGGCCACAATATCCGCCACGCCAGGCACGCTGCGCAGCTGCCGGTCTATGATCCAGTTCTGGTAAGTGAGCAGGTCGCGGGAATTGCGGTGGTCACTTTTCAGGTAATACCGGAATATTTCGCCGGTAGGGCCGTAGGGAGGCTGTATCTCCGGGTCGGCGCCTTCCGGCAGGGATACGCTTTGCAGCATATTGTTCACCTGTTGCCGTGCAAAGAAATCCTCCACATCATCGTCAAAAATGATCTTTACAACAGACAGGCCGAACATAGTTACAGAGCGTACGCTTGTTTTCTTCTGCACCGCATTCATGGCTACTTCTACGGGCAGCGTTACAAAACGCTCTACTTCCTGCGCACTGCGCCCGTTCCATTTGGTAACTATGATGATCTGTGTATTGGTTACATCCGGGAACGCTTCTATAGGCGTGTGCACAAAGGCTACAATGCCTGATATTACCAGCGTTAAGGTTGCTATGAAAACGAACAGTTTATTCTTGAGCGAAAAACCTACGATGTTCCTGATGAATTTGTTCATGCTATTGGTTCTTTAAGCTGCCAGCTGTTAGCCGTTAGCTTTTAGCTGTTAGCCATTGTCTTCGATTTTAGCTATTAGCTAACAGCTAAAGGCTAAAATCTAGTCGTTCAGTGCATTATAGATCAGCAATTGGTTCCGGGAAATAACCTGCTCACCCGGGTTTAGCCCCTTGCTTAAATATGCCAGCCCACCGGCTGTTTTATAAGGTTCTACCTCACGTACCTGGATGTTGTACTTATCTTTAAACACCAGCACATAATTCTTGCTGCGGTCAAATATTAATGAGGAAGTAGGCACGGCTATCATATTATTCCCATCGTTGTAATGCAGGGTAACCGTGGCAAACATTTCCGGCTTCAGCTGCATATCCTTATTATTCAGCTTAATACGGATCTGCATGGTTTTGGTAGCCGGGTCCAGGAAGTTGTATATCTTGTCTACCTTGCCATGGAACACAGTATCCGGGTAGCTGATGGTTACAATGTCTGCATCATAACCTTCTTTCACACGGGCAATATCTGTTTCAAATACATTGGCCATTACCCATACATCGTTCAGCTCCGATACGGTGAAGATGTTCTGGTTATTATCCGTCCGGATCTCCATGTTGTTGTTGATATTCTTTTCGATCACATAACCGGAGATAGGAGCGGTTACCAGGTAGGTAGAGCCTGCGCCGCGGCGGTAGATCTTAAACAGGTCGTTCAGGCGGTTCACTTCTGCGCGTGCCTTATCCAGCTCGCCCTGCGCATTCACCACATCTTTTTCCGTGCTTAGCTGGCTGCTATACAGGTCCTGCGCTACTTTCAGCCCTTTTTCGGCTACGGCCAGGTCCGACTTTGCTTCTGCCATCTGCTTTTCATAATCAGCGATCTCACCACTCTGTATCACGGCCAGGATCTGTCCTTTCTGCACAAAATCGCCCAGCTGCACTTTAATATCTTTTACAAAGCCGCTCACCAGGGGATATACTTTCAGCACCTTGCCCACATCCGGAGATACCTTGCCGGACAAACGCAGCTCACTTTGCACGGGCTTTACACCTGCTGTATCTATATGAATGCTTTGCATCATGGTATCGCTCAGCACAAAAGTTTCTTTTTCAGTATCCTCTGCCTGGATATGTTTACAGCTACTCCACCAGGCAGCGCCCAGTACTAACAGGGCCAGGCTTAAAATGCGGTTCATCTTGTTCTTCTTCATTTGATAAATGATTCTTTTTGAAGTCTGAAGCAGGAAGTATGATGTCTGCCGGCTATTGCTGATCTTGCATTCAGTTTCCTACTTCATACTTCCTACATCTTACTTCTTTTATTCCTCCACCTTACTAAGGTTCTTCTTATTTCGTCTTATTAAATAACTCCGTACCGGTTGCATAATTCAGCTCCTCATAGGCCGTAATGCGGTCCAGGATAAGCTTATTGGTATTCTTCACGTTATCGCTGTAGCTGTTGAAGTAATCAATGAACTGCAACAGGGAAATATTACCCTTGCGGAAGTTCTGTGCTACTTCGGAGATCAGCTTATTATATTCCTGTCCAAAGCCTTTAAAGTCCAGCAGCTGGTATTGCTTGTCCATCAGGTTTATCTTTTGCACGGCCTGCTGCACTTCAGTGTTGATGATGTTATTGCCCTGGGCCAGCGTTTGCTCCTGTACTTTTACCTGGTTGCCGGCAGAGCGTATGTTGCCCTGGTTGCGGTTCCAGAAGGGGAGGTCTATTCCCAGGGTAAGCCCTACGAAGTTGGGTGCATAGCTGCCGTTCTTATCGTAGGTAGCGCCTACATGCAGGTCCGGTACTGCCAGCGCTTTTTGCAGGCTGTAGTTCACCTGCGCCTGCTGGAGTTGCTGTTGAGCAACCCGCAGGTCAGGCCGGTTTTGCATCGCAGTGTCAATAAGGGCAGGCAGCGTATAACCTTGCAGGTTATAGTATGAGAGGCCGTCCGTATCCACCTGCGGTGCATACTGTTGATTGTTACCAAGTAGCTGTTGTAGGTTTAGCTGTGAGCTGAGCTCCTGTTGTTTAAGATCAGTATAATCATTTGTGAGGCCTACCTGTAAAGCCCGTAGCCGTATCACATCGGCATGTGCCACGCTGCCTTTCTGATCTGCTTCCGTATAGGCATCTACTATTTTCTGTAAGTTGGAAAGTTGTTCCTGTAAGATCTTTTCTGTTTCCTGCAGGAAGTAGAGCTGATAATAATTGCCTCTTAGCTGCAGTCTTAAAGTCCGCATCAGTTCAAAGAACTCAGCCTGTGTGGTAGCGGCATTCAGGGAAGCCAGCTGTACCTGTTTGTTGCGTTTACCCGCAAGGGTGATCAGCTGATCTACGCTGTAGGCTGTTTCCCCGCCGTTGCCGCCATAAAAAGGCTGTATCTTATTGGTAGTACCAAATCCCCAGGTGGCGCTAAAGGAAGGGTTGCTCCATAAACGCGCCTGCTGGATCTGTGCCTTATCGGCATCAACCCGGTAACGTTGCGCCAGCAACTGGTAATTCCGGTTAAGGAAAGTATCTTCTGCTTCCTGTAAAGTAATGGGCTGAATACTTTGCGCCGAGCTTTTAAGTGCGATGATGAACAAGGCTATTGTTATGATCCCGATCTTCTTTTGCATATAAGTTCCATCTCAATTTCGAGTACAAAGCTCTAAAAGGGGAATTAAAGGGGCCTTTAAGGGGGATTAAAAAGAACTTAAAATTGGCGGGCCAATTTTAAGGGGTCCATGGTCGATGGTCCATGGTCCATTGCATAGTGCGGGGTAATAAGTTATTCATGAAAAGACAGGAGAGTGAATTGCATATCAAGTAACACAATTCGTGCGCAGCAGGCCATGGACTATGGACCATCGACCATCGATTTAGCACCTCAAATATGCGGAAGCAGCACCGAAAATACAGTTCCTTTATTAAGCACAGAACTCACGGAAATATGTCCTTTATGCAGCTGTACTATCTTTTTGCAGATAGACAATCCCAGGCCATGGCCGCGGGTTTGCAGCGCATTCTGGCCACGGTAAAAAGGTTCAAATACCTTATTCAGTTCAGCGGCAGGGATGCCCATGCCATTGTCCCGGATCTGGATCTGTATGTAGTGGGTTTGGAAGTCAATGATCACATAAGCGGTATTATCCTTCGAGAACTTACAGGCATTATCCACCAGGTTCAGGAACAGGATCTTCAGCAGTATTTCATTGCCGTTGCAGGTAAGCTGGGTATCCAGCTCCGGCAGGTTCTCAAACTGTATATCTACTTTACCATTATGCTTAAGCTTAATGAGGTTGCCCATTTCCAGCAGCAGCTCATCTATCCGTACTTCGTAAAAGGAAAAACGTTGTTCGTTCAGCTCCGATTGAGCCATCTGTAACAGGCCATTGGTAAGGTCGGAGAGGTTTTCCGCATCTTCCAATACAGAGCTGAGCACACTGGCATAGTCCTCCTTATTCCTTTCTTTTGATAAGGTTACCTGCAGCTGGCTGATAATAGACGCCAGCGGTGTACGCAGCTCGTGCGAAGCATTGCTTACAAAGCTCTTTTGCAGATCAAAGGAGGTGCTCAGGCGCTGCAGCATCGTATTAAAGTTGCTGCCCAGCTGCGCAATCTCATCCCGTCCGCGCACCACTACCTTGGTATCCTGCAGGTTGTTGGCATTAATAGTATCCATCTGCTGTACCAGCTTGTCAATAGGCTGTACCATTTTGCGCGAGAAGAAATACCCGATCACGATCAGCAGCACGGCTGCCACAGCCAGCTCAATAAGCAGGATGCGCTTCAGGTTCTGCAGGTTCTGGAAGCCGTATTTATCCAGTGAGGATACGATCACGATCACAGAGATCTTACCTTCTGTATAATATATGCCTACTACCTCATCGCTGGCTTTTTCGTAATTATAGGTGCCGTTGCGTTTAATATAATCCAGGCGGCTGCGCAGGGTGCGGATGGTGGTATCTTTCAGGTTGGAGTATAAGAGATCGTAATTGGGGCTGTACACTAAAATGGTTTCCTGGTAAAGGTCCTGGAAAGTGGTTTTATCCAGCTTGCGCAGCAGGTCCACCTTCACTTTATCATCTTCAATAATTACGTTGGCAATGGAGCGGGCACGGTATTCCAGGCGTTCCAGGTACTCCGCCTTGCGCGATTGTGCAGAGAAATAATAAGCAAGGCTGGCAAAGGATATCAGCAGCACCGTGGCCGATAAGGTATAATAGAGCGCTATTTTGTATTTGATCTTCATAAATTCTGATGTGCTAATATGCTAATGTGCTGATGTGCTGAATTATCTTATTACATCAACCAGCACATTAGCATATCAGCACATTAGCACATTAAATTATTCTTCCGCCAGATAATACCCCATACCCGTTTTGGTATGCAGCAGCTTATTCTCAAAATCCTTATCTATCTTTTTACGCAGGAAGTTCATGTACACTTCTATTACATTGGTGCCGGTATCAAAGTCAATATCCCACACTTTTTCCGCGATGGTAAGCTTGGAGATCACCTTGCCTTTGTGCAGGGCCAGGAACTCCAGCAGCTGGTATTCTTTGGCAGTAAGGGGGATCTTTTTACCGCTGCGGGTTACTTCTTTCTTTTCGCGGTCTATTTCCAGGTCGCCGATAACGATCTTATATAAAGTGCTTTGCTGCACATCAGAGCCCGCGCGTTTCAGGAATACGCGGATGCGGGCCAGCAGCTCCCGGAAGTCAAAGGGTTTTACCAGGTAATCATCAGCGCCCAGCTCAAAGGCCTGCATTTTATCGTCCATGCCGCCCAGCGCTGTAAGCATTATAATGGGTACCCGGTTATTCTTATTGCGGATCACCTCACATACTTCATAGCCGTTGCTATGGGGCAGGTTCAGGTCCAGTATCACCAGGTCGTAGCTGTTGCTGGATGCCAGGCTTTTACCCATACGGCCGTCATAAGCTACATCTACATCAAAACCATTCTCCTCCAGGCCTTTTTTAACGGCATTGGCCACCTTAACTTCATCTTCTACAACCAGGATCTTCTGCATAATTAATAATGAATAATTAAGAATTAATAATCACAACTACCAGTACCTCACACAACACAAAGACCCCACGTTCATCAATAGAAATATTCAGCATTAAAAATTTACAATGTAGTATAAGCCATCCGCCGCTATACTCTTCCCACAATTATTAATTATTCATTCTTAATTATTAATTACCCCTCCAGCTCCATAATCTTCTCAAACACCTCCTCATACTGCTTGTTCGCTTTTTCCAGGTCTTGCGTTACCTGTTTGTATTCCGCTTCTATCTGCTGGAACTTACCTTTATCCCCATAGATATCAGGGTTACCAAGGCTGGCTTCCAGCTTTTGTTTCTTTTCCTTCAGGCGGGCCAGCTCGCCTTCCAGCTGCTGGAACTGGCGCTGGTGTTTCTGCAGCTCTTTCTGGGCCTCCTTATTAATAGGCGTGCCTTTTACCGGGGCGCTTGCCGCCGGCGTTTCCTTCACTGCAGCTGGTTCGGGGGTATTATTATTGTTGTTGTTATTACCGCGGTTCTTACCCCGTTCGCCTTTAGGCGGTTTGGGAGGTGCGGCAGCAGCAGCCTGGCGTTTCTTCCAGTCTTCATACTCCGCATAGGTACCTTTGAATTCCTTGATCTTCCCATCCACAATTTCCCAGATCTTATTCGCGGTGCCGCTTACAAAATAACGGTCGTGGGATACGAGTAAAAAGCTGCCTTCATACTTATTCAAAGCATCTATCAGCATTTGTACGGAGTTCATATCCAGGTGGTTCGTGGGCTCATCCAGCAGCATAAAGTTAGCCTGGCTGATGATGGTTTTGGCCAGCGCCACCCGCGCTTTTTCACCACCGGAAAGAATACGGATCTTCTTGTACACATCATCTCCCGTGAACAGGAAGCAGCCCAGCAAAGAGCGCAGCTCCATTTCCGTACGGCCGCTGCTGGTATTTTTCAGCTCTTCCAGTATCTCGCTGTCAAGGTGTAATGATTCCAGCTGGTGCTGGGCATAAAATGACTGTACTACGTTATGGCCGGGAATGCGTTCACCTTCCATGGGTTCTGTACCGGCTATCATGCGCAGCAGGGTAGACTTACCCTTACCGTTGGCGCCTATCAGCGCTATCTTATCGCCCCGGTTAATTTCCACACCGGTATGATCCAGCACCGTGATATCGCCAAAGTGTTTGCTTACATCGCTCAGGGTACATAAGATCTTACCCGGTGTTTTATCTACTGTAAAGTTGATGCGTATTTTGGAAGGGCCGCCATCTACCTGCTCCAGGCGGTCCAGCTTTTCCAGCCGTTTCATGGCGCTCTGCGCCTGGGCTGCCTTGGAAGCTTTGGCCTTAAAACGTTCAATAAAACGTTCCTGCTGGCGAATGTACTCCTGCTGGTTTTCGTACGACCGTTGCTGTAACTCCCGGCGCATTTCCTTTTCGCGCTCATAATCCTCATAGTTACCGGCATAGTGGTGCAGCTGCTGCTGGTACAGCTCTACGATCTTATTTACCATACGGTCCAGGAAAAAGCGGTCGTGCGATACGATGATCACGGCGCCGTTATAGCTCTGCAGGTATCTTTCCAGCCATTCAATGGAGGGCAGGTCAAGGTGGTTCGTGGGCTCATCCAGCATCAGCACATCCGGCTGCTGCAGGATCAGCTTTGCCAGCAGCACACGCATACGCCAGCCACCGGAAAACTCGCTGTAGGGCCGTTCCAGGTCGGCTGTGCTAAAACCCAGGCCTTCCAGCACCTGGGCCGTTTTATGCCGCATGTTATAGCCGTCCAGGGCCTCAAACTCATGCAGCTTGTCGGAGAACTCATGCAGCAGGGCCTCCGTTTGATTATGTTCCAGCTCGTGGGTAATACGTTCTATATCTTTTTCCAGCGCTAATGCTTTGTCAAAGGCGGTCATGCCTACCGACAGGATGGAATCGTCCGTTTCAAAGCTCAGCAGGTCCTGGTTAAAGAACCCCAGGCTCAGGTTACGGATCTTGTTCACACTGCCTTTGGAAACAGAGTATTCACCATTAATAATTCTCAGAAGGGTAGACTTCCCCGTACCGTTCAGGCCTATCAGCCCCACCCGGTCGCCGGGTACAATATGCCAGGAGGCATCTTCAACAATTGTACGTGCACCAAATTCAAAAGTTACGTCCTGTAGGGCGAGAAGCATATAAAGAATTCTATATAAATGTTAAATAAAGCACACAAAGGTAATAATT
>NZ_DATCRF010000509.1:0-12905 GCF_036569125.1 Chitinophaga sp. | reverse complement strand
CGGAGCACCGCTACCTGCTCATCCGGTGTGGTGTTCCTGTGATCCGTGGTATTGGGTGGATAGCGGCCTGCCTTCAATTGCTCACCGGCATATTCCTCGTAAAGCGTTCTTATAAAACCACCCACACTGGCTTCGGCCGTATCCTGCTTATAAAATAACAGGGCGTTATAGAACAGCTGCAACAAGTGTTCATACGCTACATTAAAGTGCTGCGCCATCTGGCCCAGGTGGCTGCGTACAAACTGTTTGCGGTTAAAGTAAGCGCTGGTTTCCGTGAACAGGTAATTCAGCACAAACCACCATACTGCCCTTTCCAGTGTTTTACTTTCTGTTTGCAGGATGGTTTGGCGTTGCTGCAGCTGCACAATTTCCCGGCTATAGGCGAAAATAAAAACGGCTTCTGCGGGTTCCAGCACGGTAACTACCTGCTGAATGGCGGCTATGGGAAACTGGTACGCAATACGCTGACGCACATACGCAGCCCTGGCAATATCGCGCAGCAAAGCTGCCAGGCGGTTAGGCTCCGCAGCTGCCAGGTGTATGATGGCCAGCTCCGGTTGTTTACGTTCTGCTGCAGTGGCCCACCAGGGCATGGCCCCGCCGAGCAGGTAATAACGCAGCAGCTCAGACAAACGGTCGGCGCCGGTTTTAAGCTGCACCTTGCCGGTAAGTGTGTACTGCTCACCGGAAATACCGTAACGCAGAATATCTGCCAGCGCCTTTTCAAGGGCCGACATTATTTTAGCGGGCAGCTCTGTTTCTACATCTTTGTATAAAATAAAACCCAGGTCTAATTCAAGCGTATCCAGCACGGCCACCATTTGTTCCGGTACGATCCTTTGCAGCAGCATATCCATATCGCCGCTGATCCGCTGCCGGAACAGGTGGCTGATGCGCTCCTGCAGCGCCAGCGATTGCGCCCTGTTGCTGCTTTGCACATCAAAGGTGTACTGCCGGATAATATGGTGCGCCTCACTCATAGATCAAAATAATGTTCTCCTGCCAGCATCTTAATCAATTCGCTGGTATCTTCCTGCAGGTCCTTTTTTTGGCGTAGCAGATCCAGCCAGTTGAAGTATTCCTTTTCAAAGCTGCGCATAGCGCCAATGCCTAACCACTTAAACTGGATCACAAACTGCACCGGGGTATGCTCCCGGAACAGCTCTTCTGCAAAAGCCCTGAACTCCGGCAGCTGGAAACGGGCAGGCCATGCGGGAAATACTACGGTAAGGCCAAAACGATAAAAGTCTTCCCGCAGCATCTGGCCGTAACCCTGCTTTATGTAAAACTCAAAGTAGGCTTGCTGTGCTGCAGCTTCTTCCTGCAGCTTGGCTATGGCCTCCTCCCTTTCGTCAAAGGTGTACCAGTAAGGATGCTCTTTCAGCACATTACCGTTGCGGTCGTACATGCGGTAACCAAAACGGCGCTCATAGTTCCAGGGTTTCATCAGCAGGTGCTCTACCAGGTAAAACCCTTCGGACTGCTCGCTGATGCTGCGCAGGTGTTTGATCATATCCTGCAGGGCATGCGTGGCATGCGCGCGGGTGCCGGCCCTTATTACCACCCGCCATATTTCGTGCTGGCGGTGGCGGTATACTACCAGGTATTCCCGGCGCTCCTCATCATATACAATGCGGTAGTTCTCTATGCTTAAGCCATGCTTCAGGAAAGAAACGGGCTGGTTGCCGTAGTCGTACCTGTTTTCCGGCGGCGTATCCGGCAGGTCCTGCAGCGTTACCTTGATCACCTCATCGCGCACCGTGTATTCCTTGGTGAGCCACAGGTGCATGTGACTGGGCCGTGTATGCACCTCTACCTTTAAATGTTCTGCATCAAATACTTCACTGAGGCGTTTACGTTTATCACCGGGTATATATAATAAATGGCGCAGCCAGTTCTCATACCCCGACCATTCGCCGGGCGTAAAAGGATCTGCAGTATAGTCAAATGAATGCAGGCGGTTGGCGGTTAGCTTTACCACATCGCGGAGAATGCTTGCTTTCCATTCCAGCTCCCGGCTTATCCGGGGCTCATCAGCTGCTGCATCCCCGTATACATGCTCATAAACCGTTACGGGATATTTCATGAGCGACAGGTTAAAGCGGGCCAGCAAATGATCCAGCACACGGGTTTTACGTTCCTGGTAGGTTTTGCTGGTTTCCTGCTCATGCTGCAGCGCTTTCATATAGTCATTGCCGGTATCTTCCTTAAACTCATCCCATTCCTGTGCAGGCTGTTTTCCTGTAAAGGCAGCCAGCAGATTGCGCACATGCGGTACATTATATAAAGGCTGTACTGCGTAGGTGTAGGGCGTGGCACCGTCTGTTAACGGTGAAAAGAAATTGCCCATGCTGCCCAGCTGGGCCAGGTAATTGGCCAGCAGCTGCTCAAAGAATAACAGGTATGCTTTCAGCTGCTTGGCCTGGGCCTTACGCCGTTCTGTGGCCTGCTTATCCAGCCCTTCCTCACCAATGCCGTAAATGTAGGGGAAATGATGCTGCAGGGAATAATACCAGCTGAGGTTGCGGTAAGATGCTTTTAAGGGTATATGGGTATCTCCTGTTTTCTGGCCTACGAACTTACGGCGGGCAATGATCTTCATTTTCTGGTAGGTGTTCCAGAAAGCCACTTCTTTTAAACGGTATTCGTATTTATCGCTGAATATTTTAATGTCGTTCTTATCACCGGCAATCTGTAACATCGGGTAGCTGCCGGGTTTCAGGGTTAAGGGACGGGCGGAGTAATTGCCATCTTCGCCGGCGATGGTAAGGGTTTTTACTTTAATAACCCCGGCTACTTCTGATACTGCCTTTACTAACACTGCCGGATCTACGATGCCGGGACGGGGCCGCAGGTCGCTTTCTACAATAAACCCTTTTTTCAACAGCGGACCGCAGTAAATTTCTTCTATGCTGTAGCCTTTGTCCAGCAGCTCTGCTTCTGTAAAAAAGCGGATAGGCGGATGCAGCGCAAACTCAAATGCATTACACATATGGGCCATCAGCTCCTGGGGGTCATACTTGCTATCGACCATGATCTCGGCCTTCAATGATATTTCCTGCGGCTGCAGCACTACAAATGCTTCCACATCTTCCCCAATGTTACGGTGGGCCATCATACAGCGCTCTACTGCAGCTACTATTGGTTTCAGCGCATCGGGATTACCGGCTGCTGCTGTCACCAGCTCATCTTCTATCTGCAGAAACAAGCGGTAAGTACCTTTGGTGGTGCCACAGGTCTGCAGGGAGGGTATGGGCTCAATCCAAACGTTCTCTATTTCATCTACTTCATCCAGGATCAGCTTCCGGTAATCATTGACGGTTACGGGCGCTGAACTGAGGATAGCGGCTTTTGCAAAAAAGGTATGCAGCAGCGGATCAATGTTACCGTTCTTATCGGCCAGTATTTCATCAATAGGAAAATCTGTACGGTAAGCCAGGTCGGTAATGGCATAGCAAAGCTGTTCCAGGATGGTAACACCGGGATCGTGCAGGTTGTAATCTGTCCAGGTATTGCCGGACAAAGCCTGCACATGGGCAATGGCTTCGCGGCGCAGCTGCTCATATTCAAATGCGGCCTCGCGGGCCTTGTCGCGGTTTATTACTATGGAAGGTGTATCTGCCACGGTTGAAAAAATGATGGTTTAAAGTAAGGTGGTTTGCTGCCTGCTAGTAATAATATTCGTCCGGCATAAATACATCATCTGCCCAAAGGCGGGTAATGCGGTAGTAAATTTCTACTCCCGGGCCGTAATTGCTGTTGGTACGCAGCTGCAGGGCATAGTTATGCGTGCGGCCTTTCCAGCGCAGCTTGATCTTATTCCAGCAAAAGCCGTAATAGGCACATTCCTGGCGGATCTTATTGCGGCGGCCTCCAAAGGTGCTGAGCGCATAGGCATGCATCATTGCATGGCGGCCTGCATGTTTTAAACCGGTGCGCGCTACTACTTCAAAGGCCTGGCAGTTATCCAGCTCCTGCAAAATGGGATACCATTTACCATCCGCCGGGATCTTCCCTACCTTGTAAGTGCCCACCCGGCCTTCCATGCCGGCAAAACCGTTGATATCTACCTTAAAGCTGGGATCACATTTTTTGCCTACGCCCAGCTTTCCATCCATATGAAAGAAAAAGGCTCTTTCGTCCTGCTCCTTTTGCGCACCTTCCCTTTGATTGGGCTGCAGGCGCAGGCTGGGATATTCCTGCTCATCTTTTTCCATCATGAAAAATGGTTCCAGGTCGTCGGTGGCGCGGTAAAAAGAAACCAATCTTTTAGAGCCGCCCAGGGCAGATATGAGCAATCCATTTTCTTCATCCTTGGAAAAGCCATCTTCCTGTTTATTGATCGTGGAATCGATCAGATAGCCGAAGTGATTTTCTGTAGGCATTCTCCCGTTCCTGAAATATTGCTTGAGCTCTTCGCGCCCATACATTTTTTTATTTTGTTTAGCGTCCATAATGAACCGGATTTATTTGGGTTGAATACTAATTGTGAGCATTTCTTCTTCAAAAGACGAACTGTCATGCTGCGCCGGCGGGCCTGCATCGGCCTCCTTACCTACCAGCAGCTCATTGCTTACCAGCAATCCGTCGATGCCCAGGGCCTGCGGATCTTCATACAAAGACGCATCCAGCACTGTGATCAAATGCTCATCGGAAGGAATGAGCACCCCTTCCGGTACGGAGGCGCGGATAAAGGGCACTTCTTCGGCGGCAGTATCTGTAATGCGGCCCATTACCTGCCCGTTGCGCGGGTTCTTTTCATAATAAAAATGCACCAGTGAAAAGCCGGTAACATAATCCACATAAGGCAGGCGGTTAATGAAGTTCAGCATTTCAGAACGGTATAGCACCGTGCCTATCTTAAAATCATTAACCGTATTAAACAGCCATGGGCAAAGGTATTGCTTGATATCTTCCTGCAGCTTTTGCAGGTACAGGTTATCGTTGTAGTTATTATCCGTAGGTATGAACCGGATCTTACATACTACTTTTATGCGTTCATACACCGGGTTCCTGATCTCGGCCTTTACAAAAGGCGACATCTTTTTTTGTACAAAGGCCTGTATGCGGTACAGCGTGGCCAGGTCTACCTTTGGTTCCAGGGTGTTGAACTGCCCGCTGCTGTTCTTGGGCGGGGCAGGCACCACTATAATGCTTACATCCGGCTGCTCCGGCATATGCTTCATACGGTTTGCATCAATAGGCAAACATTTTACGATCAGCAGCTCCGGAAATTCCTGCAGCAGGATCTGTGCAACATCAAAGCTCAGCACGGGTCTTTGCTTATGCCGCAGGCGCTCGCTTACGCGGGTATAATACTGCATTTCCGTTTCCTTTTGCCGGCCCCCAAAAGAGGGGAATGGCTGCCATACCTGCTGGATAGTTTTTATATCTGTTTGAAATTTTTTGATGGAGAAAGGATCAATGGACAATGTTTCATTCAGGCTTTCACCGTCGCCCATCAGCTGCCTTTCTGCTACCACAGCGTTGGGAAAAATGCCTATTACCCTGGGATTAGCGCCGGTAACCTGGCTTGCGGAGATCCTGATCCAGAAAAGCTCCGGGTCCATCATGCTACTGCCGTTGCTAATGTTATCGGGCACACGTATTTTAATGATGCCGCTTTTCAGCAGGTTGTTCGTATCATCCGATAACAGCTGCGTTCTTTCAAAGGGCAGCCAGCGGTTGTTGTTTAAGTGGCTCCATTTTAAGGGGGTGATGCCAACGGCGGTATCACTGTAATGTTTTTCTTCCAGCTGGAAAAGTAACGACAGCTCCTCATTGGGATACAGGCGGTTGAAACCTATGAACAGGTTGCCCATATCTTCTGCTACCGGCACCAGCGCAAAAGTTGTGTTATTGGGTACGGGATAAGTTTTACGGTAACCGTAGGGCAGCACCTGGTATACTTCCAGCCCATCGCCCTGCTGTTCTGTTTGTACAGATTTGAGGGCCTCCATATGTTCCAGCGTATAGTTAATGGAAATGGATTTTACAACAGGCAGGTAAGGCAGGTTAGGAACCGGCATCTTCTTTTTCGGAAGAATGCCTTTTTGCGCATTGCTCATGATCACTTCCGGGAAGATCTGTGAGAACAGGCGGTGGCCAAAGGCTTCAGAGGGCGACAGCAGCTCAAGCCGGATAGCGCCTTCGCGGTATAACGAAATATCCGGCTGCCATTCTTCGGCCAGCAGCATATTATTGGGAAATGACAGCCTGGTGAAATCCACATTCTGCAGCACGGTGTTTTCCGATAAATAAACCTTTCCTTCCCGGTCGCGGGTGGTTTGAAACAGGTTCAGGTTTTGCTGGCTTTGCCGTTCGGGAAAATACACGCCGTTGTTTAAGCTGCTGATGCCTACTTTAAATGCCTCGTTCTGCATGCCTGCATCATAGCTGAGGTAATAGGCATCGAAACCGGTTTCATGCCGGGGCAGGTTTAACCATTCCAGGTTAATGGTAAAGTTGCGTGTAAAGCGGTTAAAGATGTTGCTGTTGCGGATATCCAGGAAAGAGCCTACATAGGGCTGCGGGCCAAACAGCAGGAAAGAGCTGTCTGCACTTACCGGCCCTATGTTATTCTGCATCTTAAAATACCTGTGGCCGGTCACATTCACTTTTACGCATACACGTTCCAGCAGCATAGGCCGCAGGTAGCTGTAAGCATGGTGAAAGCTGGTATTGTTCAACAACACTTTTAAGAAGGGCTGCTTAGAGCTTAGCCCGCCGCCGTGCGCTTTTTCATCATATACGCCCCAGGGTTTATCAGTAGGGTCCAGCGCAAAGAAAATTTCCATGCTATTATCCGTAAGCTCCGCTATGCTGCTTTTTACACTGAAACGCGGAATGGGCTCCCATGCATCGGGAGCCGTGTAATATATAAGGAAAGCGCCGGCAAGCAGCTGCGTAAGCACTACGGATTCACTGCGGTTAGATACTTTGGCAAAGTTCTGCACATAGGCTACAAAGCCGCTGAAAGTGTCCGGCTCAAAATAAAGCTTTACATGCACCTGCCGGTAACCATCTTTCAGGTACATTACCGGCGAGCCAATGATAAAGCCCACATTGGTATCTTCCATGGTACGGCGGGAATCTGAAATATCATGCTGATCCTCTCCCAGCAGCAGCCAGGGTTTAATGACCGTACCTTCTTTCTGATAATCTGCCGCAGGCGTTATGGGATGCACGGCCAGGTAGGGCTGCGCTTCGCGGATATCGCGCAGCTGCAGCGTGGAGGCGGCTATCTGCACATAATCGCTTACATACAGGCTATACAGGCCCATGATCTTTATGTTATGCACCTTTACCGCATCCTGCAAAACAAAGGGCAGCGGCTCTTTACGTGCATTGGTGGCTGCCAGCAGCACCTGTCCTTTTTCTATGGTAAAGTTATGTGCTACCGGCACCGGCTCTACGAAAACATGTACCCGGTCGGGCACTGCGGGTAATGAGCGGATGCCCAGCACCTGCCGGTAATAATAATCCAGATGCCGTTTGGGGATCTTGTTGATCTGCTGCTGCAGATGTTTATAGAGCTCTATAAAAGCCAGCAGCAGGCCCATATGCGGGGTATGCTGCATTGTTGCCAGCTGGTTCCTTAAATAGTAGCCGGCGGAGCTGGATACCTGGTAAAATTTAGTACGCAGGTTATCATACAGCGTGTTCAGGGAATAAAATCCTTCAAACACCTCTGTGCCTTCACCGGGGTTATTGAATGCGCGGCTGTAGAGGCGGCGCAGCGTATGCGTCATTTCCAGAGGGCGTACGCGGTGCTCATGCAGGGCCACCTGCCGGGGAAATAAGCTGATCACCTGGTATTCAAAACGGTGCAGGCGGGTCATGTCATCTTCCAGCACATCTATTACCTGCTCTATGTAATGCCATACGGCGTAGGTTTTATCGGCCTGCCGTAATTTCTGCAGCACATCCATGAGCACAATGCCAATGTCGTACAGTAACAGGAACAGCGCTTGTGTATGATCGAACAGCTCATCATCATTTTCCGCATTGTTCAGGTTTTCGCGGATGCGCAGGAACGAGGCTTCATAGTGTGTGAAGTCAAGGGCGCTGGCAGTGATAAGCATCACAACCAGGTCGGCATGAAAGAATTCTTCCCAGGTGCCTTCTACCTGGTTGTGAAAATTGTAGTAGTTAAACTGGGTGGCAATGTGTGTGAGCAGCTGCAACAGCTCATGCGGCGACCTGTCATCCACTTTCACATAGTCCGGTACCAGGGCCTCCAACTGCCTTTCCAACTGACTGATACCGTCCTGTATATGTTCAAAAAAGTTGCTCATCCGTCGCTAATGTTGGTACCTTCCAGGTAGTAGAAGGGATATACCATATTATGTCTTGTGTTAGTGGCTATAATGCTGTAGGTGATCTGCATGAACAGGGCGCCGGTTTCCTGGCTTCTGTCTGCCACCACGGCATCTATGAACTTAATACGCGGTTCATATTTTAACAGGGCGTGGTAAATAATATGATTCAGCTCACTGATCATGCGGGAATCGGCTATTTCAAATACCAGCCTTTTTATGTCGCAGCCAAAGTCCGGCTGCATCAGGCGCTCGCCGGGTATGGTGCTGAGTATGATGCGGATGCTTTCTTCAATGTCCATCACATCCGACACCATTTGTACGCTGGCATCCAGCTTATCGAAGGAAGGCGGAAAGCTCCAGCCGGTGCCTAAAAAAGATTGTATCTCCTTTGCCATCTTTATCCTCCTATTAATACGGTGGGAAAACCGGTTACAATTACGCCGCCATGCGCTGTCATATCGCCCATGCGGGCGGCGGGGCGGCCGCCAATGAGCACTGTTGCGGAGCCCATAACAATGCTATCCGGCGGGCCTACACAGGTAAGCATATCGCCCAGGGCAGCTGCGGGCAGCATGCCTATGAGCACATTGGGCATGCCCGGTCCTATAACGGGACCGCCTACATGCGGAATGGGCGGCAGGCCCGGTGTTACCATCGGGCAGGTGTGCATATCGGTAAGGCGTGCGGCTGGTTGTCCCATGAGAATTACGAATTATTTAATTACGAATTGTGTTTTACAATTGTGCCAGTAGTCAGTTTAATTATGAATTTTTCAATTACGAATTATATTATAAATGCGAATTACAAGTGTATGTGAGGTGTTTAATTCGTAATTAATTTATCATCACAGTTGCGCCCAGCACCGTTACCACGCCGCCTGATGTGAGCTGCGCGGTGCTGGTGCCGGTGGCGGCAAATGCGGTGGTGGCGGTATTGGCAATGTTCATACCGCTTACGGCTACGTTGGCCGGCGTAGTAACATTTCCCCCGCCGGTGCCATTCAGCGTAATGGTGCCGGTGGCCTGCAGGGTCATATTTGCTACGCTGGTGATCTCTATACCGGAAGCGGATGTTTTAATAGTGTTCTGGTTCATATCCGTGATCTGTATGCCCATGGCGGTATCGCTCATAGTAATGGTGTTACCGCCAGGTGTGGCAATGGTGATCACCTTATTCATATCATCAAACGTTACCTTTAACTGGCTTTTGGTATAGATGGCCTTTGTATAGTTGTTATTGTCTGCCGGCACTACGGGCGGCACTTTGCCCTTGCTATACAAGCTGCCTAAGATGATGGGGTAGCGCGGATCGTTCTCCACAAAACCTACTACCACCTCATCTCCTATTTCCGGAAAAAAAATATCGCCGGCATTGGATGTGGCGTATAAATTTCCCAGCCGGGCCCAGGTACCGGTTTGCCCGGCGGCGGTGGATGCCAGCTTTACCTGCACCCGGTATTCTGCACCGGGGTCCATGGAAATGCTCATCACCTCTCCCAGCTGTAAGCCCTGCATGGCAGGCAGCTGGCCGTTTGCGGGGAAATAGGTAAAGTTGTTCTTTTCATAGATAGGCATACTATCCAGCCCAAACTTCACATGGGTTTCCCATTCCCCATCCTTCATTTCATGCGTAACAGCGGTTACGTAGGCGTTACCATCAAAGCGGGTGCCTACGCCGGATAGCTCAATGAGCGTATTGGGTAATACGCTGGCATTTCCCATAAAGGATACTCTGCCGCGTACGGCCTGCAAACGCAGGCGCAGCAAAGTGCTGTCGGCCCAGGTTTTCAGCTCGGCCTGTGTTAAGGGAGTATTGGCTACCAGCTGCAAAGGTGTGTCCTGTAACAGGCTGCCCATAGCTTTGGGCGTGGGATTGCCCTGCTCATTCAGGGTAGGCTCTGTAGCGCTGGATTCCAGCAGGGCAAGTGTTTGCGGGTCCCAGGCAGATGCAGACAACGATGCCGGCTGCCTTTCCGCATTCAGCTCTGCATGAAAGCTGTTGATGGATTCTCCGAATGCCACCAGCAGCACTGCAGTACCCGATACCTGCGGCGGGCCTACAACTATCTGATCATCTGTCAGGGATACCAGGTAACCGTTGAACTCTGCGCGGGCCAGTAAAAAATCCCAGTCTGTTGCAAACTTCTGGAACATCAGCTCATTTACATCTGTAGTGGCGGTAACAGTAGCCGAGAGACCGCTGTTACCGGCCAGGGTAGACATAATTGCGCTGTCGGTCTGGTTCGCGAACACCGCATCTTTTTTATTGATGGTCATTTTCACGGCGCTGTGCTTACAGGTAACGGTAAGTGAGAAGGCGCCGCTTTCATTGGCCTGTATGGATTGCTTTACGATAATGCCGGTAAAGATCTGCGTACCTGCTACCAGCCCGTAACCGGCGGTAATAACCAGCGTAGCGCCGGGAACAAAATACGCACTGTCGCTGGCGGGGAAATCACCGGCCACACCGGATTGGGTTTCTGAAGTTGTTCCATCCAGGATCACCACTTCAGCATAAGAGATCCTGTTGATCTCATGATGTACCCGCACGGAGAGGATCGGATACAGGTCCTGTATATCTTTACCATTCGCGGTAACGGTTACACGTAAGGTAGGGTCCTGTACGTTTGTGGGACTTGCGGCTGCCATTCGGTTTATTTCTTTAATGGAGGGAAGTATAGCTCATCACCGGGTTTAATAGCATGTATGCTGTTTAAACCGTTCACCCGCGCTACTTCCATGTAGTGGAATGCTTCTCCGTAAATGCGGTAGGTCATTAAAGGCAGCGTATCACCGGCTTTAACGGTACGCATATGGGTAAGGTCCGGAGAGCTTCTGCGGGCCTGCTGCGTTTTTGTTGAAAGCGGTATAGATTCCGACAGCTTAAGCTTAACCAGCGCGCGTAAGGCGGCGCCTCCGGGAGTGAATAGTGTATACTTAACCGTTATATTCTTACATACGCCGGTGAATACCTGTTCGCCCCAGGTGATGCGCAGGTAATTGGGACGGTGTACATCGCCCTGGTAATCGTACACAATATCCATCATTTGCTGAACATAGTCGTCTACGGAAGAAACGCCTGCGGGCAGCGGCACTACCCCGGTACCATCTGCCAGCAGCTCCAGGTCAAAATCGCCGGATGACATACGGGTAAATATTTCCGTGGGTGCAGATGCGCCTAAGGTCTTTGCCTGCTCATACGCAATATTATAGCTGAGCGTATAGGTTTCAGGGTTAATGACAGCGCTGATGGAGCCTACCAGCCCTGAAGTGGCGGTAGGCTCCGAATAGCCCTGTATTAATAATTTAACAAGTGTTCCTGCTGTGGATGTTCCGGGATCCGGCATTTGCTCCTATGTTTACCTTACTGATAAATTGTCCATGTTGGTGATCAGCTTATCCATACACTCCCGTACGATCTTTTCCTTCAGCATCTGCAGCTCCCTGCTGCTGATGTTGTTGCCGGCCGTTTTGGGGGCGTGTTCTTCAATGGTCACTTTGATGATCAACTCGCGTATTTCGAGTGGCATGGCTTATTTTGTTTGCTGAAAATAATCGAAGGCCAGCTCCAGTGTTTCTACCACGATGCCATTATCCTGCGCCTTGAAGTCAGAGACCTTTAAGGCTACCGGGTAAGCATTGGAAAAGCTCCAGGTGGACAGGATGCTGCCATCACCATCCAGGAGGTTCAATGTTACGGTGGCGGGTGTAAAGGTGAACTGCGTAAGGCTGGTCTGCACCCACTTGGTGAGCTCAGAGCCTATGAGCATGCCACGTTTCAGCACCAGGTTCTCATACTTGGGAGGAACGGGTAACCGGCGTGAGAACCGGTTCTCCCCTCCTTCCTTTACTTCCATTGGCGACATTTTCACGGAAAGGCCGCTCACTTCCTGGAAGCTGCCTTCATTGGTACCGGTAAACCCCTCTACCACTACACTGAAATAAAAACTCCAGGGCGGATAGAAAGGAAGCGGCGCTGCTGAAGAGTCTTCAGGCGGTGACGATGATGAAGGATCAGGCATCTGCTATGTTTTTAATAATTAGCTGATGGCCGGTAAGATGAGCATTAATCCTTCATGCGCTACTTCCATAGTTTCAATGGCTGCTTCGTTGGCATCGGATTTCATATCCGTTACCTGCATCTTTACCGGGAAGGCATTAAGTAAAGACCAGCTCATGGCTATCTGGCCGGTTTCATCCAGCAGGCTGATGGTAACGCTGGCACGTGGAATGGTATTCATTTTTATACCACCATCTTTACCTACATACTTGGTCCACAAAGTAGAATCGTTCTGGAAGGTACCTTTTTTGAAGGTGATGTTATTGAACTTCTGAATACCCGGCATTTTCACGGTGGAAAAGGTTTTGCTGCTGCCGCCGCGATATTCGATCACCTGTGTTTCTGAAGAGAGGCCACTTACTTCCTGGAATACAATTTCATCTTTATCCCATATTACCTTGAAGGAAAATTTCACTAATGGCCATATGTTGGCCGACTGGGTAGAACCGTCTGTTTTTAAATCTGCCATAACGTAAGTTTTAATTACGAGTTATCAATTAGGAATGAAGCGGAAAGCAGAAAGCG
>NZ_DATCRF010000508.1:0-25006 GCF_036569125.1 Chitinophaga sp. | reverse complement strand
GGTAAATGCTCACACCGGATCCGATCATTAAACAAAAGAACAGGAGCACCTGCTTCTCAAAGCTGTACTGGAACCAGTTCTGACGGTTGATGAGCTTGCGGAGCAAATGGGTGGAGAGCAGACCGAAAGCAATTAAGATTGCAAAATCTACCAGATAAGATGTTTGAACCTTACCCACATATGAATATGCAAAAAAAACATTGGTCACAAAATACGCTGTCCATCCCAGTATCTGGCACCACCAATATTTTGATATGTGTCTAAACATCAAACTGAAATTAGTAAACGGTTGCTTTATTTCAAAAATACCATACGGTACTGCCGGCCTGAAAGTAAATGTTATCAATGGGCGGAAGTACGGATAGGTGGATACAATCAATGTGCGGATGTGCAAATATGCAGATGTGCAGATGCGGATCAAATAGAACCTGGGTGGATGTGTGAATAGAGAGTACTGATAATCAGCACAAAAGCCGGGAAATCATTTGCACATCTGCACATCTGCATATTTGCACATTTTTTGTCTATTTTTGCCTATATTTATAATACACCCTGATCCGGTATGAACATAACTCCCGGCCCGCTACTGGGCCAGATACAGTATCCCGCCGATTTGCGGAAAGTCAGCAAAGAGCAGCTTCACCAGGTAAGCGAAGAATTGCGTCAATACATTATTGATGTGGTAAGCGTGCATGGTGGGCACTTTGGGGCCAGCCTGGGAGTAGTAGAGCTAACCACCGCCCTGCATTACGTGTTCAATACCCCCTATGATCAGCTGGTATGGGATGTAGGCCACCAGGCTTACGGCCACAAGATCCTGACCGGCCGCCGGGAAAACTTTCATACCAACCGTAAGTACAAAGGCCTGAGCGGTTTTCCCAAACGCGATGAAAGCCCGTACGATACTTTTGGCGTAGGCCACTCCTCCACCTCCATTTCCGCCGCTTTGGGCATGGCCATTGCCTCCCAGCAGAAAGGTGAATTTGACCGGCAGCACATTGCCGTCATAGGAGATGGCGCCATGACCGCCGGTATGGCCTTTGAAGCCCTGAACCATGCAGGTGTTTCCAATGCCAACCTGCTGATCATCCTGAACGACAACTGCATGTCCATAGACCCCAACGTGGGCGCACTCAAAGAATACTTAACGGATATTACCACCTCCCATACGTACAACAAGCTGCGTGATGATGTGTGGAACCTGCTGGGCAAGCTGCCGGTGGGCAAACGCTTTACCCGGGAAATGGCCTCCAGGCTGGAAGCCGGGTTTAAAGGCGTGGTATCCAGCTCCAGTAACCTCTTTGAAAGCTTTAAGCTGCGCTATTTCGGGCCTATTGACGGACATAATATCATTAAGCTGGTAGATACCCTGCAGGACCTGAAAGATATTCCGGGCCCCAAGCTGCTGCATATTGTTACCACCAAAGGTAAAGGGTATGCGCTGGCAGAGCAGGACCAGACCACCTGGCATGCGCCGGGCCTGTTTGATAAAATAACCGGTGAAATATTTAAAAAGCCGGTTACCACCCCGCAGCCGCCTAAATACCAGGATGTATTTGGCCACACCATCATAGAGCTGGCTGAGCAGAATGAAAGCATTATGGGTATTACCCCTGCCATGCCCTCCGGCTCATCCCTGAAGTTTATGATGGAGAAAATGCCGCACCGCGCTATTGATGTGGGTATTTGCGAGCAGCATGCCGTAACCCTCTCTGCCGGCCTGGCTACGCAGGGTATGCGGGTGTTCTGCAACATCTACTCCTCCTTTATGCAGCGTGCATACGACCAGGTGATACACGACGTAGCTATTCAAAAGCTGCCGGTTATTTTTTGCCTGGACCGTGCCGGCCTGGTAGGCGATGATGGCCCTACGCACCACGGTGCTTATGATGTAGCGTTTATGCGTTGCATCCCCAACCTGGTGGTAAGCGCGCCTATGAATGAAGAGGAGCTGCGTAACCTGATGTACACCGCCCAGCTGCCTGCTAACGAGCTGCCGTTTGTGATCCGCTATCCGCGCGGGCAGGGCGTTATGGCCGACTGGCGCCAGCCTTTCAAAGAAATTAAAATAGGTACCGGCCGCAAGATCCGCGACGGTAAAGATATTGCTATACTTTCCCTTGGCCACCCCGGCAACTTTGTAACAGAAGCCTGCAAAGAGCTGCTGGCAGATGGTTTGCAGCCGGCGCACTACGATATGCGCTTTGTAAAACCACTGGATACTGCCATGCTGCATGAAATATTCCAGAACTTCAGCAAAGTAATTACAGTAGAAGATTCTTCCTTACCCGGCGGCTTTGGCAGCGCCATCCTGGAATTTATGGCTATGAACGGCTACCAGGCAGAAGTAAAAATGTTAGGCATCCCTGACCGTATTGTAGAACATGGCAAGCCGGAAGAGCTGCACCGTGAGTGTGGCTACGATGCGCCTGCTATTGCAGCCAAAGTACGGGAAATGCTGAAAAGCAAGATCACTGTTATAGCCTGAGGATATTAGATATTAGATTTACGATCTTAGATTTAGTTGGGAGCGGTTTTTTACTCCGCACTAACAGATCTAAGATCGTAAATCTAAAATCTACAATCGCAAATCCCCTTTGCGATCACAGCCCTCCCACCCGAACTATTCCCCATAAATCTAAAATCGTAGATCTAAGATCGTAAATTAGCGTATGCCGGAACTGTATCTTCGTTTACGCATTACCGATATTATAAAGGAAACGGCGGATGCCTATACATACCACCTGGAGAATACCGGGCCTGAACCGGTGATATACCAGGCCGGACAGTTCCTTACCTTTTTGGTGGAGCTGCATGGCATTACCCACCGCCGCTCTTATTCTTTAAGCTCCACACCGGGTATTGATGCCCATTTAGCCGTTACCATCCGCCAAAAACAGAATGGCGAAATATCCCGCTATATTACCGGCCACTGGAAAAAAGGCGATATCATTACCTCCCTGCTGCCCAGCGGACGTTTTACCCTGGACAGGATAGCCGCGCAGCCCCGTCATATTTTTTTGTTTGCTGCCGGCAGCGGTATTACGCCGGTGTTTTCTTTACTCAAACACATCCTGTACCGGGAGCCGGCTGCACGCGTAACACTGGTGTACAGCAGCGCCAGCCCGCAACAGGCTATTTTTTTCCAACAGCTGCAGGCACTGCAGGTGCAGTTTAGCCAACAGCTGCAATGCATTTATTTATTCAGCCAGCAAATGCCGGATGATAACGGTATTCCCCGCCGCCTGAGCAACCTGCTGCTGGAACCTATGGTGAATGAGCTGCTGACGTTTGACCGCACCGCCGCGCAGTTCTTTATTTGCGGGCCGCCGGATTATATGCGGATGGTGATGCTCACGCTCACCTTTATGGGATTCGATGAATCGCAGCTGCATAAAGAGAACTTTGTGGTGAATACCGGCGTAAAGCTGGAAAAGGTTGGGCGCCCGCAGGATGCATCCCTTAAGCAGGTACAGCTGCGCGTAGGCGGCGCTGCTTATGAGATCAGTATACCGGGTAACCAGGATATATTAAGCAGCGCCCTGCAGCAGGGTATTAGCCTGCCTTACAGCTGTAAGGGCGGTGTATGCGGATCCTGTACGGCTAAATGTACACAGGGTAAGGTATGGCTGGCCGTAAATGAAGTGCTCACGGATGCCGAGCTGGCGCAGGGCTTTGTGCTGACCTGTGTAGGGTATGCGGTGAGTGAGCGGGTGGTGATTGAGTTGTAAATACACCGTGGTTAAAATTCCTTCTTCTGCAAGTCAAACCCGCCTGTGCACCTGCTATGTGTGAATTTATATTTCTGTAAATGTATTGTTGTTGAGGTACCTTTTTCTGCAAGGCAAAACCAGCCTGTGTACCGTAAGTGTGAATTTATTTTTCTGTAAATGTACTGTTGTTGAGTACCTTTTCCTGTAAGTCAAACCTCGCCTGTGTACCTGCTAAGCGTGAATTTAATTTTCTGTAAATGCACCATTGTTGAAATACCTCCTCCTGCAAGCCACAACCCACCTGTGCACCCTAAGTGTGAATCTGTTGTTGAGGACCTCCTCCTGCAAGCCCAACTCCGGCCTGCGCCCGCCTGTGCGTGCTGCTATTGGGCGGTATCAAGCGGAGGAGCTTTGTATCGCTGCTGCATTTTACCGGTCGTAGCACGCCGGCCAAGGGCCGTTGTTTGGGCTTGCAGGAATGCGGGTTGCACAAGCGGATTGATGATCTATCATGTACTACTACAATACGTATTATGTTATGGACTATCGGCTATGAGCTATTACCTATTATACTATGAACTATGCTATGGACTATAGACTATTGACTATAGACTATGGACTATTGGCTATGGGCTATTACCCATACACTATGAACTATGCTATGGACCATGGACTTCAGTATCCACTATTTAAAATTATCATAATGTAAATATTATTCTAATTCAATACTTCGTGTAACTATTTGTTGCTTAGCGCTTTTTGACTTAATTTTTAACGAAAATCCTGTATGCGCTATGCCTCGCTTAGGCTGTTCTGTGGATGTCTTGCATGTATGAGCCTATGGGTATACCTGTTCTATTTGAGCAATCATTTCCTCTCTCTTCCCGCCTGGGTAACCTATGGCGCTTTTGCCGGGGCAAGTGCAGGCTTATTATTTTTCCTGTTCCATCGCTATCGCAATGCACAGCAATACCAGCATGTGTTTAATACCCATCCTATACCCATGTGGATCTATGAATGCGGTACACTGCGTTTTCTGGCGGTGAACCAGGCGGCCATTGAAAAATATGGTTTCAGCAGAAAAGAATTCCTGTCACTAACGATTAAGGATATACGCGATCCGGAGGAAGAGGAAAAAGTGGTGGAAAACCGGCGCCTGCACCAGGATGGCGCACATTACCGCGGCATCTGGAAACACAGCAAAAAGAACGGTACCAGCTTCTACGCAGAGCTATACGGACATGACCAGCGCTACCGGGGCCGCAAAGCCCGCGTGATCATGGCGGTGGATGTGGATGAAAAAATAAAAGAAAGCCTGGAAGCCAAAGAAATGGGCATCCGTTATGAGCTGCTGGCCAAAGCCACTAAAGACGCCATCTTTGACTGGGATGCGGTAAATGATTATGTAAACTGGAACCATGGCCTGTATACCCTGTTCGGCTACCAGCCGGATGTGGTGGCCAAAACCAGGGACTGGTGGCTGGATAAGCTGCACCCTGACGACCGGGAGCGTGTATTAAACAACCTGCGGAACTACATGGCAAACACCGATGTGTTCTATGAACAGCAATACCGCATCCTGTGCGCAAACGGGCGTTATAAAAATGTGCTGAGCCGCGGCTACATTATACGGGAAGATAATATAGCGGTGCGCATAGTAGGCCTGCTGCAGGATATTGACCCCATCATAGAAAAACAACGGATCATACGGCGCCTGCTGCAACAGGGCAAAGGATTGCGTGAAATAGCCTGGATCAATTCACATGAAATAAGGCGCCCGGTAGTATCTATACTGGGCATTACCCAATTGCTCACAGATCAGTGCCAGGAAGACCCTATGCTTAATAACCAGCTGATAAACTGGCTGCACACCAGCACTTCTGAGCTGGATGATATTATTCACAAGCTGGAAGAAAAGGTGAGGGAAATCGAGCACGGACCGGAAAGCAATAGTTAAGATCATCCGTTAAACAGGAACTGCTGAAACTCATGCCTGAGCTCCCTGTATAGCTTCTGAAAAGTTTCCATACGATCGTGCAGGGTGGGATAGTCCGCTACAGGACGGTCGTCATGGATCACGTACACATTGTTGGATAGTTTTTTGGCAGATTGTTTCAGATCATGGAACAATTCATCCGCCACTTCCAGCTGGCAAATGAACTGGTTTTGAAAATGCTCAACATGAGCCAGCATTTCGGCATCGGTTTTCTTATGTGCCAGTTCCTCTAACCTGCCGCGCATGGCACGCATATCCTGGCGCACATTATCTACTTCACTTTTCCAGGAATTGATTTGCTGCAGGTCGGTAGTCTGTGTTGGAAATTCCATGGTGTATTGATTTTTTGTAGCAGTTAAATGATGAAAAAAATAGTAGTGGAGTACTCATCATTTCCAATAGCTTATATTCAATATCCATTGTATATAGCGAAAGCCATACCTAAGGTACAAACTTTTTATATATTCCTTCCAAACCACCTGATACCGTCCAGGATGCCCGCTGCGCCTGCATTTGGGCTTTGCAGCACATGGGTATGATGCAGGGTGTACTGTACCAGCGCGGGTTCTGCCTCACCTACCACTACACCCCGGAAGCCTGTGTCATACAGGGAGCGGTCGTTCATAGTATCACCGGCTACCAGCACCTTACCCACCGGGTAGTTTATGAGCTGTATCAGCTGTGTAAGGGTGCTGCCTTTGTTTACGCCGGCGGGTAATACATCCAGGAAACGGCCGGCGGATTGTATCACCTCACAGCCCAGCTCTGCCGCTATCTGCGTAGCTACATCAATAGCGGTAGTGGCATCATAGTAAAAAGAGCAGCGGTTCTGCTGCGGCACCTCCTGGTAGGTAAGGCCGGATACCTGCTCCATACGGGTACGCACCAGCTCTGCCCCGGCCCACTTTTTTTCAATGTTTTTTTGCAGCGGCTGCAGGGGCTGCAGGTCATTGCCATTTACCACGGTGGCGCCAACATCGCAAATAATATAGTCGGGATTGGGTATGTCCGCATCATCCAGCAAAGGCTGTACACTGGCCAGGCCGCGGCCGGTTACAAATACCAGGCACAGATCCTCCTGCAACCGTATCCATTCGTATAAAGCGGTGCGTTCGGCGGGGCTTCCGCCCAGGAAAGTACCATCCAGGTCTGTAGCCAGTAATAACATGTTCCGTTGTTTGCTCAGGATACAAGATAATAAGTATCATAAAAAAGACCGGCTTTAATGACCGGTCTTTTTACGACAACTGTATTATTTTTTTATGAAGGTGAAGGCGCTCAGCTCAGCATAGGTACTTCAATACGTAGTAATTCTGTGGGCGCAGTGATGTTCACCTTTACATTTTCATAGTCCCAGATACCAATGGCATCGCGGGTTTGTAGGGTTTCGCCGGCTACTTCCAGCTGCCCGTTCAATACAAACAGGTAGCTGCCCTGCCCCGGTAATGCAGGTGTTAATTCCAAACTTTGCCCGGCATCAAACTGCCCCAGGGAAAACCAGGCATCCTGGTTAATCCATAACACCCCGCTGTTGGCTTCCGGTGAAATAACCGTTTGCAGGCGGTTATGGCGGTCCGCAGGATCAAAGGTTTGCTGCTGGTAACGCGGTTGTATGTTACGTAATTTGGGAAATACCCAGATCTGTAAAAAATTCACCGGTTCTGTTTTAGAAGCATTAAACTCTGAGTGTGTAATGCCGCTGCCTGCGCTCATGATCTGTACATCATTGCTCAGGATCCGTTCATGGCGGCCTGTATTGTCCTTATGTTCCAGTGCGCCCTGCAGGGGGATGGACACTATTTCCATATTGTCGTGCGGGTGCTGCCCAAAGCCCATTCCACCTTTTACCGTATCATCATTCAGTACCCGCAAAGCGCCGAAGTGGATACGCTCCGGCTGATAATAATTTGCGAAACTGAAAGTATGATAGCTCTGCAACCAGCCGTGGTTAGCATATCCGCGGCTATTTGCACGATGAATGATCTTTTCCATATAAGTGATCTCCTTTTTTATTTAGGATACAAATTTCGGTGTTTTCAATGGCTGCGGGAATGGATGGAAAGCGGAAAAGCGTGTACAAAACATTCGTATATTCAGGAACACAAAAAAACATCCCCACGTATGAAAACATTGCTTCCCGTTATCCTTTGTACCTGCCTGGTGGCAGCCTGCCACCAGGGGCCCAAAAAGAATAAGGATGGTACGCTTACTATTAATGGTATTACGTTCCGAGATCTTAATAAGAACGAACAGCTGGATATTTATGAAGATAAACGGCAGCCGCTGGAACAGCGTGTGAGCGATGTATTGCGGCAAATGACGCTGGAAGAAAAAGCCGGTATGCTATTCATTAACGGCGCTAAAGTGAATGCTGACGGTACCCTGGATGATAAGCCGGATGACAGCCCCATGCCGGTGCCGGCGGCCGTGAAGCTGATGGACGAAAAGAAAATGAACCACTTTAACCTGTGGCAGATACCGGCTGCGCCTAAAGAAATGGCTACCTGGTATAACAATGTACAGCAGCATGCAGCGGCCACGCGTTTAGGCATTCCCGTTACCATTGCATCGGACCCGCGCAACCATTTCAGCAATAATATTTTTGCCATGCAGGCTACCCGCTTTTCCCAGTGGTGCGAGCCTTTGGGCCTGGCTGCTATTGGCGATCCCGCAGTAACGCGCGCTTTTGCCAACACCTCCCGGCAGGAGTACCTGGCCGTAGGTATCCGTGAAGCTCTGCACCCACAGGCCGACCTGGCCACGGAACCACGCTGGCCCCGCATTAGCGGCACCTTTGGGGAAGATGCGCAGCTGGCCGCTAAGCTAACGGCCGCCTATATACAGGGCTACCAGGGCGATACCCTGAATGCACAGGGCGTGGCCTGTATGACCAAACACTTCTCCGGCGGCGGCCCCCAAAAAGAAGGGCTGGACCCCCATTTTGAATTCCAGAAAGGACAGGTATACCCGGGCCATAATTTCAACTATCACCTGATACCTTTTGAAGCTGCATTTGCTGCACATACAGCGGCTATAATGCCTTATTACGGCGTACCTGTGGACCAGACCAATGAAAATGTTGGTTTTGCGTATAACAAGGCTATTATTACCGGTATGCTGCGGGAAAAATATCATTTTGACGGTGTGGTATGTACGGACTGGGGCCTGATCACCGATCTGAAAATGGGCGATGTAACCTGGCCGGCCAGGGCCTGGGGCGTGGAAAAGCTGAATACTGCGGAACGGGTGAAAAAGCTGCTGGATGCCGGTGTGGACCAGTTTGGAGGCGAGAGCCTGCCGGAAGTGGTGGTGCAGCTGGTAAAAAGCAAACAGGTTAGCGAAGCGCGTATAGACAGTTCCGTTAGAAGGCTGCTGCGTCAGAAGTTTGAGCTGGGTTTGTTTGATAACCCTTTTGTAGATGTGGACAAAGCTGCTACCATGATAGGCAATGCGGACTTTCAGCAAGCCGGGGAAGCCTCCCAGCGCAAAGCCATCACCCTGCTGAAGAACGATGAAAAAAAGCTGCCACTGCCCAGCGGCAAGCTGCATATTTATGTAAAGAATATTGATGTAAAAGTAGCCGCGCAGTACGGCATTGTGGTGGAAAAACCGGCGGATGCAGACATTGCCATTATACGCCTGAACACGCCCTGGTACCCGGTAAACTCACCCAATGCTTTTGCACGTATGTTCCACCACGGCGATCTTGATTTTAAGGGCAAACAGAAAGACAGCATTCTGCAGCTGCTGCATACCACCCCTACTATTGTAGACATTTACCTGGACCGGCCGGCTGTGATACCTGAAATTAACGAAGCCGCCAAAGGCCTGCTGGCAGATTTCGGCGCCAGCGACGCCGCTGTGCTGGATGTGATCTTTGGTAAGTCCAACCCGGGCGGCAAGCTGCCTATTGAGCTGCCATCCTCAATGGAAGCCGTGCGGCAGCAGAAAGAAGATGTGCCGTATGATTCTAAAAACCCATTGTATAAGTTTGGCGCAGGACTGAGCTATTGAGAATTACGAATTGTTTAATTACGAATTGGGTATGAGTTCATTATTACTTATTGATCATGAAATGTAAATGTGCGTAAATGATAGTCAATGTCTATAACCGAATACTTACATACCATAAGCTACTACCTTAATGCACACACGCCCAATTCGTAATTCGTAATTAAACAATTCGTAATTAAGCAAGCGTTGCTTCCAGTGTAATATTCGTATTCAGCAGCTTTGATACCGGGCAGTTATGTTTTGCATCTTCTACAAACTCATCAAACCTGGCTTTATCCAGGTTGGGTACTTTGGCATACAATACCAGGTGGCTGTTGGTAATGGCGCCATTCTCCAAAGTAATGGTGGCTTTGGTTTCAATATTCTCCGGGGTAAAGCCTGCGCCGGAGATCAGAAAGCTCAGCTTCATGGAAAAACAGCCTGCGTGCGCGGCGGCTATCAGCTCCTCGGGGTTGGTACCGGCGCCTTCTTCAAACCGGCTGCTGTATGAATAAGGTGTTTTATTTAAGATGCCCGTTTGCGTGGTAAGATTTCCTTTACCTTCCTTACCGGTGCCTTGCCAGTTAGCAGTTGCAGTTCTTTTCATTATCTGTCTTTTTTTGAGGTGAAATAACGGTAATGAAATTACTAAAAAAAACCGCCCCGGTAATAACCGGGACGGTTTACGTTTTCTCCTGACAACTGATTCTGCATCTCTTTTAACAGTACCTGCTAATGGTTTCCTGATCTTTACGAAGCGGTATATTATATGTTGCTGTTAATCGTTATTGCCTTGCTGTTGTTACTCCTGTTCCGTTGTCAACCTCTCCATTGCCAGGGTGTGTTTCCTGTTCCGTTGTTCCTTGCTGATTAGTCTTATTATGGTCGTCTGTCCGTATGAACCCTTTCTATGTATTTTCCTTATTGTTTAATGAACTGTACGCTGCCCAGCAGTTTCACATCATCACCTAACACTACGCCACCGGTATCGGTAGTTGCATGGAAGGTGAGGCCAAAATCTTTACGGTTGATCTTACCGGTAAGCTCAAAACCGGCTTTGGTCTGGCCCCAGGGATCTTTTTGCGTACCGCCGTATTCTACGTTTAACTCAACCGGTTTGGTATTACCACGAATGGTAAGGTCGCCGGCTACTTTATAATTTTCGTCGTCTATTTTCTTTACTTCTTTAGATACAAAAGTGATCTTAGGATGATTGGCTGCATCAAAAAAGTCAGCTGCCTGCAGGTGCGCATCACGGTCTGCATTTTTAGTGCTGATGCTGGCTACCTCTGTTTCAAACTTAATGCTGGCGTTAGCAAAATCTTCACCGGGCGCTTCCACGGTAGCATCAAAGCTGCCGAACTGGCCGGTAACAGTAGTGATCATAAGGTGTTTTACCTTGAATTGTACTTCGCTGTGTGCAGGATCAATTTTCCAGGTTGTCATATGTTTTTTGTTTAAGTAGTTAGTTATATTATTTGTTGTTATTATCAGGTTTATAAGTGTCCCATTTTGCCGGCATTGTAATCATCAATGGCTTCCGTGATCTCCTGCTGCGTGTTCATTAAGAACGGGCCGTAGGCAAAAATAGGTTCATCAATGGGCTGGCCGTTCAGCACCAGCAGTGTGGCATCGGATATAGCCGTTACCGTTATATCCTCACCGGCAGTATCAAACAGAGCTATTTCCACGGATTGTGCGGTATGGGTGCCGTTATAATTCACTTCCCCATGCAGCGCTGCAATGCCGGTGTTATAACCTTCCGGCAAATGCAGGTTAACCTTATCACCGGCTGCCAGCCTTATATCCAGCAAATTGATGGGAGTAAAGGTTTGGGCAGGCCCCTGCTGACCATTAAATGCACCGGCTATTACACGTACCTTACTGTTGTTACCAACCGGTACTACGGGGATCTGCTCTTTCAACAGCTCCTGGTAGCGGGGTGCGGTCATTTTATACGCTTTAGGCAGGTTCACCCATAACTGTGCTATTTCCAGTGTGCCACCGCGCCTGGTGAACTCTTTTTCATGTTTTTCTTCATGCACCACACCGGAAGCGGCGGTCATCCACTGTACATCACCGGCAAATAACTTGCCCTTATTACCAGCAGAATCCCGGTGTTCCAGGGCTCCCTGGTATACAATGCTTACTGTTTCAAAACCACGGTGGGGATGTTCATCTACCCCGCGCGGTTTATCGCTGGGCGGAAAGTAGGCCGGCGCTCCATAATCCAGCAGAAAGAAGGGGCTGATGCGCCTTCCAAGCCGGTTCCCGTTCGGGAACACGTTCTGTACACTGAATCCGTCACCCACCATATGCGGCGCCGGCGCTTTATATATTTCAATTACCCTTTTTGTTGTTGTTGTGATATTCATATTTACCTCCTGAATACGACACAAAATTACATGTTGCAACAAATGTTGTAAATGGATTAAATGATGTAAGTGGTGGACTTTTTTTGAAGGACGGAAGGACGAAAAGAAAAATATATAGCCCTTAAAAAGTAATTCATTGAAAACGAATGATTTAATGATAATATTCAGGCCCTGACATGAACTTCACTAGGGATGGACTAGGGAAAAACATGGGATTTAGGAGGGAAAGTCATGAGAAACACATGGGAAAGACATGATAAGAACATGAAGTAAGATGGTGGATGGATGCTAAAAAGGAATATGCTTAACGCGGATGGCTGATGGTTCAGTACTAAGAAGTTATGGACACGCGCTAACGGCCGGTAAAAAACCGGATGTATAGCGATAAATGCTGCGCAATTGGGGTGATATTGCTGCGCAATTCGGGCGCAACCCGTGCGCAATTCGGGTCGAGGTTTTAGGCTAAACCTTATGGGAATAAACAAGGAGAATAAACCGGGTAGGGTTTTATGTAGGGGGGTAGAGTTGCGCAGCAATGTCAGTAGGGAAAAAGGGGTGTTTTAGGAGGGAAGGACCCCAGTTGCGCAGCAATTGCGCACGGGTTAGAAGGCAATTACCAGCCCTTTTTAATGCCAGGCAGACTAAATAATATCGCAGCAGTTGGATACTTGTTAAACAATGGTTAATAGAAGGCAAGCATAATTGATCTTGATCAATACTATGTTCCTATCTTGAGGAAGGTGCCTTTACAGGATAGGAGCGCTTAACCCATTTGCCGGCGCACCGGCACGGGCAGCATCCCGGAACTCAGAAGGGCTTTGATTGGTGTATTTCTTAAAAAAGCGGCTAAAGTAGTGCGGATCTTCAAACCCCAGCTTATAAGCTATTTCCTTGGCTGTAAGGTCAGTGTTGTACAGGTAGCGCTGGGCTTCCAGTATAATGCGGTTGCGGATATGCTCACCGGCGGTAATACCGGATAATTGCTTGCTGATATCATTCAGCAGCACGGGTTTTATATGCAGCTGGTCCGCATAGTCGGACACATTTTTTAAATGGTGGTAATTTTCCTCTATCAGGTTCTTAAAGTGCAGGAATACGGAGCTGTTATGCGCAGCAAACTGCTCCGGCACAGCGGCCATACTGGCGCCTTTTATGCGGGATGCCAGCACCAGGAAATAACGCAGCAGGCTATGGAGCGCGGTTTCATAACCGGCTTCCTGTTCCTGCATTTCCCGCATCATACGCTGTACAATTACCTCAAATTCTTTTTCCTGCTCTGCATCCAGCGTAATAACGCTGCTGAACTGGTTGTTGATGAACAGGCTGGACTGGATGCCGGCCATATTAGCGGCTTCCTGCAGGCACATAAAGGCATCCGGGAAAGCGATCATGTAACCATCCACCTTTTCACTAAAGTGCATTTTATGCACCTGGCGCGGGGCCAGGAAGAACAGGGTGTTCCGTTTTACCACATGGGTTACAGTATCAATAGTATGGGTAAGCTCGCCCTTTTTGATCCAGTAAATGGTGTAGAACTCGTGCCGGTGAGGTGCTTCATTATGGACAAAAAAATCAGGCCCCAAAGAGCATAGGGTAGATACCACAAAGGATGCATCTGCCTTCGCATACTCCGGCAGCGACACTATTTCAATATGATCTCTTTTCTCAGCCATTTAATCTTTTTCAAACACGCCTGCTACTTCTTCTTCCCTGTCGGCAGGGTCTACGTAATCAATAATAAAGTTATTGCGGCCCTCGCCCACCATAATACCCAGGTATTTCTGCTGCACCAGCTCCAGCATGCTGAGGAACAGGAAAATAGCGTGAATACGGTCTTTACAGTGATCAAAGATCTTTTCAAAGGCCAGTGTTTTTTCCACCCGGGCCAGGTCCATCATATACTCGCGGGAGCCTTCCATGGTGTAATCATACTTATACACCACGTGCTGGGGTTTATTTTGCTGCGCTTTAATGCGCTGCATTACCTTTTCAAAGGTTTTGGTGAGCTTAAAAAGCGTGAGGGTTTGCACCTCTGTTCCTTCGCTGGTCACTTCCCCTATTTCTGCCAGCTCCCTGGCTATATTACCACGTTTTATCTGCAGCATGCGTTCCGCCTCTTTTTCTGCCAGCTCTGCTGCAGCCTGTTTATAGCGCTTGTATTCCAGGATCTTATCCACCAGCTCCAGGCGGGGGTCAATTTCATTGCCCTGCTCATCAACCTCTTTACGGGGCAGCAGGGTTTTGGCCTTGATGCGCATGAGGGTAGCTACGAACAGGATGAACTCACTGGCCAGCTCAATGTTCAGTGACTTCATGTGGTGAATGTAGTCCAGGAAGTCCTGTGTGATCTTGCTGATGGGAATATTGTAAATATCCAGCTCATCCCTTTCTATAAAGAACAGGAGCAGGTCAAAAGGCCCTTCAAATTGCGGTAGTTTTATTTTGTAGCTGTTATCGCTCACCTTATAATTAATAATGAAGAATTAATAATTAATATAATAGCGGCAAAAATGTATGCCGCTACTATAAACGTCATTATCAAAAATAGTGAAAATCCTTTAGAACCGGGCCGAGAATCCGATGCCTATGACCTCCTTGACCTGCAATCGTGGCCCCTTTACACCGGTCTTTTCGTTTACAAATTCCTTAACATCATCATCATAGATCAGGTCTACGTTCAGGTTGGCGGTAATGTATTTATTTACCTTCAGCATCAATGCGTTGGTCATAAACACATCAATGTTCTGGGGGTTATGCCGGTAGTCGGAGAACAGGTCCAAACGGGTTTTGAAGGTAATATTCTTCATAATTTCCTTTACATAGTTCACGGACACGTAAGCACCCATCTGGTACAGCACATGTTTGCCGCTATCGACCCCGTAAGCGCCTATGGATGAAAGGTATTTATCCATCACTACCACGAAGCGGGCTGAGATGGGCGTCATAAACACAGACAATGCCTCATTGGGCTTATAGTCAAAACCAGGCGCTAACAGCACGTAGGCCGGTGAAAAGAAACGGGAGGTAAGCTGCGGCGGCACACTATCATACAGGTAACCTTTAGTGAACTGGGTGCGCAGATTCACCAATGCGCTCAGGAACCAATGGTTACCAATGTCATAACCATATTTGCTGGTAAAGTCTATACGGTCATCGCTTTTACGGCTGCCCAGGCTGGTGGTTCTTACATAACCGTAAGCCAGGTCCAGCACGTTATCCCAGGTTTTGCGCCCCTGCCGGTAGGCAATATAACCGGTAAAGGTAGAGGCTACGGAGAAGGTGAACTTATCGCCACCCGCAGCCCAGTTGGAAAGGGTACCCTGGTTTATATTTACATTAAACAGGCCGCCTTTGCGCCAGCGCGCCTTGGCGGTATCTTCCTGTGTGAGCTTGAACTTCTTTTCCATGTCCTCACGTTCTTTTCTCCAATCCTGGGCATGGAGTGTATACATGCCTGTTAAAAAGCATAAAAGGAATAATCCTGTAAACTTCAATTTCATCAGCAAATAGTTTGTTCTTTTTATAAACCGGCCTTGCGGCAGCGGCGTGATGGTACTGCACGATAATGGTTGCATGGCGACAATGGTTTTCAGTAACTACAACAATTGGTTTCCTTTCCCTTATTCATTGAATAAAGAACTTGCAGCATACTATAATACCAGTAATGCTTACTTGGATTTAAGCGCATCCCTGATCTCCGTAAGTAATTTTTCCTGTGTAGTAAGTTCCGGGGGCCCGGCTGGTGCAACAGCTTCTTTTTTACGTGTTAAGCGGTTCATGAATTTAACCAGCAGGAACACACAAAAGGCTATGATAATAAAGTCAATGATATTCTGAATAAACGCACCATAAGCAAATGTGGCTACCCCGGCCTTTTGGGCGGCATCCAGGGTATCAAAGCTACCTTTACTTTTGTCCAGTAACACAAACTGATCCTTAAAGCTTCTGCCCTGCAGGAATAAACCTACAACCGGCATAATAATGTTGTCTACCAACGATGTTACGATCTTGCCAAAAGCTCCTCCAATGATCACACCCACTGCCAGATCCATTACGTTGCCTTTTACGGCAAATTCTTTGAATTCTTTAAAGAACGACATATGGAAAGGTTTTATGGTTACGAATTAACGAGCGCAAAATAATCATTACTTCCGGAACCGGTTCATTATTAACGCATTATTTCTGCTTCAGGGCCGGGTATTTCATTTTCAGACCTTTCAGGGTATCCTTTAACGTTTTGGCCACTACGTATTCTTTATACCAGTTGTGATCGGCCGGTACAATGGTCCAGGGTATGTTGTTACACTGTTCAAACACATCTTCATAGGCCTTGCGGTATTGTTTCCACAGCTTAGCCTCTTCCAGGTCATTTGCATTGTACTTCCACATTTTAGTTGGATCCTCTGTGCGTTCCTGCAGGCGCTGCGCCTGGGTTTCGGGAGATATGTGCAGGTAAAACTTCAGTATATGGGTGTTATTATGTTCTGTTAAAAGCTTTTCAAAATCGTTGATCGCATGCATTCTTTTCTGAATGGTCTTTTCATCTACCCACTTATGCACCCGCTGTACCAATACATCTTCATAATGCGAGCGGTTAAAAACATGGATCATGCCTTTGCCCGGTACATGACGATGGATACGCCATAAAAAATCATGATCCATCTCTTCTTCCGTAGGGGCTTTAAACGGTTGCACCCTTACGCCCAGCGGGTTCATTTGCCCCAGCACATTACGCACCACCCCATCTTTACCGCTGGCATCCATGCCTTGTAATACCACCAGCACTGAATGCTGATGCTGGGCATACAACAGGTTTTGCAGCTCATCCAGCTCCGCGATCAGCTCCCGGGTGTTAGCTTTAATAACGTCTTTATCCAGTTTTTTAGGCGCCGTGGTGCTGATGTCGGACAGTTTGATCTTTGCCATAAGAGGGAGGGTATATGCTTGCTGTCACTAAAATTAACAAATAAGTTGCTTAACTGTTGCGGGCCCATGAAAACACTTGGGGGAATGGCCGCTTATACGGACCTTTGTTCCTTAAAAAATCTACCGTCTTGGATAAACGCCTGGTTCACTGGAGCATCTTTTTACTATTATCTCTTACCTGGGGCAGCTCTTTTATACTCATGAAAATAGGCATGGAAGGCCTGCAATCTTACCAGGTGGCCAGCGTACGTATGCTGGCCGGCGGCTTATCACTGCTGCCATTTTTTTTCAAGTACATACGGCAAACACCGCGTAGTAAGATCCCGGTGATCATTTTATCCGGCATATTAGGCAATGGCATACCCGCCTATTTGTTTTGCCTGGCGGAAACCCGCATAGACAGCGCGCTGGCGGGCATCCTGAATGCGCTTACCCCGTTAATGGCGCTGCTGGCAGGCCTGGTTATTTTTAAAAGCCCGTTTGAAAAGAAACAACTGATCGGCGTTAGCATTGGCCTGTTAGGCGTGGTAGGCTTATTTGCGGCAAATGGCGTTAACACCGGGTACTGGTATTACGGCTTTTTTATACTACTGGCTACCATCTGTTATGGGGTTAACATTAGCCTGGTGCACCATTATCTGAAGGGCTTCAGCTCGGTACAGCTAAGCTCTATTGCATTATTCTTTTGTGCCGTGTTCACTTTCCCGGTATTGCTGTTCAGCAACTTTTTCCCGTTGTTTACCGGCCCGCATGCTCCCTGGATACCCTTATCCGCAGCTACTACACTGGGGGTGCTGGGCAGCGGTATTGCAACTGTATTGTTTTATATACTGATACAAAAGGCAGGTTCTGTATTCGCATCCATGGTCACATATGCGTTACCGGTAGTGGCTATCGGCTGGGGATTACTGGCAGGTGAGCAGATCGGCTGGGTGCAGGTATTGTGCCTGGGAGTGATACTGGGAGGGGTGTACCTGGTGAATAAAAAATGAGTTTAATGTGCTGATGTGCTAATATGCCGATGTGCTGGTTTTTGTTATTGCCTGCCCTGATAATATTTACTTTGCCATAGATAGAAAAGCCCTGACAATTCAGATCTGTCAGGGCTTTTACTTTTTTATCAGTAATATCAGCACATTAGCATATTAGCACATCAGCACATTTATTAAATGGCCATAATCTCTTTTTCCTTGGTAGCGCAGTGTTTGTCTATCAGAACAATATATTTATCCGTGAGGGCCTGAATATCAGCTTCAGCATCTTTGGCAATGTCTTCGCTTAACCCTTCTTTCTGCAGTTTCTTAATGTTCTCAATAGCATCGCGGCGAATGCTGCGGATGGATACTTTACCCTGCTCACCTTCACCGGCTGCACGTTTTACAAACTCCCGGCGGCGCTCTTCTGTTAAAGGAGGCAGGAACAAACGGATCATCTGTCCATCATTCTGCGGGTTAAGACCAATGTTGGCCGCTATGATAGCCCTTTCAATAGGCTGTATCATGTTCTTTTCCCAGGGCTGAATGGTAAGGGTGCGTGCATCGGCCACGCTTACATTGGCCACCTGGTTAAGCGGGGTACTGGAACCGTAATAGTCAACGGATAAACCATCCAGTATCTGGGGATTTGCTTTACCGGCCCTGATCTTCGTGAGCTCTACTTCCAGGTGTTTAATGGCTTTTTCCATGGAATCTGTAGCATCCTCCATAATTAAGGCTAGATCGTCTTGCATAGCAAAAAATTAGTTAAGTGCCTGCAAACCTACAGGATTTCTTTTAATCGTCAAAGAACGCGGAACGCTAAATGCGGAACGTGGAAGGCTGAATGCGTAGCTGCTACAATTCAATGGCTAACATATAGAATGCGGGGAGTATATAGAGGATGGGAGAAGCGGAAAGCGGAAAGCTGAAAGCATAAAGCTTAAAGCTTAAAGCTAAATGCCGAATGCTTAACGCTTAATGCGAAGGGTGGGCTCCCATTATTGCATGTAGCATACTGAAAGCCTGCCTAAGCAAAAACGCCTGACACTGTGAAGTATCAGGCGTTCAGCTTTATGCGTTTAGCGTTCAGCTTATTTGTCTTGCAGCATACCTTCGGGGTTTACCCTCAGTATTTTTGGTTTGGCCATAACCGGCTCTTTGTTCACAGTTACGGTTGCCGGTGCAACAGTTTGTAATACTGTTGCGGGCACAGGTTTGGGTACAGCCTTCTTTTTCTTGGCCAGGTACAGCCCAATGGTGAGGATACCGGCAGAACCGGTTACCAGCAGCAGCAGGTAATTTGTGCCCAGGTCCTGCAGCGCAAAGGCGGCAGCTACATATACTATGTTAGAGGCCACAGCTACCAGGGTGGTTTGCTTGTGGTTCAGCTTAAGTTCCAGCAGGTAATGGTGAATGTGGTTACGGTCGGCCGTGAAAGGTGACCGGCCTTTGAGCATACGGATAGAAAATACCCGCAGCGTATCGAACAGGGGTACTATCAGGATGGCAAAAGCTACTGCCGGTACGCCATTAACCGGCAATTTCGCAGCCGGGTTACCGGCTACTTCTATGAACTTTACTATGAGGATGGCATTTACCAGGCCTACCAGCAAGGAGCCGGTATCGCCCATGAATATACGTGCCGGGGAAATATTGTAGATAAGGAAAGCTGCCAGCCCGCCGGCCAGGCCAAATCCAAGTACCGCATACAGCGTTTCGCCGGCGTACAGGAAGTAAGTGCCCATAATGCAGGATACCAGCATACCAATGCTGCCGGCCAGGCCGTCTACCCCATCTATCAGGTTAAAGGCATTAATAATTACCAGGAAAGTAAAATAAGTGAGCAGCAGTCCGAAGTGAGGCGGTAAAGCATTGATGCCCAGGAAACCATACATGCTGTTGATCTGGAGGTTACCCAGGTATATTACCGCAAAAGAGGCGATCAGCTGGCCTATGAGCTTTTTTAACGGTGACAGCCCTATGATATCGTCCTTCAAACCCACCATAAAGATGATAAAGAAGGCTGCTATCATATACTGAAAAGGGGAATTTGCCAACGACGGTGCACATACCGCGGCTGCCATCACAAAGCCCGAAAAGAAGCCGATACCCCCTAAGGTAGGAATATTGGTCTTATGCGATTTTCTTTCATCCGGTTCGTCGTACAAGTGCTTTAATTCTGCAACCCTGATCAGTACCGGGATTGCAAAATAAGTGACAACAAAACTTAGGACGCTTGCAATTAATACATTCTCCATCAGTAGGGGGTTATAATACTAGATTATACAAAGATATTAAATTCAATTAAATGAATATCAATAAAATTCAAAAACTAAAAAACTGTGACTACCCGAACACTAATTTCGTAAAAGTTTGTGGATCTCGCTCTCTAAATCTTGGTAAATATCTCTTAGTTTTGCCATTTTAAAAAAATTGCAACTATCATGCCGAAGCTTCAAGAAATTGCCACTCAGATCAGAAGGGATATTGTACGCATGGTACATGCCGTGCAAAGCGGCCACCCTGGTGGCTCCCTGGGATGCACCGATTATTTTGCCGCTTTATTTTTTAAGGTAATGCAGCATACCCCCCAGCCCTTTGACATGGATGCCAAGGACCAGGATGTTTTTGTGCTGTCCAACGGGCATATTTCCCCGGTGTATTACAGCGCATTAGCCAGATCCGGTTATTTTCCCACCCAGGAACTGAGCACTTTCCGTAAACTTAACTCCCGCCTGCAGGGCCACCCCACTACCCACGAGCACCTGCCGGGCATCCGGATCGCCAGCGGCTCCCTGGGCCAGGGCATGAGCGTAGCCATAGGCGCTGCACTGACCAAAAAGCTGAATAACGATAAAGGCCTGGTGTTTTCCCTGCACGGTGACGGCGAGCTGGAAGAAGGACAGGTTTGGGAAGCCATAATGTTTGCCCCCCACCATAAAGTGGATAACCTGATTATTACGGTTGACTGGAACGGTCAGCAGATCGACGGCCCTACCGACCAGATCGGCGGCCTGGGCGACCTGCCGGCAAAATTCAAAGCTTTTGGCTGGAACGTGCTCGTACTGGAAAACGGCAACGACCTGGATGAGGTAGTAGCTACCCTGGAAAAGGCTAAAGGCCTGACCGGTAAGGGACAACCTATTGCCATCATGATGAAAACTGTGATGGGTAAAGGGGTTGACTTTATGGAAGGCCACCATGAATGGCATGGTATTGCCCCCAGCGATGAGCAACTGGCTAAAGCCCTGGAGCAGCTGCCGGCAACATCTTTAGGAGATTATTAGTCAATTACGGATTATTCAATTAAGATCCCGCCCCAAGTGGAGCGGAGCATTGCCTGTCCGCCAAGCGGGGAATTCCATGAAAATAATTATGATATGAGTAATTACGAATGGAATGCAGACGGTGTTGTGATTTTTGATTGATAATCAGTGATTAAAAAATAAAAAGGGAAGACTGTTATTATGAACGGTCTTCCCTTTTGTTATTATTTCTTTTATCGGATAACCTGCTACCCGCAGTACTCAATTCGCAATTAAAACGGGGCTTTTACCGAACACCCGGCCAAAACAGCGTACTCCATTCGTAATTCGTAATTGAATAATTCGTAATTAACCTCACGTCGCTTTCAGCTCTATCCCCAGCATCGATGCCCGCCGGGCCGGATACCAGCTGGCAGCTATGCCGATCACAATAATGGTAACGCTTACCAGCACAAAATCCATGGGGTGCATGCTTACGGGGTAAGCATCTACCAGGAAAGAAGCGCCTTCCAGCTTTATAACGCCAAACTGCTGCTGGATCCAGCACACCAGCGCCCCTAATCCAAATCCGAAGCCGGCTCCTATTCCTGCAATGATCAGGCCCTCTGCCAAAAATATCTTCATGATCAGCTGCTGCCGCGCGCCCATGGCTTTCAGGATGGTAATATCCTTCTGCTTTTCAATCACCAGCATGGACAGGGAGCCGATCATGTTAAAGGCGGCTATGATCAGTATAAAGCTAAGGATCACGTATACCGCCCACTTTTCCGTTTGCATAATAGCATACAGCGCCTGGTTTTGCTCATAACGGGTCTGGATCCTGAACTGCGGGCCCAGAAGCTGTTCCAGCCGCTGTTTCAGCACCACATCCTCCGTACCGCTGGCGGTGGCTATTTCCAGGGCCGACATTTCATTGGGCCCCAGCTCCAGCAGCTTGCGCATAAAATCAATATGGGTAATAACGTATTTGCTGTTAAACTCCTGCTGAATGGCAAAGGTGCCTGCAGGGTACAGATAGCTGCTGTTCAGCGCTTCATTAGGCAATAGCCCACCGGCGCTGCGGCGGGGCACATACACATCCACCGGTACCATACTACGCTCTACATCCACGCCCAGTGCGCCTTCCAGCTCTATGCCCAGTACGGCGCGATATGCATTTTCATCACCGGTATCAAAGCGGCCGCGTACTACTTTTTCCTTTACGCGGGTTACTTCATTATAGTGGCTGTCTACCCCCTTCAACGTGGCAATGGTCTTTTCCTCGCCAAACTGCATCACCGCCTTTTCTTCTATTACTGCGGAATAATGCGCTACACCCTTTACTGCAGCTATTTGTTTCAGCTGCGCGGGGCTGAGCAAAATGGTCTTACCCGTAACCGGGCTTATTTTAACGGAGGGGTAAAAAGAGGAGTACAGGGACTTTACCAGCCCTTCAAAACCATTAAAAACACTGAGTATAACAATAAGCGCACCGGCGCCAACGCCAATGGCTACCACACTTACCCATGCTATAATGTTAATAGCATTGGTTGATTTTTTGGCCCTGAAATACCGGGAAGCAAACTGCCAGATCATTCTAAGTATTTACTTGTTTTCCTTACCGGCATCATCATCCTTAATTTTTTTGAACAGCTCCTCCATACGGAACACATAGTCCAGCGTATCATCCAGGAAAAACGAGAGCTCCGGTACCCGGCGCAGCTGCTTGCCCACACGCATACCCAGCTCCTTGCGGATCTCCCAGCCTCTTTCCTTGATACGCTCCATCATATCGGCGCTATCCTTTATCTGGAACATGCTCAGGTATACCCTGGCTTCCAGCAGATCGGGGGTAACGCGTACGGCAGAAAGCGATATCATACCGCCTTCAATAACGTTGTACCCCATCCGCTGAAAAATATCGCTCAGCTCTTTCTGTAATAACTGTCCTACTTGTTTCTGCCTCTTAGTTTCCTGCATAATGTAAAGTTGTATGGTCGTACGGCTGTATCACCATACAACCGTATAATATAGTAACTTGCGCACTTATTCTGATCTGGCAAAGATACATGAAACCTTGCATGGTTAATGCGGGGTTCCGTATTGCCGCTGAAAAGACAAATAATTAGGAATGAAAACGTTTTTTCGCTTACTGCAATTATCCCGGCCCTATCACCACTATGTGCCGGAATATATAGTATATATTTTTCTTTATACCATTTTCAGCCTGTTCAGCTTCACCCTTGTAATGCCGTTGATGGATGCCCTGTTTGCCACCGGGCAGCAGGCCGTTGTAACACACCTGCCCAAATTCTCGCTTTCGATAGATTATTTTAAGGATGTTTTTAACTACTACCTCACTTACTATATGAATACTACCGGCAAGTTCGGTATGCTGGTATATGTGTGCATAGTGGTGCTGGTAGCCGTGCTGCTTAAGAACCTGTTCGGCTTCCTGGGCCAGAAGGTGCTTACACGCATGCGGGTAACCATGGTTATGAGAATGCGTGAAAAGCTGTATGCACAGTTCAGCACCCAATCCCTGCGCTTTTTTCAGCAGGAGCGTAAAGGCGATCTGCTGTCCACCATCAGCAGTGATGTGGTAGAGGTAGAGGCCTCTGTAGTAACCTCCCTGCAAACTATCTTCCGGGATCCGCTGCAGGTCATCTCCACCTTCATTGCCTTGTTCATTCTCTCTAAAACCCTTACGCTGTTCACTTTGCTGGTGTTCCCTGTTTCGGGTTACCTGATATCCCTGATCACCGGCAAGCTAAAGAAAAAGGGAACATTAAGCCAGCATTTGCTGGGTAAGATTGTAAATACGGCAGAGGAAACGTTGTCGGGTATACGTATTATCAAAGCCTTTAACGCAGAGGGCTTTATGCGAAAGAAATTTGCCCGGGAGAACGGGGATTATGCCGAAACGGTAAGGGCCATGCAAAACCAGCGGGAGCTGGCCTCGCCGCTGTCTGAAACCATGGGTGTGCTGGTGATCGTTATTATCATGGTGTATGCGGGTAACCTGATCCTTACCGGGCGCAGCGAGCTTACGGCCGCCGCCTTTATTGCCTACATTGCGCTGTACTTCCAGATCATTGCACCGGCAAAGAATATTGCCAATGCCTTTGCAGTAATGCCCCGCGGCCTGGCTGCCGGCGAGCGCGTGCTGCGCGTGCTGGATGTGCCCAGCACCATACAGGATAAACCTAACGCCGGGGCTATACGTAGTTTTGAAAAAGAGATCCGGTATGAGAATGTTACCTTCCGCTATGAGCAGCAGGATGTGCTGAAAAATATAAACCTCACTATTCAGAAAGGTAAGATGGTGGCGCTGGTAGGTAAAAGCGGCGCCGGCAAATCAACCATGGCCGACCTGCTGCCCCGTTTTTACGATGTTACGGATGGCCGCATCAGCATTGACGGGCAGGACATACGCGACCTGCAAATGGAAGATGTGCGCGGCTTAATGGGCATGGTATCCCAGGAGGCCATTTTGTTTAATGATACTGTGTTCAATAACATTGCTTTTGGCCAGCCCAATGCCGATAAGGAAGCGGTGATACAGGCCGCTAAAATTGCCAATGCGCATGAATTTATTGTGCAGCTGGAAGATGGCTATGAAACCAGCATTGGCGACCGTGGTATGAAGCTGAGCGGCGGCCAGCGCCAGCGCCTGACCATTGCCCGGGCCATTTTCAAGAACCCGCCAATATTAATTTTAGATGAAGCCACCAGCGCTTTGGACACTGAATCCGAAAAACTGGTGCAGGAGGCCCTGGAT
>NZ_DATCRF010000507.1:0-11141 GCF_036569125.1 Chitinophaga sp. | reverse complement strand
GTTCTTTACGTCCCTGAACAATGTCATTTCACATTTAAAGTTAAGAGGCAGCTACGGAGTACTGGGTAACCAGGAGATCATGGACTATCAATACAGCGCAGCCGTTGCTTCCAATATTAATTACGTAACCGGCGCTGACCAGCAGAAATGGTTTGGCGCTATCCAAACTGCTTTCTCTTCCCCGAACATAAAATGGGAAAGCACCAAAACCACTAACATTGGACTGGACGCCGGTTTCCTCAAGGGCCGGCTGAGTATAGCGGCCGACTATTTCATTAAAAATACCGACGATGTATTGTTGAACGTACCCATTCCCGGTTCGGCCGGCTCCACCGCTAACCCGGTAGTGAATGCAGGCCGTTTAAGGAACAACGGCTTTGAGCTGGGATTCAACTATTCTGATCACGCAGGAGAGCTGAATTACAGTGTATTCGGCGCCTTTTCTAAAGTAAAAAATAAAGTGTTGGAGTTGGGCACAGGGTCGCAACAGATCTTTGGCGGACAGCCTACCCACCATGGCGCTTCCAGCACTTTAACAGAAGCAGGCGGCCCTATTACTGCATTTTATCTTATTAAGGCCGATGGCATCTTTAATTCACAGGCGGAGATTGATGCGTACAATAAGAACGGCACCCTGATACAGCCTAACGCTGCGCCGGGCGATATTAAATTCTTCGACGCTAACGGCGATGGACAGATCAATGATGAGGATAAAATATATGCCGGCAGTCCGTTCCCTTCTTTTGAATACGGGTTTGGCATCAACGCATCCTTCCGCAATTTTGACCTGAACGCTTATTTCCAGGGCACGCACGGGAACAAGATCTATAATGGCCTGCGCCAGGACCTGGAAAGCATGAGCCTTGAGTTCAACTACGCCAGCAGCACCCTCAATGCATGGACGCCGGAAAAGCATACCGACATGCCACGCGCAGTAACCAATGATCCGAACTTTAACGACCGTACCTCAACCCGCTTCCTGGAAAGCGGCTCTTACCTGCGCATGAAAACGCTGCAGATCGGGTACACCATCGGGGATGTATTAAAAAGCAAATTTAAGATCACTTCCCTGCGTGCTTATGTAAGCGCCGACAACCTTTTCACGGTAACCAGCTATAAAGGCTTTAACCCGGACATTGGCCGTACCGGCAGCATCTTTGACCGCGGCGTGGATTTTGGGCACGTGGCTTATCCCATTGCCCGCACGCTTTCTTTTGGATTGCAATTAACACTTTAGTCAACCAGAAATACCGACACGTATGAAAAATATTACTGTTCTTATAGCAGCCATGACGCTGATGCTGGCCTGCAAAAAAAGCACCCTGGAGCTGGTGAACCCGAACCAGATCACTTCAGAAACCTACTGGAAAACTGAAGCAGATGTGCAAAGCGCTTTTGCCGCCACCTACGGGCTGCTGCGCGATGTGAATGGCGGTTTCTGGGCCGTGCGGGGGATTGAGCTGGGCAATGGCCGGGGCGATGATTTCTTTATCCGTAATGATGTTGCCGCATTGTACCAGCTATCCACCTTTACCAATACACCGGATAACGGTACCCCCAATGACCTGTGGAACGTTTGTTACCGCGGCATTTTCCGCGCCAACCAGATCCTGGAAAATATTGATAAGGTAAGCGACCTGGCAGCCGATGCAAAAGCCTCCTATATAGCAGAAGCAAAGTTCCTGCGGGGCCTGAACTATTTTATACTGGTGATAAACTTCGGCGATGTACCCATTCACCTGAAAACGCCTGTTAGCAAGGATGATTATTTTGTAGCTAAATCACCGGAAGCTGATGTATGGAAACAGGCAAAACAGGATTTTACCGAAGCTGCTGCTGCTTTGCCGGTATCCTACCCTTCACAGTGGATTGGCCGGGCCACCAAAGGCGCTGCGCTGGCCTACCTGGGCAAGGCAAATTTATTTACCAAAGACTGGGCAGGTGCAGTGGCTACATTAACACAGCTTACCCAGGCGCCCTTCACCTACCAGCTGATGCCCAATTATGGCGATAACTTTATTGTTACAAAAGAGAACAATATTGAATCGGTATTTGAGATCCAGCTGGGCGATGTTGGCGGCACCAATCCATGGGCAGGGGAAAACGCAGCGCAGAGCCTGGGCGTTACCACCGCACAGGAATTTGCCCCCGCTGAAGTAGCCGGCTGGTTTGAGGTAAGCGCAACGGACAAGCTGTTCAACGAGTTCAAAAAAGAAAAGACCCTGGGCAATGATTTTGATCCGCGTATGTATGCCACATTAGTATGGGATTACCCCGGCGCTACCTTTTATAATAAACCGTTCAGCGCTTTTAAGCTCATCTTCGGCTATAGCACTTTAATTAAAAAATACCAGAACTATACGCAAAATGATGAGATCACAGGCGCCAGCGGCGCATCCAACTACACCTCCAGCAATAATGAGCGGGCGCTCCGGTATGACGATGTGCTGCTGATGCTGGCAGAAGCCGTAACCATGCAGGGCAAACCCGCCGAAGCTTACCCCTACGTGAAACAAATACGGGACAGGGCTAATTTAGCGCCGCTGGCGGCCGGCTTAAGCCAGGATCAGATGATGGCCGAGATCAGGCACCAGTGCATGCTTGAATTTGCCAGGGAAAACCACCGCTTTTATGACCTGAAAAGATGGGGCCTGCTGAAACAGGAGCTTACCAACAGCGATAAAGTAGGCAAACAATTTTATGTTGCAGGTAAACATGATTATTTTCCCATTCCGCAGGCGGAAATAAATTCCAACCCGCAAATGAAGCAGAACACAAACTGGTAAGTTATTTTTTATAAACCGTATTAATACCATGCAGAGAACAGCCACGTTGTTTTTTAGTACATACTTATTGTTTACATCCGTATGGATGGCCCGGGCGCAGCAGCCGCCGGGAAAAGCTGAAATAAACCTTTCCGGGAAATGGCGCTTTCAAACCGATTCCCTGGATGAAGGTGTTACGCAGAAATGGTATACCCGGGAACTGAAGGAAACCGTTACCCTGCCTGGTTCCATGACCACCAATAAAAAGGGGAATGACATAACGGTGAATACGCCCTGGACCGGCGGCATTGTAGATTCCACCTGGTTCCGGGATCCCGCATTCAATAAATACCGGGTACCGGGCCAGGTAAAAGTTCCGTTCTGGCTGCAGCCCGACAAATATTATAAAGGAGCGGCCTGGTACCAGCAAACCATTGACATACCTGCTTCCTGGAAGGGGCGGCACCTGGAGCTTTTCCTGGAACGCTGCCACTGGGAAACCAGCGTATGGGTAGATGATCAGTATGCAGGCATGCAAAACAGCCTGGCCACTGCGCACACCTATGATCTGTCGGCGCTGTTAACGCCCGGCAAACATAAGCTTAGCATCCGGGTAGATAACCGGGTAAAGGACATTGACCCGGGCGAGAATTCGCACAGCATATCAGACCATACGCAAACCAACTGGAACGGCATCATTGGCAAAATGGTGATCCGGGACAAACCCGCCGTTTACATCAGCGATGTGCAGCTGTTCCCGGATCTGAAAGCAAACAATGTAACCGCGCTGATAACAGTAAATAACATCAGTGGTAAACCGGCTGCAGCCAAAGTAACCCTACAGGCGCTGCCCGGCAAAGCGGCTACAGAAAAGCTGCAGCCCGTAATGGCGCAGGAGCAGGTAGATAAAACGACGGTGCTTAAAGTGGTGTACCCCATGGGGCAGCATCCTGCTTTATGGGATGAGTTCCACCCCAATGTGTACAGCATGAAAGTGGCGCTTACTTCCGATCAGCCGGGAACCGATGAAAGCCGTGTACTGTTTGGCATGCGGGAATTTGCCGCCAATGATACACAGTTCAGCATTAACGGGCGGCCTACTTTTTTACGCGGTACACTGGAATGTGCGGTGTTCCCCAAAACCGGTTACCCGCCTACGGATACTGCTGCCTGGATGCGTATTTTCAGGATCTGCAGATCATACGGATTAAACCATTTACGCTTTCACTCCTGGTGCCCGCCGGATGCCGCTTTTGAAGCAGCAGACCGTATGGGCTTTTACCTGCATATAGAATGCTCTTCCTGGGCTAACCAGGGTTCGGAGATCGGCAGCGGCAAACCGCTGGATGAATACATTTATGAAGAAAGCAGGAAGATCGTAAAAGCGTATGGCAACCATCCCTCTTTTTGCATACTGCTGTATGGAAATGAACCGGCTGGTAAACATCATACCCAGTACCTGACAAAATTTGTGGAATACTGGAAACAAAGGGATACCCGGCGGCTGTACTCCACCGGCGCAGGCTGGCCCATTATTTCCGAAAGTGATTTTAACAGCACCCCTGATCCCCGTATACAACGCTGGGGCGAAGGGTTGAAAAGTATTATTAACGGCCAGCCGCCGCGTACGGATTATGACTGGTCGGCTATGATAAAAAAGTGGCAGCATCCTACCGTAAGCCATGAAATTGGGCAATGGTGCGTATACCCTGATTTTAACGAGATCAAACAATACGACGGTGTGCTGAAAGCAAAGAACTTTGAGATCTTCCGGGATCAGCTGGAAAAGAACGGCATGGGAAAGCTGGCCCACGATTTCCTGTACGCTTCCGGTAAGCTGCAGGTATTATGTTATAAGGCCGATATTGAGGCAGCCCTGCGCACGCCCGGCTTCGGCGGTTTTCAGCTACTGGGATTGTATGATTTTCCGGGACAGGGCACCGCTTTGGTGGGTGTATTAAATCCTTTCTGGAAAGATAAGGGATACGTTACCGGGAAAGAATACCGCAGTTTTTGTAATGCTGTGGTGCCGCTGGTACGGCTGCCCAAAATGGTGTACCTGAATAATGAAAGCTTAAGCGTACCTGTAGAGATAGCGCAGTTTGGCCCTGCAGTGTTAACGAATACCACACCATCCTGGACTATCAGCAACAGCGCAGGTAAAGTGCTTTTTAAGGGCGTGCTGGATAAAAAAGATATTCCCTTTGGCAATGGCATTCAGCTGGGCCACATCAACGTGGCGCTGGATGCAGTGACCACGCCATCACGGCTTACCTTAGCCGTTAACGTTGCCGGTTACACGAATAGCTGGGATGTATTTGTGTACCCCGCTACCCTGCCGCAACCTGACCCACAGGTGCTGCTTACCCAACGGCTGGATCAAAAAGCCCTGGATGCGCTGGAAGCCGGCGGCAAAGTATTGCTGACCCTTAAACAGGGCGCCCTGAGGGCAGATAAAGGCGGCGATATCCCCATCGGGTTTTCCAGCATTTTCTGGAATACCGCCTGGACCCATCAGCAGCCACCGGTAAGCTTAGGTATTTTGTGCGATCCCGCACACCCTGCTTTTAAACAATTCCCTACACAGGGTTTCAGTAACTGGCAGTGGTGGGATGCTATGTCGCACTCCGGCGCCATTAAGCTGGATGAAGTGCAAAAAGGCCTGCAGCCTATTGTACGGGTAATTGATGATTGGGTAACCGCCCGGCCGCTGGGTCTTGTGTTTGAATGCAGGGTTGGAAAAGGCAAATTAATTGTTTCCGGCATTGACCTGCTGACCGACCAGGCAAAACGCCCGGAAGCCAGGCAGCTGTGCTATAGCTTACAGCAGTATATGAGCAGCAAAGCGTTTGGGCCCACAACGGAGGTGAGTGTTGCGCAAATAAGGGCACTCTACGAGTGATAATTATGAATTATTTAATTACGAATTACGAATTGGAATGCAGCGGATGAGGCCCTTGTGCCGGGTATGCATTATTGTTATAAACTATAAATTATAACTTATAATGAATGCATACTGTCATCAACAAAACATAATCCATTCGTAATTCGTAATTAAATAATTCGTAATTGAATCTAGCTCTTCTTATGCTGGTTCTTATAGAACGCCGGTGATTTACCCATGAGCTTTTTAAACAGCCGTGAAAAATAATATGGGTCCTGGAAGCCAAGCTCCGCGCAGATCTCCTTAATATTGCGGTCGCTGAAATATAAGTACTGGCACGACTTCTGGATCTTAAGCTGGCTGAAATACTGGTTGGGCGAGCTGCCCATTTTTGTTTTAAACAACCTGGAATATTGTGATACCGATAAGTGCTGCTGTTTGGCCAGCTGTTCCAGCGTTAACATGCGGCTCAGGTTCCTTTTCATAAAAGCAATGGAATCTGAGATCACATCATCCTCCTGGTACGAGGGGTTAATTTCCTTAAAATAGACGAACGAGGATATATAGTTAAACAGCTTGATGTTGGCGATCTCCAGCTGTTTTTCGTCGAAGCTGCTTTCCAGCATGGAAAAGATCTCCTCAAAATCCTGCATCCTTTTTTCATCATAAGGTATAGAAACCAGGCTGCTTTTGTCCTGGTAATACCGCGCCGTTAAATGGTCTGCCGCCTCCCCCATAAAATGTACCCAGTAAATGCTCCAGGGATCTTCCTGTGAGCTTTTGTAATGATGCGGCACCTGCCTGGGTATAATAAAAAATGTATTGGGCACCAGCTCAATGGTATTGCCCGGCAAATAAATGGTCCCCTTCCCTTCTATACAATACAGTAAAATGTACTGGTGGCAGCCGGCCTTGCGCTCCCGGTCATGGTTCACTGCATGCGGGTAAAAACCCATATCGGTCAGGTAAAAACGGTTGATGAGCGCATTCCGGAGCACAATCTTTTTTATGTTGGGAGGAAGCACGATCATTCGCTGACCAATAAACCCCTCTTTGATCTTTTTTGAAATGTTGCCAACACTGTTCATAACGTTTTATCTTCTGGCATGAGTAGAATCTTATACAATATCACTAATAAAAAAGAAACTTCAGCACGCTGATAACATTATCCATGATTGTGCTGAAATAGTCCATCCGGGAATTATTACCCTAAAGATAGCTATTAATGTGCCTGCCTGCGCAAACCGGCACTTCCCTTTTAAACATTATACCTGGCAGGGCATCCCCTTTTAAGTGTGAGCATACAACAGGTCTTACCGGCGTAATTTAAAAGTGAAGGTAAAGTCCATGCGGCGCTTGCATTCAGTTAAGCCACGGGTAATGCAGGCAAAGCCCTTTGCCGGTCAATTGTAGTGATGTTGTGTGAAGAGAAACACTGCCTGCAGCCTGGTTAGCTAATTACCACCTGCTGGTTGCCGGGCACTTTGTAGATGATAGCACCGTTTTCTGATAAGGAGCTGTTTAGCTTTTTTCCATTGCAGGTTACTGTTAATCCATCCGGGATGGATGCGTTATCTAAAGGCATAATGCGCATATCACAGCACAGGCGTTCATCGCCCATAGTCTTAAATGTAACAGCTGATCCGGAGCTGTTGAAATCCATGGTTGGATAATCAATGAATATGCTCAGCTGCATGTCCTTTTGTATATGATAGTGCCGTGGAACAAGCGCAAAGGGCAGGCCTGCCCCGTATACTTCCTGGCCAACGGTTCCGGATTGCTTCCATCCTTCCTGCAGGTCTTCCAGCGGAATCCACATATCAGGCGCTATTTCACCGGTCTTTACCTCTTTGGTCAATACTTCCCGCGGCAGCATTGGCGGATAATAATAGGCTGCACGGTATACGTAGTAGCGGATAAGCTCTGCCAGCAGCAGCCGCACAGATGGTGCTATCTGTTCAACATCTTCGCTCATTTGCAAAAAATCCAGCAGCGTGGAAACCACCTCTGTTTCTTCATATACCGCCGTATAAGGAGCCGTATTCAATGGAAACAATGCAAAAAAGGTAGGGTATGCCTTTGCATATCCGTAGTTACACTCCCATAACCATACGTGATTAAGAATATTGGCAATGCAGAGATAAGCAATGTTAAGAAAATCTTCCTCCCCGGTATGTTTGTATAGCTTGATAGCTGAATAAGCGGAAAAGGCGGTATTGTTTGCCTGGTATAAAAGCTTAAAGCCTTTGCCCTTCAGCGAGCGGATGGCAGTCATGGCCTCCTGCAGGTATTTTTCGTCGTTGGTATATTCCCAGGCCAGCAGCATTACTTTGGCGTAAATACCGGCAACATCCTGCTCACCTCCCTTTCCGGGTGCAGTTTCTCCTTTTACTACTTCGAGCGTGTCCATTTTATAGAACACCGGCCACCGGTAATTGAAATGGTGCGCTACCTTGATGGAAAAATCAAGTGAGGCTAACATGATCCCACGCAGCTCTTCGTGGCCCCGCTTTAACAGCCGCAACAAATTCATTAAAGGATGATGCAGGTACCAGCTGTCCATTACACCCGGTACCTTATGTTCTTCCTTCCGGTCAAGCCCGTCTGATACGGCCGGCAGCCAGCGCTGCAAGGTACCCACTTCAGGCTCGTAAAAATTCGGGATCCCCTCTGCTATCTCAGGAACGATCTGCATATGCCGCCCGCTCCATTCCTGGTAGTCTATCAGGGGCAGCAGCACGGCTAACTGTACCATTACTTCCGGGGGCGTTTTGTAGTCGCACACATAAGCGTTCAGATATGGTTTGCCATTTACCTGGGTCCAGGGGCCTGCGCTGTGCTCAAGATCATGCCATGATTTTTCCAGTATTTTAAGCCAGTTATGGTAGCGGGTAGCGGGTTTAGGTAAATGAAGATAAATGTCAGACAGCAGATCAATGAACTGTTTTGCCTTAACAGCTTCATCATCTGAAACCGTATTGTTCAGGGCAATAAAAAAGTCGCTTATAACATAAGCTCGTCCTTCCGCCAGGGGTTTACCGCTGGTTGTCGGAGGAAGCTGAAATCCGATCTCAGGCCAGCCGCCGCCAACGCTGTCCGCAACGCTGGTTTGAGTGGCTTCGCAATAGTCGCTTAGCGCCGTCAGGTTTTGCAGATATAATACAGAACCGGAAGAAGGTTCTTTAACGCCAAAGTACACCAGGCCGGAACGGGCGCTGAACTGAGTTACATATACCTCTCCTTCAGCACAGCCCTTTGTGCCGCTTGCTTTCAGAGGAATAATGTCGCGCGGCGAAGCATGCAGATGAAGAGGGATTGCCGGCGTGAAGCTGGTAGTGCAACGGAAGCACCGGTCGTTATCCGGGTAAAAATTCAGCGCTACTGTAAAGTCACCGGAGGCGGATCTCAGGTCAAAGGTAACTGCATCATCGGTTTTATTTGTTTTCTGTAATGCAATTTCATCCAGTGGTGCATATACCGCTCTGAATGCAATACGTGCGCCGCCCTTCCACTGAACCTGTATCCAGAGGGTTTCCCGTATGCAGAAAACGCTAAACGTGTAATGGTCTCCTTCTCTTTGATAGATCTCTTTGTAACCGGAATGACTAAAAATTTCAAGAGCTGCAACAGTCCAGGGTGAAATAAACTCCATAACTATAATGATTACAATTACCTCCCCTACTTTTATGCCATACATTTAAAAGCAGACCTATATTCGTTCTACTGCTGAAAAGTTATTGAACCATCATGGGGTTAAGAACAATGCGGTGATTCAAACCTGTTACATTTTGTACACATTTACGCTTGTAATTCCACGCCGGGCACAACTACAGCGCGTTTACGCTTACTCCTGCCAGCAGCCGGGAATATTATTTGTGGCAGGTAGTGTTTTAATCAGGGCTATCTTATCTGATTTCAATTATTCACCTAAAACAATCTTAAAATGCAAACACGAACGGAAACAGCTGACACCCTAACGGAAACAGCTATTGACAACAAGCTGCAGGAATTTTTTGTAACCATGCTGCGTGAAATTTACTGGGCAGAACAAAACCTGGTAACGGTTCTTTCCACGATGGCCGCTGCAGCCACCGGGAAAAGCCTTCAGGAAGCCTTTGGAACCCACCGGATGCAAACCGAAAACCATGTAAAAATGGTGGAACAGGTTTTTGAGCTGATGGGGATAGCGCCCCAGGCAGAGCACTGTATTGGATTACAGGGGCTTTTTGATGAAGGTTGGAAGGTAATAGATCAAACAGAGGAAGGTACTGCGCAACGGGATGTAGCACTGATCATTGCAGCCCAGAAAGTTGAACACTACGAAATTGCCTGTTATGGCAGCCTTGCAACGCTGGCTACTACCATGGGGCAGATGGAGATCGCAAAGCTGCTTAGAAAAGTGTTATCCCAGGAAAAAGAGACGGATGCGTTACTCACTATTATTGCGGAAGGTAAGACCAATGCCCAGGCAAGTGAAGAAGCTGTTTAACCACGCAATCACTTTTAATGCCGGAAAGGTAAGCGGCTAAAACTACAAAGCTCCGGTTCTATTAACCGGAGCTTTGCAAATATCAGACAGGGGATCTTCACCCCCGACCCGTATGTTATTCCTCGTCAATTTTTTCAGCTGTTGATTTATCTGCCCCTTCTTCCTGATCATTATCATCCATCACTTGTCCTACTTTTTTAACAATAGATGAAACAGGGCCTTCCATGTGTTCCTGCGGCTCAGCTCCCGTTGTTCCGGGATCTGGTTTCAGGTTAGAATCCTGGGGTTTTCCCTTAAGATCTTTTTCTTTTTCCTTGGGATCATACTGTGCCATAACAAATAGTTTTTGGTCCGTAATCATGGGTAACAAAATCATGCCAACAAGCTTAGGCCGGTTACAAACCCCTGGCTTTCTGAATGGTGTGGAGGTTCATCCATATTTTCACTTCCAGGTGTACAGGGTACGCAACAGGCCGGTATAGGTTAATTTTGGTAAAGCATCTGCCAAAAGACAATAAGCCCTGCTGATAATTAATGGTTAAGTTAGTGTTTATGCAAAATTTAATGCCGGCCATCCCGCTTAGCGGAAAATATATAATTAAAACCTATGTCACCAGCCTGCTTTGCCTGGTAATATTCGCCACAGCAAAAGCGCAAACACCTGCAAACAAAGTATTCACCAGGGCAGACACATTACGGGGCAGCATTACCCCGGAACGCGCCTGGTGGGACCTTATACGATATGATATTACCGTTAAGCCGGACTATGAAAGTAAAACGATCAGCGGCTCCAATACCATCACCTATAAGGTGGTAAGCGATAATCACAAACGCATGATGCAAATAGACCTGCAGGAGCCCCTGGTGATCGACAGCATCTTATTTAACCATTCAGGCAGGCTTCATTTCACCAAAGAAGGCAATGCCTGGCATGTAGCGGTTCCTGAACAGAAAAAAGCTACGGAAGGGAACGTAACTGTTTATTACCATGGGCAGGTAAGGG
>NZ_DATCRF010000506.1:0-14153 GCF_036569125.1 Chitinophaga sp. | reverse complement strand
CCACCGCCGCAGGCTGCAAAGAATAAGGCACTCAGTACAAACGGCGCCAAAAATCGCTTTCTCATGTTTGATTCTCGAAGTTTAGTTGTTAAATGTTGATCGTTATACATAGCTATTAGCACTTAGCTGTTCGCTGTTAGTGATTATGTTTTGTTTTTAGCTAAAAGCTAATGGCTAAAAGCTACGGATTACTATAGTCCCAATATTTTCCTGTTGAGCGCTTCATTAGGGCCGGTGCCGGCAAAATCATCAAAGGCTTTTTCCGTTACTCTTATGATATGATCTTTGATGAAAGGCGCGCCTTCGCGTGCGCCGTCTTCCGGATGTTTTATACAACATTCCCATTCCATTACTGCCCAGCCGTCAAAGCCATATTGCGTTAATTTACTGAAAACCGCTTTAAAATCCACCTGTCCATCGCCCAGGGAGCGGAATCTGCCGGGGCGGTCTATCCAGCCCTGGTAACCGCCGTACACGCCGGAACGGCCGGTTGGGTTGAACTCCGCATCTTTTACATGGAACATGCGGATGCGCTCGTGATAGATGTCAATATACTCCAGATAATCCAAACATTGTAATACAAAATGGCTGGGGTCGTACAGAAGGCAGGCACGGCTGTGGTTACCAGTGGCTTCCAGGAAGCGCTCGTAGGAAATACCGTCGTGCAGGTCCTCGCCGGGATGGATCTCATAACACAGGTCCACACCGTTGGCATCAAACTCATTGAGGATGGGCAGCCAGCGCTTAGCCAGCTCCTTAAACCCGGTTTCTACCAGGCCCGAAGGGCGCTGGGGCCAGGGATATACGGTTTGCCATAAGAGCGCGCCGCTAAAGGAGGCATGTGCTTTTAAGCCCAGGTTCTGGCTGGCTTTAGCTGCATACTTCAATTGCTGCACCGCCCACTCCGTACGTGCGGCAGCGTTACCATGGTATTGCGCGGGTGCAAACCCATCAAACAATTCATTATACGCGGGATGCACGGCTACCAGCTGGCCCTGTAAGTGCGTGCTCAGCTCTGTGATTTCCAGGCCGGCAGCGTTTACAATTCCTTTAATTTCATCTGCATAGGTTTTGCTTTCCGCAGCCTTTTGCAGATCAATAAAGCTGCTTACCCAGGTAGGGATCTGCACCCCTTTAAAACCCAGGCCGGCGGCCCATTCACAAATATTTTTCAGGTTATTGAAAGGCGCGGCATCTCCTGCAAACTGCGCCAGGAATATACCTGGTCCTTTGATTGTTTTCATACTGTGATCTGTTTCCGTTGTGAGGAATGTAAAATACCATCTGTAAAATGCCAAATGTAAAAGGTAAAGGCGGAAAGCCAACGTTGGCATAAAGCGTGCGTACGCTCACCTGCTTTTACATTTTACATTCCGCATTTTACATTTATGATCTTATTATAGCTCGAACGTAGTCCACTTTTGCTCGCTCTGTGATGACCGCACTACATTATCAATGAACGCCATGCCGCGCACGCCATCCTCTACACTGGGGAAATCCAGCGCTTCAGGCGATGGCTGTGTGCCATCCAGCTTAGCCGTGAGGGTTAGGGCAAAGTTGCGGTACAGATTACCGAATGCTTCCAGGTAACCTTCGGGATGGCCGCCGGGGGTGCGGGTATTGTGTACGGCATAGCTGCTCTGGTAGCCACCGTAGTTGCCACCGGCGCGGTAGATCTGTGTGGGCTGATCCAGCCATTTCACCAGCAGTGTATTGGGCTCATGCTGCGCCCATTCCAGACCGCCTTTTTCGCCGTATACCCTTATACGTAGTGCATTTTCTTCACCGGCTGCTACCTGTGATGCCTGTAATACGCCGGCTGCGCCGTTATCAAAACGCAGCAGTACACCGCCATCATCATCCAGGGCGCGGCCCGGTACCAGTATGTTTAAGTCGGCGCACAGTTTTTCAATTTTAGCGCCTGTGATATATTCTGCCAGGTTGGCGGCATGGGTACCAATATCGCCCATACAGCCGCTTTTGCCGGAGCGTTTGGGATCTGTTCTCCAGGCTGCCTGCGCATTGCCTTCCCTTTCCGACATTTTGCTTAACCATCCCTGCGGATACTCTACCCACACTTTACGGATCTTGCCGAACACGCCTTCCTTCACCATCTGGCGGGCCTGTTTTACCAGGGGGTAGCCGGTGTAGGTATGGGTAAGCAGCAGGGTTAAACCGGTTTGCTCTACCTTGGCTTTCAGCTGTTTGGCTTCATCCAGGGTAAAGGTGATGGGTTTTTCAATTACTACGTTAAAGCCTTTATCCAGGGCCATCATGGCGGGTTCAAAGTGGGCAAAGTTGGGTGTAACAATGGTTACAAAATCCAGGCGGTCGTCCGCAGGGCGGGCGGCCTCTTTTTCCAGCATCACTTTAAAATCCGTATAGGTACGTTCGGGGTCCAGGAATAACATTTTTCCTGAGTCCACGGCTATTTCCGGGTTTACGCTCAGCGCGCCGGCTTTCAGTTCGATCAGGCCGTCCATGTTGGCGGCAATACGGTGGATTGCTCCGATGAAGGCATCCTTACCGCCTCCGATCATTCCCATTCTTAGCTTACGGTTCATATAATTTTAATTACGCTTTAAACAGTTTGTAATTGTTGTTTTTTTCTGCCTTTCATGTAGAAGAATAGCCCGGTAAAGGCTACTATCAGGATTATAGGGATGACTAAGGTTACTTTCAGTATCTCAGGGCCGGCCACTGCCTGCGCCTGTACAAAAGAAGCTGCTTCGGTAGTGCCGGCAGCTGCGGAGCGGTATGCATCCAACGACGCGCCTGCGGGTAACTGGGAGGCAATGATCTTATCATAAAAACCGCCCATAAACAACATATATAATGATACGGCAAACATGCCGGCGCCGCCCATCAGGTTCATACCCAGCGCGCCGGATTCCGGAATATTCTCAGATACAAATCCCAGCATAGTAGGCCAGAAATAGGTAACACCCATACCAAAAATAAATGCGCCTACAAAGATCATATTACCGCTTACAGTGGCCAGCATATACAGGCCCAGGGCAGATAATATAGCGGAGATGAGCAATACCCTGGTAGGCGATAAGCGGTGCACCACCGGCTCTGCCAGGCCGCGGCCCAGTGTTTGCACACCCGCGGTTAATGCCAGTATAAGAATGGCGTTTTCCGTTACATTCTTCAGCAATACCTCAATCCACTGACCGGTGAACAGCTCTGTAATGGCGGTACCGAACATGAGGATGAACATTACTATAAATAAAGGAGTTACCACGGCTCCGTACATTTCTTTGGTAGAGATGCCGGAAGCTACCCTTTCTGTTACCGGGAAGCTGAGCTGCATAAACAGGTAACCATATAACAGGGTAGGTATGATCATGGTAGCTACCTGTACCTGCCAGCTTAAGCCAATGCGGTTAAACAGGAACACCAGCAGCGTGCCTATTACAATACCACCGGGAAACCAGAGGTGAAAGTGATTGAGCTTAGTGGTTTTGTTGGTTGGGAAAATAGTGGCTACCAATGGGTTACAGGCCGCTTCCACCGTACCATTGGCCATGCCTATGAACAGGGTGGAAATAAATAAAGACCAGAAGCCGCTGGCAAACACGGTGAGCAATATGCCCAGCAGGTGTAATACAAAGGCTGCCAGCAGCAACCGTTTCATGCCAATAACATCTACAATGAAACCACCAACTACCACGGCCAGGGGAAAGCCCCAGAAAGCGGTGCTTGTAATGATACTGAGCTCCTTTACATTCAGGTGAAATTCTACTCCTAATCTGCCGAGAATACCGGCACGGATACCAAAAGAAAGTGACGTTACCAACAGGGCAAGGCAACTGGCCACAAATAGTTTATTTGACTGTATCCCTTTTTCCATATTACGTGTGAATTTTAGATTTAGTTTTATACGTGTTATTACCGGGTATGGACCTTAAAACGTTTAAATTTATAAAAACTTATTGCATATTTTCCACTCCCGCCCCTGATTATTTTGTTTTTATTGATAGATGGATGCCTGCATTTGTGGGTTGCTGTAAAAAAAGCCCCGGCGCTAAAAATGACAATTCCCGCCGGCTTAAATGATCACTTTATCAGTACCAGTTAATTAATACTCCCCTATCAGTAAATAATTCATAATTTTACAGTCCTTGTAAAAAACAGGTGTATTGCTGACACCTTGTCACCTGTATTTTCCAAGCATGTTATTTGTGTTGACCATTATTGCATTCAATAATTTATACTCATGTTAGGTTTTTTGACAAAAATTTTTGGCGGACATAAGTCTGAACGAGATGTTAAGGCTTTAACGCCGCGTGTGAAACAGATCAATGAGGCGTATGAAAAACTGCAATCCCTTCCTTTGGATGAGCTTCGTAATAAAACCCAGGTTTTCCGCCAACGGATCAAAGAACACCTGGCCAATATAGATGATGCTATTGCTGCCAAACAGGAAGCCGCAGAACACGAAGCCGATGTTTCTACCAAAGACAATATTTACCAGGAAATAGATAAGCTGAAAAAAGACCGCGACAAACAGATAGAAGTAGTGCTGGATGAGCTGTTACCGGAAGCTTTTGCCGTGGTAAAGGAAACCGCCCGCCGCTTTTCCCAGAACACCACCCTTACTGCTACCGCTACTGAGCTGGACCGCCAGCTGGCAGTTACCAAAAAATACCTGACCATTGAAGGTGACAAAGTGACGTGGAAGAACACCTGGCCTGCTGCCGGCAGTGATGTAACCTGGAATATGGTGCATTACGATGTACAGCTGGTAGGTGGTATGGTGCTGCACCAGGGTAAAATTTCCGAAATGGCCACGGGTGAAGGTAAAACCCTGGTATCTACCCTGCCGGCTTACCTGAATGCGCTGGCCGGTGAAGGGGTGCACATTGTAACGGTGAATGATTACCTGGCCCGCCGTGACTCCGAATGGAACGGCCCTATCTTTGAATTTTTAGGTATTACGGTTGATTGTATAGATAAGCACCAGCCCAACAGCGCGGAACGCCGCAACGCCTACCACGCTGATATTACCTATGGTACCAATAACGAATTTGGTTTTGACTACCTGCGTGATAACATGGTGCACAGCCCTGAGGAAATGGTGCAACGCAAACACCATTATGCCATGGTGGATGAGGTGGATAGTGTGCTGGTGGATGATGCCCGTACCCCATTGATCATTTCCGGCCCCATACCGCGTGGCGAAGAGCAGGAGTTCCATATACTGAAACCCCGCATTCAGCGCCTGGTAGAAGCCCAGAAAAAAGTAACCACCCAGTTCCTGAACGAAGCCAAGAAACTAATAGCAGAAGGTAAGGACGATCCCAAAACAGGCGGTTTAGCGCTGATGCGCGCCTGGCGCGGACTGCCCAAGAACAGCGCTTTAATTAAATACCTGAGCGAACCCGGTAACAAAGTGCTGCTGCAGAAAGCAGAGAACTATTACCTGGCCGACCAGCAGCGTGAAATGCCGAAGGTGGACGAGGAGCTGTACTTCCATATAGATGAAAAGAACAACAGCGTAGATCTAACGGATAAAGGCATTCACCTGATCACCCAGGCCGGCGAAGATGCCAACTTCTTCATAATGCCGGATGTGGGTACAGAGATCGCTGAAATAGAAAAGCTGGATATTACCGCTGAAGAAAAGCTGCAACGTAAAGATGTATTGCTGCAGGAGTTTGCACAGAAATCTGACCGCATACACTCCGTACAGCAGCTGCTGAAAGCATATACGCTGTTTGATAATGATGTGGAATACGTGGTAATGGATGGTAAGGTAAAGATCGTGGATGAGCAAACCGGCCGTATACTGGAAGGCCGCCGCTACTCCGACGGTTTGCACCAGGCCATTGAAGCCAAGGAAAACGTGAAAGTGGAAGCTGCCACCCAAACCTTTGCTACCATTACTTTACAGAACTACTTCCGTATGTATCACAAGCTGGCCGGTATGACCGGTACAGCAGTTACAGAAGCCGGTGAGCTGTGGGAAATATACAAGCTGGATGTGGTAACCATTCCCACCAACCTGCCTATTACCCGTATTGATGCGGAAGACCTGGTATACAAAACCAAACGCGATAAATACCGCGCCGTAATAGACGAGATCAAGACCTTACAGGGTAAAGGCCGTCCGGTGCTGGTAGGTACTACCTCCGTAGAAGTATCCGAGCTGCTGAGCAAAATGCTCACCTTTGAAAAAATACCACACAGCGTACTGAACGCCAAACAGCACGCCCGTGAAGCCCAGATAGTGGCTGAAGCAGGGTTGGCAGGCGCCGTAACTATTGCCACCAACATGGCCGGCCGTGGTACGGATATTAAGCTGGGCCCCGGTGTTAAGGAAGCCGGTGGTTTGGCCATTATAGGTACGGAAAGGCATGAAAGCCGCCGTGTGGACCGCCAGCTGCGTGGCCGTGCCGGCCGCCAGGGCGATCCCGGTAGTTCCCAATTCTTTGTATCCCTGGAAGATGACCTGATGCGCATGTTCGGCTCCGACCGTATTGCCGGCCTTATGGACCGCATGGGTTATAAAGAAGGCGAAGTGATACAGCACAGCATGATCACCCGCTCCATTGAACGCGCGCAGAAGAAAGTAGAAGAAAACAACTTCGGCATCCGTAAGCGCTTGCTGGAGTATGATGATGTGATGAACAAGCAGCGCACCGTGATCTACTCCAAACGTAACCACGCCCTGTTTGGCGAGCGCCTGGCAATTGACATTGACAACTCTTTCTACGATGTGGCGGAAAGCATTATCACCACACACAAGGAAAGCGGCGACCATGAAGCCTTTACGCTGGATGTGATCATGAACTTTTCTATAGACACCGACATTACGGCGGAAGATCTGCAGAAAACAGATATTGCACTGTTAACAACTAAATTATACCACCAGGCTAAGGAAAACTATGAGCGTAAAACCGCTGAAATAGCTGCCAAAACCCTGCCGGTGATCACCCAGATCCATAAGGACCAGGGCCACCAGATAGAGAACATTTCCATTCCCTTCACCGATGGTAAAAAAGGCATTAACGTGCTGGCTAACCTGCAAAAGGTGATCGATACCCAGGGACAGGAAACGCTGAGCGCACTGGAACGCAGCATTACCCTGGCGCTGATAGATGATGCATGGAAAGAGCACCTGCGTGCTATGGACGATCTGAAACAATCTGTACAGGGTGCGGTGTATGAACAAAAAGATCCGTTACTGATCTATAAGTTTGAAGCGTTTAACCTGTTCAAACAAATGGATGGGGAAACCAGCCGCGAGATCGTATCGTTCCTGTGCAAATGCGGGATCCCGGTACGGGAAGACCGGCAACAGGAGCAGCAGATCCGTGAAGGCCGCGAGCAGAAAACAGATATGAGCCGTATGCGCGCCTCTCACCAGGAGTTTGAAGGTAACGGACAAGGCGCTGCTACTGCCACAGCAGAACAGGAATATGCAACCAATGCAGAACCTGTGCGCCAGGAGCCGGTTCGTATAGGCCCCAAGGTTGGGCGTAACGATCCCTGCCCCTGCGGAAGCGGCAAGAAGTACAAACAGTGCCACGGAAAAGACCTGTAGGTAATTACGAATTATTCAATTACGAATTACGAATTAATGCGGAGAATGCGCTAGATTCGTAATTCGTAATTTTTTTTGTAATTAATCCATTGTATCCCATGAAAACTAATATAGTTCTTGATAAAAGCTATTCCTTTAGTTTGAGGATCATAAAACTTTACAAATATCTGAAGAAGCAAAAAGAATATGCTCTGGCCTTGCAGGTCTTACGTTGCGGCACATCAATTGGGGCAAATACGGAAGAGGCCATTGGCGCTTCTTCTAAAAAAGATTTTAAAGCTAAACTGGATATTGCTTACCGGGAAGCAAGGGAAACCAAATACTGGTTACGTCTTTTAAAGGATTCAGATATAATAGAATGTAAACTGGCTACCACTTTTATCACTGATTGCGAAGAATTGCTAAAAATAATTGGTGCGATTCAATATACATTCAAGCAAAGACACTTCCCCCTCGCTCTCCCAATTCGTAATTCGTAATTGAATAATTCGTAATTAAATGCTGCTAAACCGATACATTGATCACACTATCCTAAAGCCTACTACCACTACAGCGGATATCAAAACCCTGTGCATGGAAGCGGTGGAATATGATTTTGCAGCCGTATGTGTACCGCCGCCCTTTGTGAAAATAGCAAAGACCTTTACCGGTAATACAGGTGTAAAAGTGGCTACGGTGATCGGGTTTCCGTTCGGGTATTCGGCCATAGAGGCCAAGGTAGCGGAAACGGTACTGGCTATTGTGGACGAGGCCGATGAGCTGGATGTAGTGGCCAACCTGATTGCCATCCGCAACCAGGACTGGGCTTACCTGGAAAAGGAAATTGCCACCCTGCTGCCCATTGTGCGCAGCAAAGGGAAAGTGATCAAGGTGATCATTGAAAGTGGCATATTATTGGAAGATGAGATTATACAGTGCTGTGCGCTGTACACCAAATACGCAGTGGATTTTGTAAAAACCTCCACCGGGTATGCGGAAAAAGGCGCCAGTGTAGCAGCTGTACAGCTGATGCGGCAACATTTGCCGGCTAATATCCAGATAAAAGCTTCCGGAGGTATTCGTACCTTTGCCTTTGCCCAGGAGCTGATAGCTGCGGGCGCTACCCGGTTAGGATGCAGTGCCAGCGTTGCTATTATGAAGGAAAGCCAGGGAAAAGTGTAGATGTGCAGATATGCAAATGTGCAAATTCGGATGCCCGAATGTGGGAATGAATGTCGGATAGATGGATGGGGATGAATGACGGCCCGCCGTATTAATTATTAATTCTTCATTATTAACTATATATGAAATATCTGATTACAGCAGCTTTAGTATTGATGGGTGGCATAGCCGCTGCGCAGGACAGTAGCTTTGCAACGGCCAGCGGTGGTAATGTAAAAGTGATCAAAGACAGCCGTATTGATATGCTGATCAAAAAACAGATCTACATCAATACACTGGCTATCCGCAACCAGCCGGGTTTCCGTGTGCAGGTGATCACCACCAACCGCCGGAACGATGCCAGCGACGCCAAAGCCCGCGTGATGCATGCTTACCCTGATTACCGTACCTACCTTGACTTTCAGGCGCCTTATTTTAAAGTGCGTGTGGGTGATTTTAAAACCCGGGAGGAAGCCACTGAGCTGCGCGACAAGCTCTCTGACCTGTTTCCCAGTGTATTTGTAGTACCTGCCCTCATCAACGTATCTCCGGATAAAGAATTGTCGAATGAAGAACCGAATTAAGTCATTAGCCAGGGAATTTGCACCAGCGTTCATAGATATCAGACATCATATTCATTCCCATCCTGAACTTTCTTTCCAGGAATATGCCACCTCACAGTTCATTCAGCAAAAGCTGGATGAATTTGGCGTTCGTTACCAGGCCAATGTAGCCGGTACCGGTATAGTAGCGCTGGTAGAAGGGAAGAACCCCTCCAAACGCACAGTGGCCATCCGTGCCGATATTGATGCCTTACCTATCATAGAGGCCAATAATGTTCCCTATAAGTCAAAGAATGAAGGCGTAATGCATGCCTGCGGGCATGATGTGCACACCACCTGTGTGCTGGGCGCTACCAGAATATTACAGCAGGTTAAGGAAGAATTTGAAGGCACCGTGAAAGTGCTGTTCCAGCCCGGTGAAGAAAAACATCCCGGCGGGGCCAGCCTCATGATCAAGGACGGCGCGCTGGAATACCCGCGCCCGCAAGCCATTTTAGGACTGCACGTACTACCCAATATGGAAACCGGTTTGCTGGGTTTCCGGAGTGGCAAGTACATGGCCAGCGCCGATGAGATCTACATCACCATTAAAGGTAAAGGCGGGCATGCCGCAGCGCCGCACCTTACGGTGGATACTATTCTAGTAGCATCCCACCTGGTGGTAAGCCTGCAGCAGATCGTAAGCCGGAATAATGATCCCTTCTCCCCTTCCGTATTATCTATCTGTGCATTCAATGGCGGGCATACCACCAACGTAATTCCCAGTGAAGTTAAGCTGATGGGCACTTTCCGTGCTATGGATGAAACCTGGCGTTTTAAAGCGCATGAGCTTATTAAGAAGCAGGCCACTGAGCTGGCGCATGCTATGGGTGCGGATATTGACATTGATATCTTAGTAGGCTACCCTACTTTATATAATAACGAGGAAGTAACTGCCCAGGCACGTTCCCTGGCAGAAGCCTATATGGGTAAGGAGCAGGTGGTAGATACGGAAGTGCGCATGGGTGCAGAAGATTTTGCTTTTTACTCCCAGATAGTACCGGCCTGTTTTTTCAGGCTGGGTACCGGCAATAAGGCCAGGGGCATCACTTCCGGCGTACATACACCTACTTTTGATATTGATGAAAATGCCATTGAGATAGGTATGGGCGCCATGGCGTACCTGGCGGCTACACTGGCGGTGTAATGTTAATGTGCAGATGTGCAAATATGCAGATGTGCAGATGAATAATGCAATGATTTATATAAGCAAAAAGCGAATGTCAATGACATTCGCTTTTTGTATTTTATTTGCACATCTGCATATTTGCACATCTGCACATTATTTTACAGCTCCGGGTACAAGGGGAACTGGCCCATAAAGCCGTTCACTTCCTTGCGGATCTTGATGATCAGCGCCTCGTTATCAGCATCCAGCAGCAGCTCATCCATCCACTGTACTACCTGCTGCATATGCTCTTCCTTCATGCCACGGGTGGTAATGGCCGGCACGCCTACGCGGATACCGGAGGTTACAAAAGCAGATTTATCGTCAAAAGGCACCATGTTCTTGTTCACGGTAATATCTGCCTTTACAAGTGTTTGCTCTGCCTTTTTACCGGAAATATTCTTGTTGCGCAGATCGATCAGCAGCAGGTGGTTATCCGTACCACCGGAAATGATCTGGTAGCCTTTATCCACAAATGCTTTGGCCATGGCCTGGGCATTTTTCAGGATCTGGCGGGCATATGCATCGTATTCATCTGTCAGGATCTCGAAGAAGGACACTGCTTTGGCAGCGATCACATGCTCCAGCGGGCCGCCCTGGATGCCGGGGAATACCGCGGTATCCAGCAGAGAGCTCATCATGCGGATCTCACCTTTGGGTGTTTTCAGGCCAAAGGGGTTTTCAAAATCCTTACCCAGCAATATCATACCGCCACGGGGACCGCGCAATGTTTTATGGGTAGTAGTGGTTACAAAGTGGCAATGCTCAAAAGGAGAGTTCAGCAATCCTTTGGCAATAAGGCCTGCAGGGTGGGCAATATCTGCCATTACAAAAGCGCCTACCTGGTCGGCAATAGCGCGGATGCGTTTGTAATCCCAATCGCGGCTGTAAGCGCTGGCGCCGCAAACGATCAGCTTCGGCTTTTCTTTCAGCGCTATTTCCTCCATTTTATCATATTCTACCAGGCCGGTTTCTTTGTTAACGCCGTAAAAGAACGGCTGGTACAGCTTTCCGGAGTAGTTCACGGAAGAACCGTGGGTCAGGTGGCCGCCCATGCTCAGGTCAAGCCCCAGGATTTTATCGCCGGGCTGCAGAACGGCCAGCATCACAGCGGCATTGGCCTGTGCGCCGGAGTGCGGCTGCACGTTGGCATATTCTGCGCCAAAGATCTGCTTAGCCCTGTCAATAGCCAGCTGCTCGCTCTGGTCCACTATCTCACAACCACCATAATATCTACGTCCGGGATACCCTTCTGCATATTTATTGGTTAATACCGTACCCATGGCCTGTATTACCTGCAGGCTGGTAAAGTTTTCAGAAGCTATCAGTTCAATGCCGTGGCGCTGACGTTCCAGTTCCTGGCCGATGATATTGAATATCTGGTTGTCTCTTTGCATGGAGCTTAAAAATTTGCTGCAAAAATAGGTTAAAGGGGAATGAAATGCAATTGTAAATGGTCCATGGACCATAGTCCACGGTCCATTGCCTGGTGCGCGGAGGAAATTGTACTTGGTTAGGTAGCAGTAGTGATACCGTGAGAACCTAATCACAGGTAGTATGCTATGGACTATGGGCCATCGACCATGGACTTAAAAAAAATTACTATCTTCACGCCCCTGGGGCCATATCCGGCCAGAGAGTAAGCGCTGGAACAACAAACAGCAGCACCGATTTTCTAAACCTAACGCTAAGAATGAAGGCCATAATACCAGTAGCAGGTGCCGGCACCAAGCTACGTCCGCATACATATACACAACCCAAAGCGCTGATACCACTAGCCGGGAGAACCATCCTGAGTATTATAATAGATCAGCTGGTGGAAGCAGGCATACAGGAATTTGTGTTTGTAGTAGGTTACCTGGGAGAGAAGATCCAGCATTACGTACAGCAGAAATACCCGGGCCTCACCTGCCATTTTGTACAACAGAACAGCCGCGAAGGTACCGGCCACGCCATTTTACTGACCCGCGACCTGGTGAAGAATGATGAGATCCTGATCGTATTGGGCGATACCATCTGTGAAGGGGATTACAGTGAGCTGATCAACTCACCCGTATCTATGCTGGGATTGAAAAAAGTAGATGACCCGCGCAACTTCGGGGTAGCGGAGGTAAATGAGGATGGACATATTGCCCGCGTGGTGGAAAAACCGCAGATCCCCAAATCAAACCTGGCTTTGGTGGGCCTGTACAAGATCAAGGAAACGGCGCAGCTGTATGAGTGTCTGCAAAACAATATTGACCAGAAAATAAAATCGCACGATGAATTCCAGCTTACCGATGCGCTGGAATGTATGATACAGCATAACGTGCAGTTCAAACCTTTTAAAGTAAGCAACTGGTTTGACTGCGGCCGTAAGGAAACCCTGCTGGAAACCAATGCCATCCTGCTTAAAAAATACAAGCTGTCCAACAACCCGGTGCTGCCTTATGAGGGCACTATTATTATACCGCCGGTAAGTATTGGCGAAGGCTGTAATATCAAACACTCCATCATTGGGCCCAATGTAGCTATAGGGGATAATACCGTGATCAGCTATTCCATTGTAAAAGATTCTATTATCGGCTCTTTCACCAACCTGTATGAGGTGGTGTTAAAATCGTCCCTGATCGGCAGCGATGCCAATATCCGCGGGCTAAGCCAGAGTTTGAACATTGGGGATAATACGGAAATAGACCTGGGATAGTTTTAATTACGAATTATTTAATTACGAATTACGAATTGGGAAAGTGTTCGTATGTGTGGGATTGCTATGCAGGTAAAAGATCAATTATGCTGTTAATATAAAAACTTAATTACTTTACATAAGATGCAGCTGATCAATGGCAGGTAATAAGTATTTATAATGGCGCCTTTTTTTACATATAGCGGCAGCATTACGCATTCTGCGTTAAGCGTTAAGCGTTAAGCATTCAGCCTTCCGCTGCATTCATTCGTAATTATTCATATCATAATTACTTTCAATGGCATTCATGCACCGTTTTGCGGTGTCGTAATTAAATAATTCGTAATTGAACATGGCTAACCGCATTGTACAACTCTTCAACATAAAATACCCCATCATCCAGGCCGGCATGGTATGGGCCAGTGGCTGGCGTTTAGCCAGTGCGGTTAGTAATGCAGGCGGCCTGGGGTTAATTGGCGCCGGCAGCATGTATCCCGATGTGCTGCAGGAGCATATCCGCAAATGCAAGCAAGCTACCCAACAGCCTTTTGGTGTAAATGTGCCCCTGCTATACCCCGACATTGAGCAGCTAATGCAGATCATTATCCGCGAAGGGGTGAAGATCGTATTCACCAGCGCCGGCAATCCCAAAACCTGGACTCCCCTGCTTAAAGAGGCCGGCATTACTGTAGTACACGTAGTATCCAGCTCCGTATTTGCCTTAAAAAGCCAAACCGCCGGTGTGGATGCTGTGGTGGCAGAAGGTTTTGAAGCAGGCGGGCATAACGGGCGGGAAGAAACTACCACCATGGTGCTGATACCCGCCGTATGCGAACAAGTGCAGATCCCTGTGATAGCTGCGGGTGGCATTGGCTCGGGAAAGGCCATGGCAGCAGCTTTTGCGCTGGGCGCCGAAGGGGTGCAGGTGGGCAGCCGTTTTGTGGCTACGCCGGAAGCCTCGTCCCACGCAGATTTTAAAGCAGCAGTGCTGCAGGCCAAAGAAGGAGATACTGCCTTGTCGCTAAA
>NZ_DATCRF010000505.1:0-5242 GCF_036569125.1 Chitinophaga sp. | reverse complement strand
ATACACACCCAATCCCGGTATCGTAGGGATTGATATCCTGCAATGGCAGGGCTCAAACGGTCTTACGTACACCAGCGACACTTCCGTATCCATGACTGTATACCCCATCTTAAATACCCCGCCCATACTTCGTACTTTGGAAAGCAAATACAGCATGGCCGGCCCCCCTGATACCATATTGATCTCAAACTATCCTCCGGTACGCTGGCATACTGAGGTAGCGGCGTTGCTGGATGGTGCAACCACATTACCCATAAATCCCAACGGCTCCTTTATTATTGATCCGGGTACTTTGTCAGCAGGTTCGCATAACCTGCAGGTAACATTCTGGCATCCGCTGGATACCATCAGCATTTCCCGGACCTTTACCGTTACAGCCCCGCAACCGCTCATGGCAAGGTCGCAACAGAAGAACGGGATAATGGTGCAGGAACATCTCAGCATATCACCTAACCCGTTTAGCCAGCAATTTACCCTCACCGGGCTGTCTCCTGATAGGGCATTTATCCTGTCGTTGCTCGACCAGCAGGGCCGGGTTGTGTATACCCAGCGGGTAGTAAACCAGGGCCGTGTAGCAGTGACCGTTAGTACACCTTTAAGCAAAGGGTTGTACCTGCTGAATATTTATGATGAGACCAGCAGAAAGTTAACCAACACGATAAAACTGCTGCGTCTGTAGCTGCTTTGTTCATGATATCCTTTGCCATATTTGAAAGCCATCGGGCATAGCTGTGTACCAGGGGGCCTGGTGCACAGCTATGCCCGATCCCTGATTAATTCACATTACATCCTAAAAAACCATATTAATTATGAGCACTAATTCTAAACTTCTGTCTGTACTTTTTCTATTGATCATTGTATTCGCAAGTGAATCCACCTCCGCCCAATCAGGCATTTACGTTGGCGGGCATTTCCGCAGAGAAAGGAATCATACCATAGCTGACTTGAAAGCTTCGGGTTTTACCTATGTAATACTCTTTAACGTCACGGTTGAGGCGAACGGCGACCTGACTACGGATGGACAAACCATCTGCTCAAACGGATCTTACGTTTTCGGTTCCACCAATCCTAACTACATTGCTGATGTAACTGCGCTCAAAACCGGCGTCACCTCTATCAACAGGGTGGAAACCTGCATTGGCGGCTGGGGCAGTCACTCCTACACAAATATCAGGAACCTGGTCAATAGTCAGGGTACAGGTACCGGAAGTATCCTTTACCGTAATTTCCAGGCGCTTAAAGCGGCTATTCCTTCTATAGACGCCATTAATAACGACGATGAAGAAGCCTATGACGTTAATTCTGCTACCGCTTTCCATGTTATGCTAGCCGGCATTGGATATAAAACCACGCTGGCCCCTTATATGAATAAGGCATACTGGCAAAGCTTGGCTACCAATGTTAATAACCAGCGCAGCGGGGCCGTGGATAAGATCTATTTACAATGGTATGAGGGAGGCGCCGGCAATAATCCATGTGACTGGAACATCAACAATATTGAGCTGCACACAGGCGATCTGAATTATGAGAATGGAAATACCGTAGCCGATAAAATGACACGGGCCAAGAACAATTGTAATTCCAAAGGAGGATTTTACTGGGTATATAACGACAACAATATTAATCTCCAGGAACTGGCAAACAGGGTGAATACGATCTTTGGTATCCGTACCAAAAGCCAGAAAGAAGTTGCAAACTTTTACAACGACTGTGATTTCAAGGGCTTTGCCAATGGATTGGAAGCAGGCGACTATAATCTAAGCAGGCTGCAATCCCTGGGCATAGGAAACGACCTGTTATCAAGCCTTACCGTAGCGGAAGGATTTCAGGTAACGCTTTACGACGATGACAATTTCAGTGGTGCTTCTAAAACATATAGCGGGAATGTAAGCTGCCTGGTTGCAGATGGATTAAATGATAAAGTTTCCTCCTTACGCGTACGAACAGCCGGGGTAACCAATTTAGCAGGCGCCTATTTTATTCAAAACCGGAACAGCGGCAAATATATGGACCTGGCAGCAGAGCATGTTCAGGAAAATGGCGGAAATATTCAGCAGTGGGAATATGCCGGAGGAAATAATCAGCAGTTCCAGCTAACACACCTGGGTGATGGGGCATACCGGATCAATGTAGTAGCCAGTGGTAAAGCAGTAGATGTGTCGGGCGTGAGTAAAGATGAAGGCGCAAACGTACACCAGTGGGATTATGTAAGCGGTTTTAATCAACAATTTGTACTGGTAGCTACAACAGATGGATACTATAAGATCATTCCCAAACATAGCGGCAAAGTAGTAGAAGTGGCAGATGCCAGCTCCGCAAATGGCGCAAATGTTCGCCAGTGGGGTAATAACAGCCAGCTATGCGGGCAATGGAAGCTGGTACAAAACGTAGCAAAAATTGTATCTGCAGAAAAAAAGACACTCAGCACAGAAAATAAATTAACCCTTTATCCTAACCCCGCAACGCAAACTCTTTTCTTTTCTTCCAAAGAACTTACCGGCGCCAAAGCCGCTGTTTTAAATGTGCTGGGGCATCCGGTAATAAACACGGTGATTTCAGGTAATGGCATTGATGTATCCACGCTAAAACCAGGCTTATACACGCTTATAATTAGCAGGGGTAATAAAACGGTTGTTAAAAAGTTCATCAAAAACTAATTGGGTACGGTACAGTTTTAAAGTAGATAAGTTGCCGTTGGCCAGGTAATTCACAGTGTAGTATTTTGTTTATCTTGCGAAACTTGTGAATTACCTGGTACAACTTATCCATTATGAAAGATGAAAGAACATATGTTTTTATTCCCGGAGGATGGCACGGTGGTTGGGCTTACGATCCAATAACCAGTAAGCTGGAGCAGTTAGGGAAAAAATGTATTTCATTAACCTTACCGGGCCTTGAACCACAACCCGGGCCCTCAGACAGGATAATAAACTTAGATGCCCATATCCGGTTCGTAACAGACAAGCTTGTAACAGCAGATCTCACCAATGTGATCTTATGCGGTCATAGCTATGCCGGGTTAGTTATTACAGGCGTGGCAGATAAAATTCCGGAAAGGATCCATGCGCTTGTTTATATTGATGCTTATATTCCTAAAGATGGAGATTCCTGCTGGAGCCTTACCACTGAAATGTACCGGCAACGTTTTGTAGCCGGAGCAGGCAGGGATGGCTTCTCGGTTGAAGTTCCAGCGGGCGCGGATGACCGGAGAAGACCGCATCCCCTGGCCACCTTCATGCAAAATTTACATTTGAGCGGAGATTATGAACGGGTGCTTAACCGTGTATTCATTTTTCTCAGTGGCTGGGAGCCAAGCCCCTTTGTTAAACAATATGAAAATTTAAAAGATGCTCCGGATTGGCATGTGGAAACAATACATTGTGCGCACAATGTGATGAGGGAATGTCCGGAGAAGTTGGTGGATGTATTGTATGGGCTTGAAGAGAAATATCGTTAAAGGTATTCATGGCGCCCCAGTAAGCTCATGGCGAAAACTCTATCATCTGCCTATACAGCTGCACCAAAATTAAGTGGTGAAAGCTGTCCGGTTCTTATCTATAAACTCAGCTAAAGTCATTGGCCCTTTGCCGGTAATTTTTTCAATCACATCATTCATATCCGGTGTACCGAAAAGATCGTCGCTGATAACATTCGCAAGGTGATCTTTAAAGTGGTCACTTCCTCCTAATCCCATTGAATCTGCCATTGATTGAACGCTATTTTGCTCGTAAATAATATCCTTATTTAAGGTTTGGCTAAATACTTCACCTATTTCTGCATAGCTTAAAAGTTCCGGTCCAAAAAGCTGATAAGCCCTATTAATGTGTGGCCCTGGCTCCGCTAAAATACTTGCGATGGTGCGTGCCAGATCTTCCCCGGCTACCGGCGCATGCCGGGCATCTTCAGGGAAAGGCATTTGCAGTTTCCCGGCTTTAATTTGATGAGCAATGTACAGGAACCATTCTGAAAAGAAAGTTGGCCGTAAATGGGTAGTTGGAATGCCTGACCAGCGAAACACTTCTTCTGATAAAAAGTGCCGTATCGTTGCAGGACTTTTAGCGGTAGCTGCAACCTGCTTTTGCGACATGTTAACGATGAATTCAGCGCCGGCTTCTTTTGCAGCCTGTGCAAAAATAACGGTAACATCTAACAGGTCCGGATTCAGTGGATAGCAAAAATATCCTCTTTTAACACCTTTCCAGGCTGCACGAACGTCATCCATGTTCTGCATATCACCCACAATTATTTCCGCGCCAAGGTTCTTCAGGCGGGTCGATCGCACATCTTCTTTATGTACTAAGGCGCGTACCGGGTGGCCCCTTTGTAATAACATCTCTACAGATGGAGCGCCTGTTGACCCGGTTGCGCCTGTAACTAAAATTTTAGGCTTTTCCATGTTTTCAGTTTTTATTTATGAATTTCTTATTCCGGTAAAATATACCTTTTGGTATATTATTACTCAAAAAAAATCAAAGCTCGTAGGCCTCCAGTTCGCTCTTTAAGCTTTTGATCAACCCTTGCATCGGCCGCTCATTATTCATCGCACGGCACATAATAATTGCCCCTTCTATCGCCGCAAACATTTTAAATGAATAGGCGTCCGGATCAAGAGCAGATGAAAACTCACCATTTTTAATTCCCTCCCGCAAAATAGAAGCGAAGTTCTTTTGTGAAACATATAAATTCTCCCCGATCTTTGGCCTAATAGACGAATTGTTATCACTATCAAACTCCACAGCCATATTAAACATAGGGCAGCCGCCCTTTATGTAAGGATTCAACGGCTTTTTGTTAAAATCGAGATAAGCAAAGATCTTCCCTTTTGCACTGGCTTCCTTTTTCATAACCTGGGCAATACCTGAACATATTTTTTCCAGCAAATAATCCGTTACCTGCATGGACAAATCATCTTTATTCTTAAAATGACTATAAATTGCTCCTTTGGTTAATTTTGTAGCCTCTAAAACGTCATCCACATTGGTTCCTGCAACTCCCTTTTCATTATAAATAGGAGCCGCCTGTTCAATGATAAATTTCTTCGTTCTTTCTGCTTTTGTCATCAAACGATTATTGACGCCACAAAAATATACTAAAAAGTATATTAAATAACGGTATCCCCTTTTTTTGATCTTTAAATGACAAACCAGTTCATTGAACTCCAGGTATTACCTGAAACCACATTTGACTACGAATAGCGGCCTAACCGTGCAGCTTTAAGCCATCTAAGGCTTTATCCTGTCTC
>NZ_DATCRF010000504.1:0-10556 GCF_036569125.1 Chitinophaga sp. | reverse complement strand
GTAATAACGGTAGGTGAGCAGCAGCAATAAGCATAAGATCAGGATGCCTGCAATGGCGGCTGTTAACCACAAACGCTGGTGCAATGCCTGCCGGTCTTTTTCCAGCAGCTGGTGCTGCTTTTTCTCCACTTCGTATTTGGTCTCCAGTTCCTGGATGTCCTTTTGCAGGTTATCGTTCATCAGCGCATCGCGGGCAGAATCGTACATATAGCGGTATTGCCGTGTCAGCAGCTGGTTGCCCAACGCAATTTGTATGTCAGACATTAACAGGAATAAGCTGCGTGCTACTTCTTTCTGATCATGCGCCTTTGCATAAGCAAGGGCGGTATCTGCACTGATAGCGGCTTGCTTGTATTGTTTGGTCCAGTACAATCCTTCTGTAATACCCTGCATGGCAATCGCCTGCCCGTTCACGTCATCCAGCATGCGGGCCAGTGGCAGGGCCGATCTGAATGCGGCTAAATACTGATCGTAACGATTAGTTCTTTTATAACTGTTACCCAGGCTCATAAGCGCAGATTCCTGCAAAGTAATATCATCCAGCTGCTTGCCGGTGTTATAGGCGCGCTGCGCGTAATGTACGGCAGCGGCAGTGCTGTCCAGGTCCTGCAGGGAATTGGCCAGGTTACTGCAGGCCGCACCCACGGCGTATTCATTACCACTCTGCTCACCATACTGCAGGGCCTTGCGGGCATATTGATATCCTTTATCCAGCTGGTGCAGGTTACGGTACATGCCGCATAAATTCCCGTACATAACAGACAGCATGGCAAGATTGCCACTGCTTTCCAGCAAGGGTAAGGATTTCATGTAATAATCTGCCGCTCTGCCATAATCTTCCTTATACTGGTATACCACGCCGGTATTGATCAGCACTTTTACCAGCTGCTCCTGCAAACCGTAGCGGCGGCAGGTATCCACTGCCTGCAGGTCCAGCTTAAGCGATTCATTATACCGGCCCTGCATATTTAACACGGCCGTATAGTTATTTACATACCGTACAAAACCGGCAGGATAATGCAGCTGCAGGCTCAGGCTCCGCGCCTGCTCATAGTAATACAAAGCGGAATCGGGAAGGTTGTTCTCATACTGCTGGCCCAAAGTAATGAAAGCCATTACCTTATTGGTATCCACTGGCAAGGTATGCAGCGCACGCCGCAGGCTGTCGCGGTTAAGCCCTGTTACCATTTGCGCCTGGGTACGCAGGGTTAACAGCATTACCAGCATGCATATATGCAACCACACGCGGGATCTATGTTTCATGGCCTTTGTATTGACGGGGATGTACGCAATACAAGATAGGTATTTATAAAATAAAAATTCCCCGGCACGCAGGTACCGGGGAATCATACATAAATTAAAGCGGTTTATTTGCCGTTCAGCTTTTTAATAAGGTTCACCTCATCCTGGCGGTACGGGGTACCATCCTTTTCAAAAATATCATGGAACCATTCTATTGGCTGGCTGCCATCCGGCAACGGAGTATCCCAGGCATAAATAGTATTGGTTTTACCATTTACAAAACCCCAGTTAATAGCGCCCACTTTTTCTTTTTTGAGCATTGGCAGGGTGTTGGCAAAACGGCAGTTGCGGGTGCGGGCCATATATTCGGTACAGATCAGCGGGCGGCCATTGGCTTTTAACAGCTCTATTACACGCTGGTGCCATTGCGGCTCTTCATAATCATGATAGGTAACAATATCGGAGTGGGTGAGCTGGAAAGTATTCAGGTTTTCCAGGCCCCATGACCATAAGCCGGCGCTAATGGGCTGATCAGGATTTACTTCCCTTGCCCATTTAAATACGCTGGTCAGCAGCGCCATGGAAGAATCGCCTTTTTTATTATTACCAGGTTCGTTATACAGATCCCACAGCAGAATGCGTTTGTCGTGCGCAAAATGGGTGAGCACATCTTTCACATATTTTTCCAGCGGCGGAAAGTTGGCCGGGTCTGAGGAAGCGGGCTGCCCGGGGTCCTGCATCCAGCCGGAGTTGTGGATGCCGGGTTTAACGTCCGGCTGCTTACCTGCTTTGGGCTCTTTATTCCAGCAATCGTCAAAGAATACCAGCAATGGCTGAATATGATGTTTATCTGCAATGCCCAGGAACTGGTCCACCCGTTTTTTAAATCCTTCCGGATCCTGCTGCCAGGCTACGGAATGCAGGAATACACGCATTGTGTTAAAACCAATAGATTCGGCCCAGCCTAATTCCTTATCAATGGTGGCAGGGTCAAAAGTAGCTGCCTGCCACATTTCCAGCTGGTTAATAGCATTGGCGGGAATGTAATTGGCGCCGGTTAGCCAGGGGTGCTCACTATACCATTGATTGGCTTTTTCAACAGACCATTGCTGGCCCGGTGCAGCTGTTTCCGTTTGTTTTTTCTTTTGTGCATTTACATTGCCTGCTACTACAGACAACAGAACGAGGAATATCCAGTTTTTTATTCGCATGGGTAAATGAATTTTCAGTTCCAGAACGTGGTTTAGTGTGCAAGATAATGGTTGTGGATGTTTCATTTGTATCAATATGTATGCAAAACATCTCAAATTTATCAGCACCGGCAAGCTGCTTTTTTACGTACTTTACTGCTATGCTGAAAAAAATAGGACCGGATAAGTGGACGCATTTTTATGTGGGCATCCTGATGGGCGCCCTGCTGCAAAGCGTGGCCTGGTACCTGCTGCCGGGCAGGCCGGTGCTGGATACCCTGCTTACTTTCGTGGCCGTAGTGGCCATCAGCTATGGCTTTGAGGTATTATCGCTGGTAACCGGCAAAGGGCACTATGAGGTACTGGATGCCATTGCCGCTGTTATTGGCGGCGTTATTGGCATGGGCATAGGCGGCATTTTTATTTATGTATTAGAGCACCAGCTGGGCGTGTAGCCGTTGCAGGGCAAACGCCGGATCACTGCAAAAACCGGTATGCACGCGGGAGGTTTGTAAAATGGTGCTGCGTGTGGCCGTAAGCCAGCGGAAACGCAAAGCTACTTCCAGCTGCCCTATAGGCCCGCTCTTAGCGCCTCCGCAGCAGATCTGCTCAAAGGCTTGCAAATAATCCCTTACTTCCTGCACATCGGTTCCGGGGCCTATTACCCGTAACTTTTCTTCATCCAAAGTAAACACCGCCTGCAGGAACTTACGCTCTTTGCAGTAGAGAATAACGCCTACATTGATGAATTCCTCCCGCTCCACCCGGGGTACGATGCGGATAACGGCGTATTCAAATAAGACTTTCCCTTGCATGTTGTGCGGCTTTTACAAAAATTTCTGACGATGCGATGCGTGTGGTTAAAAACTGTATGTATACTTCCCGGCGTTCATTGGCGTCACCTGCCTCCTGTGTATCTGCCAGCAGCCATTCATCCGGCACCAGCGATACAATAGCGCGGATGCGCTCTTCCGTAAGAATGGCGCGGCCGGCAATATCTGCAGAATCCAGCAGGGAGGCCTGCGGCAGCAGCACATGATCTTTTACCTGGGCAAAGGGCCGCAGCGCATGCTCTTTCCAGTTGGTCCAGGTGTGGTGAAAATATAAAGAGGCGCCATGATCTATGAGCCACAGCTCCCGCCCCCACATGAGCATATTGGTGTTACGCGCTGTACGGTCCACATTCGTGATCAGGCAATCCAGCCACACGATCTGCGAAGCCAGCGAGGCATTGATGGTATATACCGCAGGATCAAAAGTAATGGAGCTTTCCAGGTAATGCAGCGCCAGGTTAAGGCCTACACTGGCTTTCAGCAGGTCCTGTATTTCCTCATCAGGTTCAGTACGGCCAAAGGCGGTATCCAGGTGGGCAAATACTATTTCCGGCACTTTTAAGCCTAATGCCCGGGCCAGCTCACCGCCTATCAGCTCCGCTATCAATGCTTTAACGCCCTGCCCTGCGCCCCTGAATTTGAGCACGTATAAGAAATCGTCATCTGCTTCGGCAATAGCCGGCATAGAGCCACCTTCGCGTAAAGGCGTTACATACCGCATTACATTCACAGACCGTATGGGTGATGTAGTGTTGTTCATACCAGGGGGAAAGTTAACACCTTTTTATTTTCTGTTAATGAATTTGAAGGCAAGCGCACAGCTGATGCATACAATAATCAGCGTGATCCATAAGGCATTGTAACCCCATGTTTGCGTGATCAGCGCGCCGCCACCGGGTCCCAGCACCTGCGCGGCCGACCAGGTTACCGCAAAAGCAGCGGCAAATTTACCACGGTTATGCTCATTGGCTTTGCCCATGATCACCGTATTAATAAAAGGTAAGGCCATCATTTCACCCAGGGTTAAAAAGATCATGGAGCCGGCTGCGGCTACCATAGGCGCCATGCCCGGCACTGCCAGCAGCGTGTAGCCCAGGGCGGTAGCTATAACGCCTGAAATAATATAATAAATGGCGGAACGGCGGCTTTCCCAGTAACGTACCAGCACCATTTCAAACAGGGCAATGATAACGCCGTTAAGACCCAACAGCATACCGATAGTGGCTTCATTAATATGCAGGCTCTCTTTCCAGTACACAGGGGCCAGGCGGAACATGATCATAAAACAGCTCATGTAAATGATCACTACCATTAAGAACTTTAAGAGGTAACCGTTTTTCCAGAGAGGGGATTGTTCCGGCACTTTTTCCGCTGCTACAGCAGGTTTTACCGGCTGCTTAACGGCTGGTAATAAGGTGAGCACCAGCCCTCCAACGATCATATATACAATGCCTTCCACCCAAAACAGCAGGTGATAATTAATAGCAGCCAGGATACCGCCTACAGAAGTACCCAACGCCCAGCCAATGTTCATGGCCAGCCGGTTCAGGGAGTAAGAGCGGGTAAGATTTTGCGGGGTGGAATAAGCGGCTACTGCAGCGGCATTGGCCGGGCGAAAAGCTTCTACCACAAAGCTAAGCAGCACTGTCATTACACACAGCAGGGAAAAATCCTGCACATAACCGAATAACAGGAACAGCAGGCCCCCTGCTATGGCGGTAAATACCTGTACGACGCGGAAGCTGAACCGGTCTATAAAATAGCCGCTTACGCTGGAACCGGCTACTGCGCCGGCGCCGAACAGGGTAATGATCAGCCCTGCATCGGCAATGCTGCGGTGCATGCTTTGGGTAATATACATGCTCATAAAAGGCGCTACCATGGTGCTGGAACGGTTTACCAGCAATACAAGGCTCAGCAGCCAGGTTTCCCGGCTCAGATCACTGAAAGAGGACCTATAGGTGTGTGCAATTTTAAGCAGCATAGCGTGTTTGTTTTCAGGTACGGTACAAAGATGCTAACATGCTGGTACCCCTGAATAGTCCAGATTGTACAAAAGCGGTAGGCCAGAGGCAGATGTGCAGATGTGCAAATGTGCAGATGTGCAGATGTGCAGATGTGCCTTTGTTTTTTTCTGTTATGATGTTGTGTTAAATGTTTAGAGCAAGGAAACCTGCTTTTCCGGGATGCCGATGATAAAGGTGGCCCCATCATTCAGCACGCTGGTGGCGGTTATGAAACCGTTGTGCTGCTCCATGATCTTTTTGCAGATGGACAGGCCTATGCCCGATCCTTCAATTTCATGGTAGCTGTGCAGGCGTTTGAAAGGAATGAAAATATCGTCCAGGTACTTGGCTTCAAAACCAATACCATTGTCTTTCACATAAATGTTGTAATACAATTGTTCCGCGTTCCCATTGTGGGGTACCAGCGGGGCCTCATGCCGGGCATAAATGTGCACTTCCGGCGGTATTCCCTTTTTGCAGAACTTAATAGCATTGGCGATCAGGTTGTGGAATACCTGCTGTATCAGGGTAGGGATCACCAGGGTAGAGGGCATTTCATCAATGGTGATACGCGCATCCACATGCTGGATCTTCAGCTCCAGCTCCTTTATAGCTTCGCGGATCACAGCGCTGAGGTCTGTATGCACAAAATCCCCTTTGCTTACGGAATGCCGTGAAAAACGCAGCAGGTCGCTGATAAGCTGCTGCATACGTTCTGTGGCGTTGGTGATTTTCTGCACATGCTTATCCATCTCTCCTGCCGTGCCTTTTTTCTGTACGATCAGATCACTGAACATACGGATCTTGCGCAGGGGCTCCTGCAGGTCGTGCGAGGCTATGTAGGCAAAGCGGTCCAGCTCTTCGTTGGCTGCTTTTAAGCGCTGGTTGTTCTGCATCAGCTGCCGGTTCAGCTCCCGTACCCTTTGCTCGGAGGCTTCTCTTTCTTCGATCTCTTTTTGCAGGGAGGCATTGATGCTCAGCAGCTTTTGCTCCTGTGCTATCAGCGATTGTGTTTTCTGGTACAGCTCCACGAACACACCTACCTTCATGCGCAGCAGCTCCGGGTTCACCGGCTTATAAATAAAATCTACCGCACCTACCTTATAGCCTTTGAACATGGTTTCCTCTTCATGACTATAGGCCGTGATAAAGATGATGGGAATATTCTTTAACCTGTCACGCTGATAAATGAGGGAAGCGGTTTCAAAGCCGTTCATGTCCGGCATCTGCACATCCATCAATATCAGGGAAAAGTCATATTCCGTGAGCAGTATTTTTAATGCTGCCCTGCCGGAGCTGGCTTTGACAGTAACATAACTTTCCCGCTCCAGTATGGTGGAGATGGATAATAAGTTATCCGGCCTGTCGTCTACCACTAATATTTTTATCGGATCATTTTCCTGCAACCGCATATAGTTTTTTAAGTATCCTTTTCTTTTACCTGTATAACCAGATGCGCATTAAAGACAGCAGCTGGTCAATTTTCAGTGGTTTGGTAATATAATCGGAGGCGCCTGCTTCCAGGCATTTCTCCCGGTCCCCTTTCATGGCTTTTGCGGTAACTGCAATAATAGGTAATGCGCTGTTCTTATGCTCCCTCCGGATCTTCTGCATGGTTTCATACCCATCCATTTCAGGCATCATAATATCCATAAGCACAATATCTATATCGTTGTTCTCCGCCATAATGTTAATGGCTTCCCGGCCGCTTTCCGCCGTAATGGTATTGATGTGGTACCGTTCAAAGGCCGTGGTAAGGGCAAACAGGTTACGCACATCATCATCCACTACCAGCACATTCTTATGCAGCAGCACATCTTTCTGCGAGCGCAGCTCTTCGATCATACGCCGTTTTTCCGGCTGCAGCACGTTGTGGTTCAGGTGCAGCTGCATCACAGTTTCTTCCAGCAGCAGCTCCAGGGAGCTGGCGCTTTTCAGTAAGATCTTGTTGGCATACTGTTTCAGCCGGTTCTTTTCCTTGTTGGAAAAATCCTTGGCTGAATATACGATCACCGGCGTGGTATTGAGCTTATTGATGGTATAAATATTCGTTATAAATTCTACCCCATCAATATCGGGCAGCATATAATCTGCAATAATACAATCGTAAGCGGTGCTGTTAATATGTTCCAGCGCTTCTTTACCATTGGGCGCCACCTCGATCTCTATCAGGTCTTCATTATCCAGCACACCGGCTATCTGGGAGGCTTCCAGCTCATTGTCCTCTACTACCAGCACCCGCTTGGATCTGCGGCCATCCTGCTCAATTATATTATTAAACAATATGGTGAGCGCTTCTGCTTTCATGGGCTTCAGGTTAAAGCTGCGCGCGCCGCGGTGCATGGCCAGCATACGGTTCTCCTCACCGGAAATGAGGTGAATGGGGATATGCCGCAGGTTCACATCGTTCTTAAACAGGTCCAGCACACGCCAGCCGCTGGCATCCGGCAGCTTTACATCTAAAGTAACGGCAATGGGATTGTATTTATTGGTCAGGTCAAATACCTCCCCGAAGCTGGTAGCTACCACAACTTTCAGGCCCATTTCATGCGCCTTCTCCTGCATGATCTTGGCAAAACGCACATCATCTTCCACGATCAGCATTACTTTGTCCGTTTCAGTTATGTGTGTGCGGTCGTCCCCGATCTCGTTAATGATCTCATTCAGCCCTTCCAGGTCGCGGGTATCCGCGGTTTTCACAGTGGGTACAGATTGGATCACTGCGCTATCATCGCCCTCAGATAATTTATACTCCCCTACTTTCAGCAGGTTGCTTTGTTTTTCTTTTTTGATGGCGGCCGGGTTATACTGCAAGGGCAGGAACAGGGTAAAGGCGCTTCCCCTTCCGGCCTCGCTTTCCAGCTCAATGGAACCGCCCAGCAGATCGGCCAGGCCACGGCTGATAGACAGCCCCAAGCCGGTACCGCCGTATTTACGGCTGGTAGAACCTTCTGCCTGCTGAAAGGCTTCAAAGATAATGTTCTGCTTATCCTTGGAAATACCGATGCCGGTATCCCTGATCTCAAATGCCACCACACGGCCCGCATTATCCAGGCTGGCATTGGCGGTTTTCCAGTTGCGCGCGGCTTCGTAGATCCGTAACCGTACCTCGCCCTTTTCCGTGAACTTAAAGGCGTTGGACAACAGGTTCTTCAGGATCTGGTTCAAACGCTGCACATCCGTTTCCAGGCTTTGCGGCAGCTGCTCATCGATCATAATACCAAAGCGCAGGTTCTTGCTTTCGGAGATATGCTTGAAGGTAGTTTCCACAAAGGCTACCACTTCACCAAAACGTACATTGATAAAGTCTGTAGAAATATAACCGGATTCGATCTTGGACAGATCCAGGATATCGTTGATCAGCTGTATCAGGTCGTCCCCGCAGCTGTGAATGGTTTTCGCGTAACGTACCTGTTTTTCGCTCAGGTTACCTTCATGGTTCTCATACAGCTGCTGCGCCAGTATGAGTAAGGAGTTCAACGGCGTGCGCAGCTCATGCGACATATTGGCCAGGAACTCTGATTTGTACTTGGAGGTAAGCTGCAGCTGTTCTGCTTTTTCTTCCAGGGAACGGCGCGCTTCTTCCACCTCCATGTTCTTTTCTTCCACTTCCTCCTTCTGTTTTACCAGCAGGTGGGCTTTATCCTGCAGCTCTTCGTTGGTTCTTCTCAGCTCATCGGCCAGTGACTGGGACTGTTCCAGCAGGGCCTCTGTACGGGAGTTGGCTTCAATGGTGTTTAACACGATACCGATACTTTCCGTTAGCTGGCTTAAGAAGTCGAGGTGGGTTTGGTTAAACGTATCAAAAGAGGCCAGCTCGATTACGGCCTTGATCTGCGTTTCAAACAACACCGGTAATACAATGAGGTTCAGCGGCCGGGCTTCTCCCAGGCCGGAGCTTATTTTAATATAATCACCCGGTACATTGGTGAGTAAGATCTGTTTCTTTTCCACGGCGCACTGCCCTACCAGGCCCTGTCCCAGCGAGAACTCACGGCTCAGGGTCACTTCATCGCCATAGGCATAGGCTGCGAACAATTTCAGCTTGGGGTTGGCCGATTCATCTTCCAGGATGTAGAACATACCCTTCTGCGCATTCACCACCTGCGCCAGCTCAGAAAGGATACGGCGGGTTACCGTGTTCAGGTCTTTCTGGCCCTGCAGCATCTGCGTGAACTTGGCCAGGTTGGATTTCAGCCAGTCCTGTTCCTGGTTACGCAGCGTGGTTTCCTTCAGGTTGGCGATCATCTGGTTAATGGTATCCTTCAGCTCTTCCACCTCACCTTTGGCTTCCACACGGATCATTTGCGTAAGATCGCCTTTGGTTACGGCAGATGCTACTGCGGAAATAGCGCGCACCTGCGTGGTCAGGTTCTCTGCCAGCTGGTTCACGTTCTCCGTAAGGTTCTTCCAGATACCGGATGCGCCGGGCACACTGGCCTGGCCGCCCAAACGCCCTTCCACACCCACTTCACGGGCCACGGTGGTTACCTGGTCGGCAAACACCGCCAGGGTATCGATCATTTCATTAATGGTTTCTGTTAGCTGCGCCACCTCACCGCGGGATACGATGGAGAGCTTTTGTTTCAGGTTACCGGTAGCCACAGAGGTTACTACCTTGGCAATACCACGCACCTGGTTGGTAAGGTTAAAGGCCATCATGTTCACGGAGTCGGTGAGGTCTTTCCAGGTACCGCCCACGCCCTGTACTTCTGCCTGGCCGCCCAGCTTACCTTCCGTACCTACTTCACGCGCCACGCGCGTTACCTCAAAGGCAAAGGAGTTCAGCTGGTCCACCATGGTATTGATGGTGTTCTTCAGGTCTAATATTTCGCCCTTTACGTCAATGGTCACTTTTTTGGACAGGTCACCGGAGGCCACGGCCTTGGTTACTTCCGCAATGTTACGCACCTGCGAGGTAAGGTTACCCGTCATCTGGTTCACAGAGTCCGTCAAGTCCTTCCAGGTACCGGCTACACCGGGCACAAATGCCTGGCCGCCCAGCTTACCATCTGTACCCACCTCACGCGCCACACGCGTTACTTCGGAGGCAAATGCGCGCAGCTGCTCCACCATGGTATTGATGGTATTTTTCAGCTTCAGGATCTCGCCTTTTACATCCACCTCGATCTTACGCGACAGGTCACCGTTGGCCACTGCGGTAGTTACTTCCGCAATGTTACGCACCTGCGAGGTAAGGTTGGAGGCCATGATGTTCACGGAATCCGTTAAGTCTTTCCACAAACCTTTTACCCCCGGCACATCGGCCTGGCCGCCCAGCTTAC
>NZ_DATCRF010000503.1:0-2375 GCF_036569125.1 Chitinophaga sp. | reverse complement strand
AATCACACGCTTATTCAGGCGCTTGCTTCTCAGCACCACTTCATTATCCTGTACAGATACCATCAGGTCCGATACCGGCAGCTGGCAGGCAGGCGCTACGCCGGACAAACCTATGTAGGGGATCTCATATTGACGCAAAGGCGGGCGAATGAGCACATTGGCGGCGCGGGCTTCGGGGAAATGCACTACTTCCGCAAAAATAACATCCGGGTATGCTGCTTCCTCTGCTGCCAGTGCAGCATGTACATGAGCAGCCAATTGCGGGTCGCCGCTACAAAAGCGGCCCAGCAGGTTAGCCGCTGAAGGGCCGCCCATGGATTGTAACGCAAAGGAATAAACGCCATTATCCGCATCTGCAGCTGTATTGGCATATAAGGAGCCAAACAGGTAGCTGCTGCGTGCAAAAGGCAGCTTTTCGGGGTCGCCTAACTTTTTAAGCTCTTCATCGGTGATGGTAACGGGCCCACCCCTACGCAGATGATCCTCATACTTTTCCAGGCACAATTGCTGCACAGGCGACCAGCTTAGGGCAGCCGCAGTTTCAGTGCCATTATTACCGGCTATATCTTCCACAAAGGGGGCGTGAATGATGCTGTCAAGGCTACTGCCGTAACCAATACCTGTTTCAGCATCCAGTACCAGGTTAAGCGGTACTTCCTGCGCCTCATACCGCTCTTTGAACCGGCTCACAAAACCCGCCAGCTCCGGGTTTCCACCTTTTGCATATCCATGGCAAAGGGCCATTAGCTGGTTCACCTGCTGCAGTAGTCCGCTTAAAAGTTTTTCGCTGATGGTGCAGGCAGCAGCAGTTTTAAACAGATCTACCTGCAGCAGGTCTTTGGGCGCATCCAGGGGAAATGCAGCATTGCAGGTATCATGAATGGCGCCTAAGCGGCCCTGTTCAAAATCCTGCTGCTGAAAAAAGTGCTGCAGCTGCTGCAGGCTCTCCCTTACAGGACCCGCTGCTTCTATGGATGACAGGCGCTTAATAAGCGCCTGCAGGTTATCGGTTTCTGTGATGCGGGGTTCTATTTCTGAGATCAGCAGCTGTGCATCTATCAGCTCATTTATAAAAGCGCGCGCCTCTTCTGCAGTGATGGAATCATCCTCAGTGGTTATCAGTAATACCATTTCGGGTATGGTTAAGCCGGCGGCAGCTTCCCGGATGATCTTTTGTATAAAGACAGCGTCGGTCACTGCGGTTAGCAGGTACTTACGCCGGTTATTGGCAATGATATATTCCGCATACCGGAACTTTTCCCCGCTTTTGTAAACGCTGTTATTGGTATAATAGATGAGCGCTTCCCTTATAGCGGGTAAGCGCTGAATATGATGACAGATCCTGGTATAATAATCCATATCCAGCCGCACATGCTGGCGTACATGGGCCAGTGGCGCCAGCTGCCAGGCAGTTGTTCCGCTTACTGTTCCCGTAGTGCAGCCTGCAAACAGGCCATAGGGCGTGCTGCGGGTGCAGGCTCTTACCCAATACTTATATATTGCCCGCTGCAGCTTTTCTATTTTCTTAGGTGTAAAGGCAGCGGGGTTGGCAAGGTAACGTTCCAGCTCTTTCAACAGCTCCCCGGATGCAACAGCCAGTGCGTACAGGAAAACCGGGTGCTCAACAGCCAGCGCCTGCAGGCTGTTATCCAATACCCTGCGGTACTGTGTTACCGGAAAAATCGGACTTCTTAATAAAAAGAATCCTGAATGCGACAAGGCCATAACAGCTCCTTTTTCATTAGCAAATGTGGTTCACGAAAGCAGGAAACATTCATCCCACGGTAATGGACGATCCTGTAAATGCGATAATAATGACAATCCTACGCCGCTGCCGCCATCCAGCAGGTCCCAGGAATAATCCCAGAGCTTATCCTTGCCCTGCCATACGCGGATGCCGTGCTTACCATCTTCTTCCGAAAAAGCGATCAGCTCTGTTGCTTTGTTCTGCCAATGGGCGGCGCATTCATAAAAAGAGGCATCCCCTGTTTCAAACCAGAACTTCCGGTAAAAAGCAGCAATGCCGCTGGATCCATGGCAAATGCAGTTATCTATTACCCCTGCTGTTTCATTGGTAAAACGCCGGGTATTATAGTGCATAGTTTCAAGGGCTTCATTCATCCAGCTTTTTTCATCCAGCACTTTACCGCAGTACCAGAAGGTCCATGCTACATTCAGATCGCCGTAACACCATGCCAGGCGGCTGTTGGCATTACCAGGCTTGCCATCCAGTATGGCCGGGTACATAGCATGCAGGCCGGTTGCTGACAACGGTATCTTATGCTGCAGTATGAAGCTGATACATTCTGTGATCAGTTGCTTGCAGGTTGCTTCAGCAATGCCTGCGCGGTATATTTTTGCCAGCAGTATTAGTG
>NZ_DATCRF010000502.1:0-3584 GCF_036569125.1 Chitinophaga sp. | reverse complement strand
AAGCAAACACACCCAGGAGTATGATAGCGAAGATCTTATGTAACCACTGTTTTCTCACCTATCTGCGTAGTGAGCGACAAAGATAGGCAAAAAGGCCCTATTTGCAACTTTGTTGCACAAAGAAATGATAAGCGGCAGGGCTTATCTCACCTTCAGCATGGTGCGTACCTGCTGGATGGTGCCATTCTGGAAGCGGGCATAATACACACCATTAGGCAGGTCCTCCCCGTCGAAAGTAACGGTGTAGTCGCCCGGCGTATGGATCTTATTTACCGGCACCTGGATCAGGCGGCCCGTGGTATCAAAGATCTGGATCATGGTATGACCGCCTTTGGTTTTGTACTTGAGATAGGTTTTATCGGCGAAAGGATTCGGATAGTTGGTGATGTAATTGATACCGGCGTTCTGGTTCACATCGTCTGTGGATGTGATAAGGCCGCAGGCAATACCGCTTACGATAGGCAGGCGCTGGTAATCATCCAGCAGAATGGTTTTCAGGTCTGATTCTTTTACGCAGAACCATTGTTCCAGGATGGAGGCGTATACAGAACGGAAATCGTACTGCATTGGAATGTTATCCCCTACGGAAGCGGCGTCCGGAATGTTGGGCGAGTTACCCAGTACTCCCTGCAGCACATAATCGCCAAACACGATCATAGGCGCAGCAGCGCCATGGTCCGTACCCATACTGCCATTGGATTTGGTGCGGCGGCCAAATTCGGAGAACGTCATACCTACTACACGTTTGGATACTTTCAGCCTGGTCAGGTCATCCATAAAAGCCTTAATGGCGGCGCTTACTTTACCTAACAGCTCTGCGTGGTATCCTTTGGAGGTATCGCCGGCTTCTGTCTGGCTGGCGTGCGTATCAAAACCACCGGTGCTCACCATGTACATGCGGGTTTTTAAACCGCCGGCCACCAGGCGTGCAACGATCTTGAGCTGTGCAGCCAGGTCGTTATTAGCCGGATAAGGGCTTTGCTGAGTAACCTTGCTGGCAGCCAATTTGATGCTATCGGTATATTTATCAGATTGTTTTGCAATTAAGCGGATGTAGGTCAGCTCATCGCCCCAGTGCGTGTTAGGCACGGGATCAATGGGCGGATTTTCCAGCAGGTCATAAAAATCTGTAGCGCTGGTAATGGCAATGCCCATGCTGGCGGCAGTACCCTGGAATACCGGCGATACGAGGGAACCTATCTGTATAGCCAGCGGATCCGGCGCATCTGCATTCGGGAATCCTTCCGGGAAGTTGGGATATTCAAAACCCAGGTAACGCCCGCCCCAGCCGGTGTTCAGGATATCTTTAGCGCCGGAGCCGGACAGCCAGATATCTGTAGCGCGGAAGTGGGAATAATCCGGTGAAGGATAGCCTACGCTTTGCAGGATACACACTTTTCCATCTTCATATAACTGCTGAATGCCTGTCATTGCCGGATGGATACCGGTTTTTATATTGTTGGCCAGGGGCAGCACCTTGCCCTGCTGAATAGCAATGTTGCTGCGGGCTGCCTGGTATTTATCATAAATGTCCAGAGGGATCACCATGTTCAAACCGTCGTTACCGCCGGTTAGCTGGATCATTACCAGCACATGGTCATTATCCGTGGCGGCGCCTTGTAAGGCGGCTAACATAGGCGAAGTACTGAATGCTTTTACAGAAAATCCGTCAATAATAGACGGCAGTACGGCGGCTGATGCTGTATGTTTGAGAAAATCTCTTCTACGCATGTTAGAGGTCTTTCAGAAGGTCAGGATAATTGGTATTCAGACAGGTCCATGATGAATTTATACATAGCCTTCAGGCGTGATTCCACCACTGTTCTTGTCGCCACATCTCCCGGATTGCCTTTATAGGCCTGCCATGCATCGGTCCAGTAATAATCGCTGTTAGGACTTTGGCCGCTCAATAGGATAGAATTTTTCATAAAGCTGCGCAGGCTATCGGATACGTCTACACGATACAGCAGGTCCAGCGAATCCTTTACCAAGGTTACCGGATTACCGGGGTCGGACAGCTGATCGGCAAAGGCCAGTACATCTATTTTCAGGTCATGCGGTGCGCCCTGCCCCTGTACCAGGTAGTCGGACAGCATATTGCGTTTAGGCAGGGTATCAGTATTGATCCACATTTCATGGAACATAGGCTCCTGGTAGTAAGGGGCCCAACCGGCCACCAGCGGAGGATCGCCAATATTCTGCAGCATTTTGCCGGCGAAGTCGCGGATGTAGTCCCAGGCTTCGTAGGCGTTCATGTAATCAGATGCGGGAGGAAATACCACGCTGAACTCACGGCACAGCCCTATGCAAAAATCGATGGGGCTTTTGATCAGGCAGGACATGTTCAGCGGATCGTAGAAATGCTCGCTCTTAAATAAGGCGCTAAGCACGGGCAGTATTTCGTAATTGTTGGTGCGGAAGATATCTGCCAGCGGTGCAATTACATTCTGCTCTACAGCATCATCTATTTTGTAGTAGATAAAGAAGCGGTATAATTTACGCACGATGAACTTGGCGCATTCCGGCTGTGCAAAAATGATGTTCAGCAGGTCGTCCAGCTCTGTTTCGCCCGCAGGGCCGGTTTTACCGGTTACGGTTTTAGCGCCGTAGAAATCAGAGAATTGTTTATTGGTAAAATCGTGCTGTGTGCTATCAAAGTGGCTGGTAATGGTGTTCTCATCTACCCGGTAGCCGGTGAGCACGCGTGCGGAGGCACGTACATCGTCTTCTGTATAATGGGAATCGGGCCCTTTACCGATGGTGAACAGCTCGTGCAGCTCACGTGCATAGTTCTCATCTGCTGCGGTTTTGCCGTTCAGGTTACCGTTCAGGTAAATGAGCATGGCGGGATCCTTGGTAATGGCTTTGGTAAGCGCTTTAAAATTACCCAGGGCATATTGCCGCAGTGTGGTATTGTATTTATATACGTAACGTAGGTCCGTTACCGTTTGTGTTTCTGTTACGAAGTGATTGTGCCAGAAGAGCACCATTTTTTCGTGTATGCTTCTGGTTTGGTTGAGCATTACGCCGGTCCACCAGGCTTTGTAGGAACGCTGCCTGTTCTGTCCCAGGGGATCATCTTCCATGCGTACGTAAGCGGGCGCATTTACCCAGGTGGCGCCGGGTGCTATACCGGTAGCATCGTCTCCGTAGTTGTTTACCGGCGGAGAGGGCATGGTGGCAAGCGGTGTAAGCAGCGCATCTACTGCCTGGTCCATGGAGCCAAGGCCCTTAGCCCAGCTAAGATCTGCCGGAGAAGCGCCGAACAGTGCACGTTTTAATAGGTGTACTGCCTGAGCCGTTTCAAAGGCGCCGGTAAAGGGTGCAATACCGGAATCTGTGCGGCCCAAAGGGGCTTTCGCCGTTTTATGGCGTGTAGGGGATAAGGTTAGGAATTGTCTGCGATCCATATGTTATAGGATATGGTTAGGCGTATTGGTTTTTTTATAGGAGCGACAATAATCGCAGGACCAAATTAGTGATTTTTTTAATATAGGGGATTATTTTATTTGAAAAGGGGGGAATTATTTCTACGGGATGGGGAAGGGGAGTAAGCGTGTGATAAGGAAACGATAGTATTATTA
>NZ_DATCRF010000501.1:0-10203 GCF_036569125.1 Chitinophaga sp. | reverse complement strand
ATTGACTATCATGCTATTCAAAATAAAAAACAAAAATCCGTAAACAAAACCGTAAACGAATTGCCCAAAAATCATCCATATTATATAAAGAAACCCTCCAAAGAGGGTTCAAAATGAATTAATTAAAAATTGGAAAATTGCTAAGTGGCCTCGCCAGGAATCGAACCTGGATCTGGAGCTTCGGAAACTCTTATACTATCCATTGTACTACGAGGCCAATTCTAACACAGATTAGAAAGGAAGGCAAAACTAAGGTTTTTAACCCTGAATTACAAAATGCTTATTTCTACAGGTTCACATTACTTTTAAAGATCTTCACGGCAATGGCCAGCAGGATCACCCCAAAGAATTTACGTACCACCATCAGCCCGGCCTTGCCCAGTATACGTTCTATCCAGCTCAGGGAACGCAGCACCAGGTAAATGATAGCCAGGTTCAGCACAATACCGGCCAGGATGTTATACTCTCCAAAGTTGGCTTTCAGCGACATAATAGTAGTGAGTGTGCCGGAACCGGCTATGAGCGGAAATGCAATGGGCACCACGCTGCCGGTCTTATTATCCGCATCAGTACTCTTAAAGAACTCAATGCCCAGGATCATTTCCAGCCCGATCACGAAGATCACGATTGAACCTGCCACGGCAAAAGAGTGTACGTCAACGCTCATTAATTTCAGGAAAGGCTCGCCTACAAATAAGAACCCCACCATCAGGAAACCTGAGGCCAGCGTGGCTTTGCCGGAATCTATATGCCCCAGTTTTTCTTTCAGGGAAATGAGCACCGGGATGGAGCCCACCATATCTATAACAGCAAAAAGGGTGAAGGCAATGGTTAGGATCTGGTCTAGACTGAACATTTGGCTGACATATTTATACAAATATAATTTATTATATGAATGGTTATAAGCTTGTTAAAAAGTTTGCTATTTGGCGCTTGTTTCACTTTCTTTGTCAGACCGGCCACCCTATTATATGGTAATCAAGTAGTATATGACGGAAGACATCATTATCCAGATCAGCAATAAGATAAAAGAGAAAAGGAAAGCCAAAGGCATCACTATCCAGGAGCTGGCCGATAAAGCCGCGGTGAGCAAGGGGCTGATCTCCCAGATAGAAAATAACCGTACCGTACCGTCGCTGCTGGTGCTCATTAACATTATACGCTCGCTGAACCTGGACATGAACGAGTTTTTTAACGAGATAGGACAGCCGCAGCAAAACAGCCGTGTGATCATTAAACAGCAGGCCGATTACCAGGCCTTTGAAAAGGAAACTGCCCGGGGATTCCTGTACAAGCGCGTGCTTACCAAAAATGTGAAGAATACTCCTGTGGATATTGTGATCCTGGAGCTGAAGAAAGGCGCCCGCCGCAACCAGATGGTGAAAACCGATGCCTACGAATACAAATACATTTTACAGGGCACAGTAGAATACCAGATAGAGAACGACAAACATATCCTTAATGAAGGGGATTCCCTTTTCTTTGACGGCCGCCTGGGCCACAAACCCGCCAACATCGGGGACGGGGATGCGAAGATCCTGGTAGTGTACTTTTTCCAGGAAGGAGAGAATTGATGATGTGCAGATGTGCAAATATGCGGATGTGCAAATGAAATGACCCCATATGAATATATTGCTTCGTGTTATACCAAACTCTGTCATTAGATAATTCAATCCATATATACATTTTTTAATCTCCAAACAAACTCAATCCATCTGCACATCTGCATATTTGCACATCTGCACATTTAATAATTATTTTAGTATTACTTAACAATTAGGTTACATTCTTCTGCAACATTTGCATGGTAATTAGGCCCTTTAGAGAACTATTGAACTGGCTCATCTAAACCAAAAATCTATCCATTATCATGCAACATTCTTTACTTAAGCATTGTAAAAGGCTATGTCTTGTGCTGTTCCTGTTAGCTGCCGGCGCCACCGCATGGGCGCAACAGCAGGTAAGCGGGCAGGTAACCTCCGCAGAAGACCAGCAGCCGGTACCCGGCGCCACCATTAAAGTAAAAGGCGCTACCCGCGGCGCACTTACAGATGCCAAAGGACAATTCAGCATCCCTACGCAGCCGGGCGATACCCTGCAGATCACCTATATTGGCTTTGTTCCGGCCGAAATAGCGGTGAAAGGGCAGCAAAACCTGCTCATTACTTTACACTCCGACAAAAAAGCGCTGGACGAAGTAGTAGTAACGGCACTGGGCATACGAAAAGAAGTAAAGCGCCTGGGCTATGCCGTGCAGGAAATAAAAGGCGATGACCTGGTAAAAGCCCGCGAGCCTAATCCCATCAACGGATTGGTAGGGAAAGTGGCCGGCCTTACCGTAGGCGCATCTGCAGAAATGCTGGCCTCTCCGCAAGTATTGCTGCGTGGCAGCAGCATTAACCTGTATGTAGTAGATGGTGTACCCATAAACTCTGATACGTGGAATATATCCCCGGATGATATTGAAAGCTATACTGTATTAAAAGGCGCTACCGCATCGGCCCTCTATGGCTCCCGTGGCCTGAATGGTGCTATTATGATCACTACTAAAAGAGGATCCAAGGACAAGCGCGGTTTCTCCATTGACTTTAATTCCAGCACCATGTTCGATAATGGATTTATTGCCATTCCCGAGGTGCAGGATGAATATGGTCCCGGCGATCATGGCCGTTATGCATTTGTAGATGGTAAAGGCGGCGGCACCAATGACGGCGACTACGACATTTGGGGACCTAAGTTTGAAGGGCAGCTGATACCGCAGTACGACAGCCCTATTGATCCTGCTACGGGCCAGCGTAAAGGCACACCCTGGATAGCCCGCGGCAAGGATAACCTGAAACGTTTTATACGCACCGGCATCCTGAGCACCAACAACCTTTCTGTATCTGCCAAAACAGATAAGGCCGACCTGCGTTTCTCCCTGTCGCACTCCTTCCAGCAGGGTATTATACCTAACACACACCTGAACATCACCAACTTCAACGTGTCTGCAGGTTATAACTTTTCACCCCGCCTGCGCCTGGAATCTTACCTGAACTACAACCGCCAGTACACCGATAATTTCCCGGATGTGAACTATGGCCCCAACAGCCTTATTTATAACATAGAGATCTGGGGCGGCGCCGACTGGAATATAGATGATATGCGCAACTACTGGCAGCCCGGTAAAGAAGGCGTACAGTCTATTTACGCGGAATACCAGCGTTACCACAACCCCTGGTTCATGGTAAAGGAATGGCTGCGCGGCCATTATAAAACAGACATGAACGGCTATATGAAATTAACCTACCAGCTGAACGATCACCTGGAGCTGTTAGGCCGTACGCAAGTAAGCAGCTACGACCTGCTGCGTACGGAAAAAATGCCTTACTCCGCCCATCCCTATGGCCGCGAGGAAGGTAAGGGCGATTACCGGGAAGACCGCCGTTCCCTGTTCGAGAACAATACCGATGTATTGCTCACCTACCATAACACTTTTAATAAGCTGGACTTACGCGCCTCCCTTGGCGGTAATGCCCGCAGCTTTAAATACAACTCCAGCTTTGTTAGCACCAATTATTTAAATGCGCCGGGTTGGTACAGCTTTGCCAACTCCCGCGATCCATTGTATGCGAACACCTTCCGTGCCGACATGCTGGTGCTGAGCGCTTACGGGTATGTGGATCTGACCTATAGTAAATATGCCACCCTGTCGCTCACAGGCCGGTACGATAAATTATCTACCCTGCCCTCCGGCAACAACCTGTATTTCTATCCCTCAGCATCCTTAAGCACCGTGGTTTCCGATTATGTGCAGCTGCCGGAAATTATTTCATTCCTGAAGTTCCGCGGCTCCTACGCCAATGTAAAAGGCGGCCTTACGCAGGATACCATCGGCACCACGCCGCAGGGCGTATATCCGTTAGGGTATGGAGCGCAGTACTATGCATCCTATGGCGGGCCTACCTTCCAGAACTCACCGGGTTACAGCGTATCCACCGTGTACCAGAACCAGGCCGGCGCATCATACACCCGCACCATTACCAACCCAAGCCTGAAACCCTTTTCCAGCACCGCCTATGAAGCAGGTATGGATATCCGTTTCCTGCATAACCGTATAGGCCTGGATGTTACCTGGTTCACTACTAAGAACGGCCCGCGTATTTACGAGCTGCAGGTAACCGATGCAGCCGGTTATGACAAATACCTGGTGAATGGGGTAACCACCCGTAAGAATGGCTGGGAAGCATCCCTCACCGGATCGCCGCTGTGCAGCAACACCGGTTTGAACTGGGATGTGATGGTGAACTGGAGCACCTTTAAGGAAAAGTATGTTGACTTTTACCCGGGCGTAAATACCCTGAACGTATTCTTTAAACCCGGCGACCGTGTGGATGGATTTTATGGAACCGCTTTTGTAAAAACACCGGATGGGCAGATCATTAATGATGCTGGCGATGGCCGCCCCATTGTGAACCCGGTAGGGCAGTTCCTGGGGTATACCAATCCCGACTGGACCTGGGCTATTAACAACGTGTTCCGCTACAAGCAGTTTAATTTCAGCTTCCAGTTTGATGGGCGTGTAGGCGGTAACATGATCGACTATATTCAGCAGCAAACTTTCCGCGGGGGCCGTAATATTAAAACCGTGGAAGGCGCCATGGGCGATGCCCGCTACCAGGATTACAAAGGCGTAAAATCATGGACCGGCCAGGGTGTGGTGATCAGCAATGGCGCAGGCATCAGCTATGATAATAACGGCAATGTAACCAACTACAAGGACATGCAGTTTGCGCCTAACACCACTAAAACCTATCTGCAGGACTACATCAGCGTTTATTACAATACCAACGAGGCCAATCTTATCAGTAAAACTTTTGCCAAGCTTCGGGAAGTAGTGATCGGCTACAACCTGCCGCAAAGTATACTGGGCCGCACTTTCATCCGGCAGGCAAATGTTTCCTTTGTGGGCCGCAACCTGTTATACTTTGCTAAAAACAAGGACATTGACATTGAGCAGTATGCCGGCGACCAGGGAACCTCAACCCTGCAAACGCCCACTACGCGCAGATATGGATTTAATGTGAATGTTACTTTCTAACGCCTCCTTAAACCAACACTCATGAGAACACTTAAGATATTAGCGATCACGGTTGTATTAGGCGCTGCAATGAGCGCCTGTAACAAGCAGTTCAGCGACGATGAATTAAACAGCAATAAACCTGCGCAGGTGCCACCCAGCCTGCCCCTGGGCAGCATACTTTCCGATATGAATGCCATCAGGCCCTGGAGCGATGTAATGCGCTGGAACCAGTTCGACTGCTGCAACTATAACTACTACGGTAACCAGCGGTATGACTGGGGCGGCGCTAAGCTGGATGGTTATGGCAGCCTGGAAAATGTACAGCAGATGGAGCAGGAAGCCATTCGCCTGGGTGGCAATACCCTGAACCCCTATGCCGCGCTGGGCAAATTCTTCCGGGCCTATTTCTTTTACCGTATGACCAACCTGGTAGGCGATCTGCCGATGACAGAAGCCCTGCAGGGGAAAAACAATCTTACGCCTAAATACGATGATCAGCGCACAGTGTTCATTCAGATCCTTGCCTGGCTGGAAGAGGCTAACAGCGCGCTGGATTCGCTGATCAACAACCCGGATAAAGTAAATACTTCAGAAGGGCAAACGCTGCGCAATGATTTCTATTATAATAACAAGCTGGATTACTGGCGCCGCGCAGTGAATGCATTCCATTTGCGGGTGTTAATTGCGCTGAGTAAAAAAGAAGCAGATACAGAGCTGAAGATCCAGCAGCAGTTTAACGCCATCCTTTCCAACCCCACCAAATATCCGTTGCTGGAAGGAATGGATCAGAACCTGCAGTTCATTTACAATAACATCAATAAATACCCCGTGAACCCCGATAACCTGGGCTTTGATGCTACGCGTTATAATATGTCGGCCACTTACCTGAATACCCTGGTAAGCCTGCGCGATCCGCGTGCCTTTGTTACGGCGGAACCGGCCACGGAGCAGCTGAACAGGTTAAAGAAAACGCCGGCGGATATTACCGCTTACGTGGGCGCGCCTTCCGGTGAGAACCTGACGGATATGTCGTCTAAAATGTCCAGCGTGGATACTGCGGTATATTCCCTGCGCAGCCGCAGCCGTTATTATGCCAATTACGCGGCAGAACCGGGCATTATCATTGGTTATCCGGAAATGTGTTTTAACATTGCAGAAGCCATTAACCGTAAATGGGTGACCGGCTCGGCCGAATCCTGGTATAAAAAAGGCATCCAGGCCTCCATGGGTTTTTATGGTATACCGGAAGCAGGTACTTTTGTTAAAACGTATAAGAATGTACGTTATGAAATACCGTTTAACTTTGAAACGGATTATTATGCGCAGGCCACGGTAAAGTACAAAGGCGATAATACGGACGGACTTCAACAGATCATTACACAAAAGTACCTGGCCTTTTTTGAGAACACGGATTGGGAAGGTTACCTGAACTGGCGCAGAACAGGTATACCGGCATTCAGCACCGGTTCCGGTACCGGCAACAGCGGTAAGATACCCCTGCGGTTCAAGTACCCGGATAACCACCGTAATGCCAATGCCGGCAACTGGTCCGCTACCTTACAAAAACAATTTGGCACCACTACGGATGATATTAATGCCGTAATGTGGCTGATAAAATAATCACACATGTTATTACAACAAGCGGAGCAAACAGTTAGCATCATCTTTAGCCTGTATGAAAAATACGGGGCGGCCGACTACATAGGCGAACCGGTATCCCAGCTGGAGCATATGTGCCAGGCCGCCCTGCTGGCGGAGCAGGCGGGCAGCAGCGAAGAAGTGATACTGGCAGCCTTTTTTCATGATATTGGCCACCTGTGCGAAATGGAAGGCAGCGCCTCCATGGGCGGTTATGGTGTGCAGGACCATGAAAAATGGGGCGGCATTTTTCTGAAGCAGCATGGCTTTTCGGATGCGCTTATCCGGCTGGTAGGCTCGCATGTGGATGCCAAACGTTATCTCACGTTTAAATATCCAACCTATTACGCGCAGCTCTCGGAAGCCAGCAAGCAAACGCTGGCCTACCAGGGAGGGCCTATGACAGAAACGGAAGCTGCTGCTTTTGAAGCCGACCCGCTGTTTGCCGACATGGTGCGCCTGCGCACCTGGGACGACCAGGCCAAAGCCACGGATCAACCGTTGCCCGACCTGCAGCGGTTTAAGCAGATGGCGCTGCATCATTTAATGAATCAGTAACATAATTATTGTACATTATATCAATGCTAAACCTACCCTGGGTCCAACAACGGCTCAAACGCACAGACCAGTTTACGTTTTCGCTGTATGCGGCCCTGGTATCATTTGGTACCTACTCCTGCATGTACGCTTTCCGCAAACCTTTTGCAGTAGCCTTGTTTGAAGGGATCAGCTTTTTAGGCATTGACTATAAAATATGGCTGGTAATAGCCCAGACAATGGGGTATGCAGCCAGTAAAATATACGGCATCCGCTTTATTGCAGAAATGCAAAGCGCTAAGCGGGCCCGCAGCATTGTTGTCCTGATACTATTCTCCTGGCTGGCGCTATTGCTGTTTGCAGTAGTGCCGGCCCCTTTTAACATCCTCTTTTTATTTCTGAACGGATTTCCCCTGGGCATGATCTGGGGCCTGGTATTCGGTTACCTGGAAGGCAGGCGTAGCACGGAGTTTATGGGTGCGGTGCTGTCTATCAGCTTTATTTTTTCTTCGGGCTTTGTAAAATCTGCCGGTAAAATGGTAATGGTTGACTGGCATGTTACAGAGCTATGGATGCCTTTTGTAACCGGCCTTTTATTTATGCTGCCCATGATCATTTTTGTGGTGCTGCTGGAACAAATACCGCCGCCTACCGCTACCGATGAAGCTTTGCGCACGCGCCGGGAGCCTATGAACAAACAGCAGCGCCGTCAGCTGCTGCAGCAATTCCTGCCCGGGCTGGTATTATGTATTATCAGCTATGTGATACTTACCATGCTGCGCGATATGCGGGATAATTTTGCAGCCAACATCTGGCAGGAGCTGGGCATGGGCAAAGACCCGGCAATTTTTACCCAAACAGAAGTACCGGTATCGCTGGCCATATTGGGCATTATGGGCATGCTGGTATTTGTGAAGGATAATTACAAGGCATTTATGCTGAACTACCTGATCGTGATCGCGGGATTTGTAATAGCAGCGGTAAGCTCCCTGTTATTCATGCAGCAATATATAAGCCCTGTGGTATGGATGACGCTTACCGGCCTGGGATTATACATGGGTTATATTCCCTTTAACTGTATCTTTTTTGAGCGGCTGATAGCCACGTTCAAATATGTGAGCAATGTAGGCTTCCTGATCTATGTGGCAGATTCCTTTGGATATTTAGGCAGCGTAAGCATACTGCTGGTAAAGAACTTTGGCAACTGGCATATTTCCTGGGGCCAGTTCTTTATGAATACGGTTTTAAGCCTCTCTGTGCTGGGAGTGATCATGATGATAGGCTCTTACCTGTATTTCAGAAAAAAGTACCGCAGCATGCGGCCTTCCTCATTCGTTCACTCCTAAAAGCTCCATTTTTCCGTCTGTTACCCGCAAACGCGCTATGCGGCCGTATTCCACGCGCAGCTCAAAAGAATTTTCCAGCGGAGTATTTGTTACATAAGCCAGTAGTGCGCGGATCACGCCGCTGTGGGTAACCAGCACGGCATCCTGGTTCTTAGCGATTACTTCTTTGAAAATTTCCACGCTGCGGTTAAACAGGTCCTCATAGCTTTCACCACCCGGTACGCGGGCATATACATAATTATCCATCCAGGCCTGCAGGGCATCAGGTCCCAGATCGTCCCAGCGTTTCATTTCCCAGTCGCCGAAGTTGAGCTCTTTCAGACGGTCGTCTTTGGTAAGATCATCGCCAAATAAAAAATGCGCCAGCTTGCTGCAGCGTTGTAACGGGCTGGCATATACGACAAAGGGTTTGCCGGGCAGCAGCTGTTTAACACGCGTTGCTTCTTCTGTAAAAGTACCGGCCACATCCAGGTCTGCAAAACCGTAGCAGGTGCCACGTTCAATAGCCGGCGTTGTATGCCGTATCAGGTATATTTCCATTCCACCAAGCAAAAGCACAAATATACAACTGTTTCTGAGAGTTGTTGTACGGCGCCCAGGCAGTCGCCGGTGTAACCGCCTATCCACTTACGCATGAGGCGGGCCATATAGAAACGCGCCAGCCATACAGCCGGCAGGCATAACAGCCACAGGTAGTGGTGCAGCAATATAGTAGCCAGCAGCAGTGGCAACAGGCCCAAACAGCCTGCTACAAAAAGCTCCCAGCCTTTAATGCCTTTGGATACGGGCTTGGCTTTGCTATCCTCATTTTCCCGTACGTAGGGATGGGTGTAGATAATGGTAACCGCGGTAAAGCGGCTCAGCGCATGCGCTGCCACAATAGCAATGGCGGCTAAAAAAGGGGAGAGAGCAAATAAGCAATAGAACTTCAGCAGCATTAACAGCAGCAGCCCTAACATACCATAGGTGCCAATGCGGCTGTCTTTCATGATCAGCAGGATCTTTTCCTGGGTCCAGCCACCGCCGAAACCATCGCACATATCGGCAAAACCATCTTCATGAAAAGCGCCTGTCATCCAGATGCCGGTAACAAGGGTTAGGATAATGGTTACCGGCCAGGGTGCAACCAGGTTTAAACCATACAGCACCAGGGCCATGGCGCCGCCTACCAGCCAGCCGATCAACGGCAGGTAACGGGTAGCCCTGCTTAACCGGTCAAGGCCATGCGGAATATTACCCACCGGTATACGCGTGTAGAACATGATAGCGGTGCGGAGTAAATACCATTGTTCCATAATCCAAATCAGCTGGTTTTATTAGAGACCTGCGCATCTTCAAAGCTGGCCATGTTTTCCAGGAATGCAGTGGCGCATTGTATAATAGGCATGGCCATGGCAGCGCCGGTGCCTTCGCCCAGGCGCATATCCAGGTGCAGCAGTGGAGTGACCTGTAAATGCTGTAACATAGCGAGGTGCCCTTTTTCATTTGAGCAATGCGCAAATACACAGTAATCTGTTACTGCCGGCTGTAAACGGTGTGCAGCCATTAGTGCGGCCGTTACAATAAACCCGTCTATCACCACTATCATATTTAGCGCGGCAGCCTGCAAAATGGCGCCGC
>NZ_DATCRF010000500.1:0-35453 GCF_036569125.1 Chitinophaga sp. | reverse complement strand
CCGCCGCATTGGCAATATCCCGGATTTTAAGTCCATACGTTTTATGCGTATGTTCCTGACCGGCTTCCAGGATTCTGTGGTAGTGCGTTTTGGCAAGCTGGACCTGGTGCGCAACCAGTGGCGCCGTTATATGTATAAATTACAACCCGGCGATCCGGTGCCCATTGACGAAAGCACCAAGTTCAATACCACAGCGGTGAACATTGAGGAGAACGCAAAACGTAGCCCCATTCCGTATGTAATACCGCCGGGCGTAACCAGGCAAAACACCATCAGCACCAACAATACCACCTTGCAGCTGAATGAGCAAGCCCTTTCCATGCAGGTCTGTGACCTGAAAGATGGCGATAACCGCGGCATTTATAAGAACCTGGGCCTGGATATGCGCCAGTATAAAAGGCTGCAGATGTACATACACGCAGAAGCGGTGAATAACCCCACCACCCTGAAAGATGGTGAGCTGCGCGCCATTGTTCGTTTGGGCAGCGACTTTACCAATAACTATTATGAATACCAGATACCGCTGAAAGTAACGCCCTGGAGCACCTCAACAGATGCTAACGTCATATGGCCGGAAGCAAATAACCTGGACCTGGAGCTGGCCAAGCTGCCTAATCTGAAACAGCGCCGCAACATGTGCGATACCTGCTCGCCCGTTCTTCCTTACACGGAAGCAGACGGTACCAACTTTCTGAGCGTAGTAGGTAACCCCAGCCTGGGCGATGTAAGAAGTGTAATGATAGGCGTGTATAATCCTAAGAACGATGGGCTGTCAAAATGTACCGAAGTATGGTTCAATGAAATGCGCCTGACGGACTTTGATGAAAAAGGTGGTTATGCAGCGATGGCCCGTATGGATGTGCAGCTGGCCGACCTGGGTACGGTAAGCGTATCCGGTAACATGCACACGGCCGGTTTTGGCGCTATTGATCAGCGGGTGAATGAACGTTTCCGCGATAACTATCTGCAATATGATGTAGCGGCCAACCTGGACCTGGGTAAGCTGCTGCCTAAGAAAGCAGGCATTTCCATACCGGTATATGCCGGTTACTCACAGGCTGCCAGCAACCCGGAATATGATCCGTATGACATGGATATTAAGCTGAAAGATAAGCTGCGTTTGGCGCGTACCTCCGCCGAGCGGGATTCCATTAAACGGGATGCACAGGACTATACCTCTATTAAGAGCCTGAACTTTACCAACGTACGTAAGCTGAACCAGGGTAAGCCCAAGCTGAAAATATGGGATATAGAGAACTTTGACATCAGTTACTCCTTCTCCCAAACCAACAGCCATAACCCGCTTATTGAAAACGACATTCTTACCAAACACCGCGGGGGCCTGGGTTATAACTATGCCGGCCAAAGCAAGTTTATTACGCCGCTGAAAAAGCTGCTGGGTAAATCCAAAACGCACTGGCTGGATCTGATCCGCGACTTTAACATAAACTACGTGCCTTCCATCATCAGCTTCCGGGCGGATATTACCCGGCAGTTCGGCGCCACGCGCATCCGCAACGTGGGCAGTGATGGGTTGTATAAGCTGCCGGAAACCTATAACAAGTACTTCACCTTTGACCGTTATTATGGTTTAAAGTGGGACCTGACCCGCAGCCTTACCATTGATTTTAACGCGGTAACCAATACCCGTATTGATGAACCGGATGGCCGTATTGATACCAAGGCTAAGCGGGATAGTGTGCGCCATAACCTGTTTAAGTTTGGCCGTACCACCAACTACTTCCATTCCGCCAACGTTACGTATACGCTGCCTACCAGCAAGCTTCCGCTGTTAAGCTGGACTAACATTGCATTAGGCTACAGCACGGAATACCGCTGGACCGGCGCCAGCCGCCTGGCACTGGAGCTGGGTAATGCCATTGAGAATACGCAGAACAGAACCGTGACCGCAGAATTTAAGTTCTCCGAGCTGTATAATAAATCCAAGTTCCTGCGCAAGGTTACGGGCAACGGATCTTCCGGTAATAACAATAACCGGAACAATATGCAGAACCAGAATATGCAGGGCAACCAGAATAAACAGCAACAACAGCAGCAGCAAAAGCAGGAAGAGGAGGAGTTGCCGGCCCTGGTAAAAGCAGCGCTGAAACCCCTGCTGTCTGTAAAACGCATTGCCATTAACTATTCTGAAAATTCCGGCACCCGCTTACCGGGTTATATAGATAGTACCAAGATCCTGGGTATGAACTGGGCCTCTATGGCGCCGGGCTTAGGCTTTGTGTTTGGCGCCCAGCCTAATAAAGCCTGGCTGGATAATTTTGCCAAGAAGGGATTAATTACGCCGGATACGCTGTTCAACGTGCAGTTCCAGCAGCAGTTCACGCAGCGGCTGGATGCGCAGGCGCAGCTGGAGCCCATACCCGATCTGCGTATTGACCTGAACATCACTAAATCATTTACCAAAACACATACGGAGCTGTTCAAAAATGCTACGGATACATTGGGTAATGTGCTGGGTTTTGAACACCTGAGCCCATATGATGCAGGTGGGTTTGAGATCACTTATATAGCTATACAAACGCTGTTTGGCAAGATCGATGCGCAAAGCGGTATGTCTACCACCTTCCGGAACTTTGAGAACTACCGGCTGGCTATTTCCAAACGCCTGGCTGCGCAAAACCCGTATAACCAGGGCGCACCTACGCAAAACTCCAAAGACCCTACTTATTACTATGGTTACAGCCGTTATGCGCAGGATGTATTGATACCCGCTTTCCTGGCAGCTTACACCGGTAAAGACCCGGAAAAGATAGGCCTGCTGAAGCAAAGCAATTCCAATGTACGCAGCAATCCGTTCAGTAACTTTATACCCAAACCTAACTGGCGTGTTACCTATAACGGCTTAACCAAGCTGGAACCCTTCCGTAACATTTTTACCAACTTTGTGCTTACGCATGCCTACACCGGTACGCTTAGCATGAACTCCTATAACACGGCGCTGTTCTACGAGGATCCGCGCCTGGCAGGGTACCCCGGTTTTATAGATACGGTATCCGGCAACTACATTCCTTACTTCCTGGTGCCCAACCTGACCATGACCGAGCAGTTTGCGCCGTTGATAGGTTTTGATATGACCTTTACCAACAGCCTGAATGCCCGCCTGGAATTCAGGAAAAGCCGCTCCCTGAGCTTAAGCCTGATAGACTACCAGCTAACAGAGCTGCGCTCAACCGAAATAATACTGGGTGGCGGTTACCGCATGCGGGGTTTCCCCTTACCATTCCGGGTAGGAAAAAATGGCGGCAAGAAATTAGAAAACGATATGAACTTCCGCCTGGACCTCAGTTACCGCGATGACCGGACGGTGAATAACCGCCTGGATGCGGACCTGGTGATACCCACCAGCGGCCAGAAGGTGATAGGCATAGCCCCGTCTATTGATTATGTGGTGAATAACCGTTTGAACCTGCGTTTCTTCTATGACCGAAGGCAAACCATACCGGTAATATCCACCGCCTATCCCATTACCAATACCAGGGGCGGGCTTACACTGAGATTTATGCTAGCGCAATAAAGTGGGGCACACCTTAAAAATAATGTAAAATCATAAATGTAAAATTTCAAACCGAGGAAGGAGGTTCATAGAGACCATTTAAAGACTTTATGAACGAGATAAATGTAAAAGTGGAATGCAGCGATTAGGTCCAGATCGGACTTCGCTGCATTCCACTTTTACATTTATGATTTTAAATTTTACATTTTACATTCTTTACTTCACCTCTACTTCCTCCTCCACATTCAGCTTCAGCACCTGGCCGGTCCAGCTGCGCATTTCATCACACAGGCCGGGCGTATCTGCCAGCTTTTTCCCGTAAGAAGGGATCATTTCTTTCAGCTTGGCCTTCCACTCCGGCGTGTTCATCTGCGTTTTAAAGCAGCGGTTCAGCAGGTCCAGCATAATGGATACAGCGGTTGATGCGCCGGGCGATGCACCCAGCAGGGCCGCGATAGTACCATCTGCAGCGCTCACCACTTCGGTACCAAATTCCAGTACGCCGCCGTGCTCAGGATCTTTTTTAATGATCTGTACCCTTTGCCCGGCAGTTTCCAGGTCCCAGTCCTCCATTTTGGCCTTTGGCACAAAAGCGCGTAAGGCTTCCATACGATCTTCCGGCGACTGGCGCACCTGCTCTATCAGGTACTTGGTTAAGGGAATATTATCAAAGCCCGCTGCCAGCATAGGGCGGATATTGTAATATTTAATAGATAAGGGCAGGTCCATGAAAGAGCCATGTTTCAGGAACTTGGTGGAGAAACCGGCGTAAGGCCCGAACAGCAATGCCTTTTTACCATCGATCACCCGGGTATCCAGGTGGGGCACCGACATGGGCGGTGCGCCTACTGCTGCTTTACCATACACCTTGGCGGCATGCTGTTCAATAACTTCAGGATTGTTGCAGATGAGCCACTGGCCGCTTACCGGGAAACCGCCAAAACCCTTGCCTTCCGGTATGCCGGATTTTTCAAGCAAAGGCAGTGAGCCGCCGCCGGCGCCTATAAATACAAATTTGGTTTTAAGCGTGCGTTTTTTACCGGTAGTGGCATTCTTTACGGTAATGGACCAACGTCCGTCCTCATCCTGCTCAATATCACGTACCTCGTGCGCGGTATAGATCTTTACACCCTTCTGATTATACAGGTAGGTGCACAGCTGCCGGGTAAGCGCGCCAAAGTTCACATCGGTACCGGCTTCCATGCGGGTGGCAGCTACCTTTTGTTCAGGATCGCGGCCTTCCATTACCAACGGCATCCATTTGGCAAGGGTAGCATGATCTTCTGAGTATTGCATGCCTTTGAACAATGGATTGCCTTCCAGTGCTTTCTGGCGCTGTTGTAAGTACGTTACATTGGGCCCGCCCCATACAAAGCTGATGTGGGGTACGCTGCGTATAAAACTTTCCGGGGATTTAATATAACCACCCTGCACCAGGTAGGCCCAGAATGCTTTGGAAACTTCAAAAGACTCTGCAATTTTAGCGGCCTTGGAACCTTCAACCGTGCCATCCGGCTTCTCAGGGGTGTAGTTCAGCTCACAAAAGGCGGAGTGCCCGGTGCCTGCATTATTCCACGCATCTGAACTTTCACCGGCAATAACATCCAGTCTTTCAAAGATTTCAATGGTCAGTTCGGGTTGCAATTTTTTCAATAACACACCCAGTGTGGCGCTCATGATCCCGGCTCCAATTAACACAACATCAGGCGCAGCTTTTGAAGACATATATTAAAAGGTATTATTTACGATTTTCCGCCGCAAAATTAATAGGAATATGCCTAAAACAAAACAGTCCCGGCCATAAGCGCGGGACTGTTAACAAATTCTTTTCTCTACTTCTCATACCTCAACTGTAGCTCAGGGAGTAATCAGCTTCACCGCCCCAGGCCTTACCCATGGCCCAGCGGCCATATTTGTTCTGCCTGGATCTGTCGGCGTAAAAGCGCCACTCCTGTTTCCACCTGGGATAGTACAGGCGTAATAATAGAATAGTTACAAATGTTAGCATAGGGATTTTCGATTATAGGATTATAGGATAGTTAGTTAGTCTCGAACACTGTAACGGAAAAATTAAATTGTTTAAATATGAATCGTTTCAAATATATTCAAAATACGTAACCTGTAAAATAACATGTTCATGTTAATTTCTTTGGTAATAGTATGCGCTTGCCTGTTGCAGCGGTGTTATTTCCAGGTGGTTTATACATACATGCGGGGGCAGGGTAGTGCAGTAAAAGATCACATCTGCCACATCCTCAGCGCTTAAGGGTTTTAAACCCTTGTATACATCTCTGGCTTTATCCTCATCGCCCTTAAAACGTACTACGGAAAATTCTGTTTCAGCAGCGCCGGGGCATACATTCGTCACCTTTATACCAAAGGGCAGCAGGTCTATACGCATACCTTGTGAAATAGCATCTACCGCCGCCTTGCTGGCACAGTATACATTGCCTTTGGCATATACCTGGTTGCCTGCAATAGATCCCAGGTTAATGATATGGCCCTTGCCCTGCGCCTTTAACCAGGGTATTACCGTACGGGATACATACAGCAGCCCTTTTACATTAGTATCCAGCATGGCGTTCCAGTCGTCTGTGCTGCCTTCATCAATCGTACTGAGGCCTGCGGCCAGCCCGGCGTTGTTAATGAGCACCTCCACTTTTTTCCAGGCCTCCGGTATGGCTTCCAGGGTGCTGGCCACGGTTTGCTCCTCCCGCACATCAAAAGTAAGCGGCAGCACTTTAATGCCGTATTGCTGTTCCAGGGATGTTTTTAGCTCATCCAGCCTTTCCTGCCGGCGGCCGGTAATAATAAGATCATGTTTATGTTGGGCAAATTTTTCAGCACAAGCCTTTCCAAATCCAGCGGTAGCACCGGTAATAAGTATGATTGCCATGGGATCTTAGATTTTAGATTTACGATCTTAGATTTAATGAAAGCGGCCCATTATCTATGGTTTCCGGCACAAATCTAAAATCGTAAATCTAAAATCGTAAATAAATTCATCTTATCAGGGTAACTGTGCCGCTTTTGGAAACGGTTTGCCCGCCCAGGTCCTTGCCCTGTAAGATCCATACATAGGTGCCCATAGCAGCGGTTTGCCCGTGCACAGTGCCATCCCAGCCGGTACGGAAGTCGGTGGAGGAGTACACCAGCTGGCCCCAGCGGTCGTAAATGCGGAAGAAATCGTATTGTACAATACCCACCGGTATAAACCGGAAACGGTCGTTCTGCCCGTCGCCATTGGGGGTAAAGGCATTGGGTATGTAAATGTCGGGGCCCAGGTAATATTTTACGTTCAGCGTGTCGTAACCTACGCAGCCCTGCTGGTTCGATACTTTAAGCAGGAATTGTATATCCTTATCATAATCCAGTATGGGATCGGCAATGCCTGCATTATTCAGGCCATAGGGAGGCGTCCACTGGTAAAACTCACCGCCGCTGGCATGCAGGGGCAATAGCTGCCCGCGCGCCAGTATGGTATCGTTGCCGGCATAGGGTTTTACTTCGTACACAGTCAGGTTTAAGGTGGAGGTTTTCGTACAGCCTTTATCCGTATCCAGCGAAAGGGTAATGGTATATACCCCGCCTTCCGGGTACTGCATATTCACCTGCTTGCCGCTGGCTGTGGCATTGGGCATGCCCAGGTCCCAGCTGCGGGTCAGGATATTACCGTATGTGTAGGAAGAGGTGTCCCTTAAAATAATAGGTTCCCCGGCGCAAATACCTGTTACGGTGAAGCCTGCACGTAAGCCCGGGTAGTTATTAATGGTGCCGGTGCTGCTATCCACACAGGGCAGCCCGCGGTTCACCACCAGCTTAATGGGATAGCTGCCGGTATCGGGGTAAGCGTGGTAAAATACTTTTTTGTCGTAGGTAATGGTATCCGTACCATCCCCAAAGTTCCAGTAGTAGCTGGAGGTAAAACCGGCGTTGCTGAAGTTGGGTATGGCTACACGCAGGTCGGCCGTATCGGTGCAGTTGTTCAGTATATCCTGCAGGTTGGCCCGCACGGCGGATTTACAGCTGAACACCGTGAGCAAAATATCTTTATGATGGGTGCCAATATACTTTTTTGTTACACGGTCATATTCAGTAACACATACGGATACTACAAACTTTCCTACCCGGTTAGGGGTGCCGGTAAGCAGCCCCTTGTTATCAATAGATATAACGGGAGCACCACCCATAGGGTCGGCGCCCGAATAGGGCGGTATGTAATTCACAATGTCATCATACGGTGGCGGATTGGTGGCATTGCTTTCATTCCTGGCCGCACCACCGGTTAAGGCGCTGCAAAGGCTGTAGGTTAAGCTGTCGCCATCAGGATCGGTGGCGGCATAATCGTACCGGAAAGCAAAGTCGGCACAGATCACGATCGCCACATCTTTACTAAAATATGCGCTGTTATTATTAGGGCGGCTTTCCGTGCCGGGAATGGTAGTATAGTAGGTGCTGCCTTCCTGTTCTGAATTGTAAATGTTGGCCAGCTTCTCACCCCGGCAGCAGCGCTGGTACGCCACATAATAACCGCCATAAATGGGCGGCAGCTCAATGGTATCGCGGTAAAAGGCAGCTTCCAGGTGTTGTGTTTGCGGGGTAAGGCAGGGATTCTTAAGGGTATCGAACAGCTGTTTTGTTTCCTGTATGTATAACAATACCGGTGCTATGGCCCGCTGCCCGGATGCGGTGTATACATTCACCGAAACAGGATTCTCAAAACGGTCCAGGCATCCCTGCCGGTCGCCGCAGGTGAAATCAGCATCGCGGTAAAGCTTTAAGGTAATAAGGTAGCGGTATTGGCCTGTAACGCTGTTATAGGCTACGGTTTGATAATAGATCTCCCCGCCAATTATATGGTAAGCAACTGCTACAACGTGGATCAGGCAGCAGCCAAAAACGAGTAGGAGGAATTTGCTCATGAAGTATAGCACAGGCGCTCTCTGAATGTACTAAAAAAATAGCAATCCAGGAAAAGAAATCGACGAATAGGAAAAGGCGGAAATGCAATAGTGGAAAGCGATAGCGGGGATTTTACCTCTTACGTTTTTTTCTAACGTATAAGCGTAACAGTACCTTTGCGCAGCAGGGTATTGCCGTGAATATCCTGGCCCTGTACCACCCAAACATAGGTACCTACCGCAGCCGGATGTCCGTTCACCGTACCATCCCAACCCTTCAGATATTCCGTATTGGAATACATGGCTTTACCCCAGCGGTCAAATACACGGAAGAAATCCATATGCACAATACCTACCGGCAATGGGCGGAAGATATCATTTTGCCCATCGCCATTGGGAGAAAAGGCGGTGGGTATGTAAATATCCGGGCCTACAATAAAACGCAGGTGAATGTCATCGGTAGCGTAGCAGCCATCAACCGTATATACAGTAACGGTGTAGGTAAAATCGCGGTTAATGTTCGTAAGGGGCGTATCTATATTCGGATTGTTCAGGCCTTCGCCGGGCGTCCACAAATAGCGGCTGCCGCCGGTGGCGTGCAGGCGGAAAGGCTGATCCTTGATAAGAATAGTATCGTTGCCCGCAAAGGCAGGTACAGGCGGCGTTACGCCTATCTGCACCGTATCATTCACCGGCTTGGGGCAACCCAGTATATCCGTTACCGTTACAATAAAATCAGTAGTGGTTAATGGTTTGGCAAGGGTAACTGCACGTGTAGGGGTGGAAAGTACGGCAGTGGGCGTCCAGGTGTAGGACGAGCCGCCGCTGGCCCTCAGCGTTACCGCATCGCCATAGCAGATAGTGGTATCCTCGCCGGCATAAGCGTGGGGCGGATCTACTACTTTAAAGTTGATGGTATCACGGGATGAGCAGCTGCCCAGCGTAACCTGTATAGCATAGGAAGCTGCCGGTGGCGGCGGCACAACGGAAGTGGTGAGCGCATTGCCCACCACATTGTTGTTGGCCAGGTTTAGCCAGGTGAACTGGTAAGCGCCGTCTGTAATTGCTTTAAGCTGCAATGTATCACCGGTACATACCGTGCTGTCGGGCGATGTACGTACGAGCAATGTATCTTTCACGTCAATGGCTACACGCTGGCTGTTCACACAGCCGGTATTATCTGTAAAGGTTACGGTATAAGCTGTATCTACTTTAGGATTCACAATAGGTGTTGCAGTATTGGCGCCGGTAATAAAATAATGGCTGGGTGTCCAGGCATAAGTGCCGGGCTGCAGGCTGGATGCACGCAGCTGCAATGCATCATTATGGCAAAGTGGTGTATCGCTGGTGGTAGTTAAAGGTGGCTTGTCGTAAATGGTAACAGTGTCGTAATAGGTACGTTCACAGCCATTTTTGGTACGCACCAACAGCTCTACATTATACTTACCGGCAGCCGGGTATTGATAGGTGGGATTGTTGGCTAGCAGCGCTGTATCATTCGTAGCATTGGTATCGCCAAAATCCCAGCGGTAATAGTCAATAACATCCGTTCTGCTGCTGGTGGTGGATGTGTTGCGGAACTGTGTGGGTTTGGTGGTGCATAAACCGCTTACGGAGAAATCCGGGTTAAATAAGGGATATACGTGTACAATAGCAAAGGCGCTGTCGCCGCAGCTGCTGGCACGGTCCACGATCAGTTTTACATTGTAAGTGCCTTCCTGCCTGTAAGTATGTTTTAAAGTATCTGTGCTGGTAGTGGTAAGGGTATCGCCATCGCCAAAATCCCAGAAGTAGGTTTTACCGGGTGTGCTGTTATTCAGGAAGTTAACGGTTAAGCCGTTGCAGTCTGCATATTTATCGGGCATGGCGGCTGTTACCAAACGGGTACAGGTAGTAACAGTTACGTGAAAATCCTTACGGTGCACGCCTAACAGCTGGTTACCACGGTATTCTTTTACACATACGGTAATCACATACTTGCCGGCAGGCGGCGCTATACCGGATATAACACCGGTTTGCGGGTTAATGGTAGCGGCATCGCCCAGCGGTTTTTCCCCGTCATAAGGATTTTTATAAGGTACGCTGTTATAAGGAGGGCCAACTGCGGGTGGTGGTATACCGGTGTTGGTGGTTTGTCCGCCGCCGTATGCATCGCAAAAGCTGTATTCCAAACGGTCGCCATCAGGATCAGTGGCAGAAAAGTCATACGTGAATTTTTTGCCTGCGCATATCACCACTGCCTGGTCTTTGGCAAACACCGGGCTCGAGCTGCCAATGATGCCGTTGTTACGGCCCGGCAGTTCGGCAATATAAGTGGCGCCGTTACCCGGGCGGCTGTTATCGTTGGGTACGTGTGTATCTACAACGTTCTCTATAAAGTTATCACGGCAGCAGCTCTGAAAAGCAACGGTATATCCCTGGTCATTATCCGGTACGGTAATAGTGCCTTCAAAAATACCGATCTCAAAGCATACGCTGGGCGGGTTCACAATACAGGGATCTATGAGCGCAGAGCTTACGGTTTGTATAGGGCCTTTGCGGTCAAACTGGTAGTTGCCGGATTGGGCTCCGTTATCTTTACTATAGATGGTAAAATATACGCTGGGCGGCATCGCTGCAACATTGCCGCCCGGGTTACCGCATATGCGGAACAGCTTTAACGTAACCAGGTAATTGGTGCCGGTTCCATCGCCGGTTTTCCCTAAATATTTATAATACATTTCCCCGCCAATAATATGGGAAGCCTGTGCGGTGAACACACAGGCAAAACATATCATTAATAAGGTAAGGCGTTTCACTTAACGGGTTGAATGTATTTTTTCGGTTGAATGTTACGGTTGCTATTTACAAAACTCAATAAACTGTTGCAGTACCAGGGTGCTTTCCTGCGCCACTTCCCACATGCCCATATGCCCGGTATGCTCAAAAATATGGATGCTGCTTTTAGGCGGTAAGGTTACCTGGGGCAGCACACTATCCATAGGCACAGCAGTATCATCTTTTCCCATAATGAACAGTACGGGCGCTTGTATTTGCTGCAATACTGTTTTACGGTCCGGCCGTTGTATCATGGCTTCATAATAAGCGATCAGCGCTTCCACTTTGCATAACATGCCCATTTGCACCAACGCTTCTACCAGGGCAGGCTGCGTACTTTTTGTATGCGGACTGAACATGCCGGGCACTGCCTGCCGAACAAAGGCTTCGCTGCCATATTGTTCCATGAGCTTAATGGATTTGCGGCGGGCTTCTTTTTTCTCTTCCGTATCTGCGGCTGCAGTGGAGTGGAATAATCCTAAACCCTGCAGGTGCTGCGGATATTTTTCTGCAAATGCCAGCGCCACATAACCACCCATGGAATGTCCTATAACTGTTAACTTATCAATGCCTTCTGCTAACACTATCGCATGTACGAAATCCGCCATGCTTTCCATGCTCAGTGGTTGGGTGAGCGGTGAGCGGCCGCTGCCCGGCAGGTCTGGTGTTATTACGCAGTAATTTGCCTGAAGGTTGCTTTGCTGCTGCGCCCATACTTCACTGTTTTCGGGGAATCCGTGGAGCAGCATTACCGGTGTGCCTTTGCCTGTTACCTGGTAAGCTCCGCTGAATTTTGCATGGTTAAGTTCTTTCCACATATGCTTTCCTGTTAGTGAACCGTAGAACGATGGAGTATATCAGTAACAAGATACAAAATATCAGCGCTCCTTTTGAGATGAGATCACCATACCTTACATAGAACGTAAAAGTGGGGTCCGGTGTTACATTTGCTTTAATAACGGCTTCCTGCCAGTAAGGCTGCGGTAGCTGCAGATCTCCGGCTGGCGTAATAAAGCAGGAAACGCCGGTGTTGGCGCTGCGCGCAATCCAGCGTCTTGTTTCAATGGCGCGCAGGCGTGCATATTGCAAATGCTGGCGATGCCCTTCTGTGTTTCCCCACCAACCATCATTTGTTATAATGAATAACAGGCTGGCTCCCAGGCGTACATGTTCTGCCACAAACTCACCGTAAATAGATTCATAACATATAGTGGGAAATGCTTTAATGTGTTGAGTGTTATTTTCCAGTACTGCAACTCCGGGGCTGCGGCCATAGCTGCCGGTAATACCGCCCATATCCAGCGCCCAGTTCTCCATAAACTTCAGGTAGCGCGAGTAGGGGATCAGCTCCACACCCGGTACCAGCCTGGATTTGTGATATATCTGTATAAGGTTAGATGTATCTATTTGTAACCCTGTGTTAAAGGCATCGAAGTACATGCCGCCATTCATCGGGCGGGCGGAGTAGGGGGCTTCGTCTTTATTATTGTAACGTTTAAGCGTAGTGGCGCCGGTGATCAGCTTTGCATTGGGATATTGCTTTAACATAGCGCGTATGGCCTGCACGGCAGCTTGTTCATTCAGTTCATGTTCCCAGGCGCCATGCGGAAATAAAGCAGTTTCAGGCCATACAATATAAGCGGTATTGCTGTCGGCCATTTGCCGGGTAAGGCGCATAAATTTTTCAAGCTGCTGTGATTCTGCACCATCCGCAAACTTATCATAAGGGTCAATGTTGGGCTGTACTACCACTACAGAAAGCGGTTTGGGTCCGCCTTTAAACGGTTTGTGCATCCAATAGTTAACACCGGTTATTACGCTTAATATAAACGGTATAATAAAGGCGGCTGCAGGCTTCCAGCCTTCTTTCCAGAGAAAGGTGGCCACAGGCAGGCTGTATTGCTTGCGTTTTTGCCAGCATGCGTAAATGGTAATATTCACGATCAATACCCACAAGGTGCCGCCGCTGGTGCCGGTATATTCATACCACTGGATCCAGCCGGGGTGCATGGCAAATATATTACCTACGGTTAACCAGGGCCAGCTAAGCTCCCAGTTCAGGTGTATGTATTCAAACGTTAACCAATATACGATAAGCGCCAGGTAGCTCATGGTAGCGCCAAACCGTTTGCGCATGTTCTTAAAACCCAGCCAGGGCACCGTCATTATCAATGCGTTGGTTATATTGGCCAGCACACCGCTCATGGGCACCGGTGTATTACCTACCCACCAGGTAGTGCCCACATTCCATATTACCATGGCCAGGTATACGCAGCCAAAATAAGTACCGCGGTGTTGTACCAGCGTAGTTAAATGTAATAAGGGTATGAAAGCCAGGAATATAAGCAGGGTTAAGGGAGAGCTGGGCCAGGCCGCCCACAGCAGCAGGCCGCTTGCAAGGCCCAGTAACCAGGGAAGCCATCTATTGAAACTACGGTTAGCCATATATTGTGCAATAGTTTTCAAAAATAAGGTATTGATGTTAACAGCACGTGAAAAATCGATGGAGAGCAGCCAGCTACCGACAAACAAAAACTACAGCCGTGATCTTTAAACAAAAGAGCCGGGTTAGCGCCCGGCTCTTTGAATTTATAGTATGAACATTACACGTATACTTATTTTACCAACTGTTGCCTGTGTAGTCCGTTAATTACCTGCTGTAGTTCGGCGCTTCCTTGGTGATCACCACATCATGCGGGTGGTTTTCTTTTACGGTAGCAGCGGTGATCTTTATGAACTGTGCAGCCTGTAAAGCTTTCATATCTCTGGAACCGGTAAGGCCCATGCCTGCACGTAAGCCGCCAACAAACTGCATGATCACTTCTGATAAAGTACCTTTATACGGCACCCGGCCTACAATGCCTTCCGGCACCAGTTTCTTAATATCATCCTCATCCTGGAAATAGCGGTCTTTACTGCCTTCCAGCATAGCCTCTACAGATCCCATACCGCGGTAAGATTTAAACTTACGGCCTTCGTAAATGATGGTTTCTCCGGGGCTTTCTTCCACACCTGCAAAAATGGAACCTGCCATAATGCAGGATGCACCTGCTGCCAGGGCTTTCACCATATCGCCGGTATAACGGATACCGCCATCGGCAATCACCGGTACACCGGTTTTTTTGAGCGCTTCTGCAGCGTTCATGATAGCAGACAGCTGCGGAAAACCAGCACCGGTTACTACACGGGTAGTACAGATAGAGCCGGGGCCCACGCCTACTTTCACGGCATCAGCACCTGCATCTGCCAGGGCTTTGGCGCCTTCGCCGGTAGCTACGTTCCCTGCAATCACCTGCAGTTTTGGGAAAGCTTTTTTCAGTTTCTTGAGGCTGTTTAATACGGCTATGGAGTGGCCATGGGAGCTGTCCAGGCAAACTACATCCACACCTACCTGTATCAGTGCCTGTGCCCTGTCCAGGATATCCGGCGTAATGCCCAGTGCAGCGCCTACCAGCAGGCGGCCGTATGCATCTTTGATTGCGTTTGGCTGGCTGGTGAGCTGCAGTATATCACGGTAAGTGATGAGGCCTACCAGTTTTTTGTTTTTGCTTACAACCGGCAGCTTTTCAATTTTATTCTGTTGCAGGATCTTTTCTGCTTTCTTGAAATCAGTGCCTTCAGGGGCAGTTACCAGCCCGTCTTTGGTCATTACTTCACTTACCAGGCGTTTCATATCTCTTTCAAAGCGCAGATCACGGTTGGTAAGTATGCCTACTAAGGTATTATTATTATCAACAATGGGAATACCGCCAATGCTGTTCTCTTTCATGAGCTGTAATGCCTTTCCAATGGTAGCGGTAGCCTCCAGGGTAACAGGGTCCAGTATCAGCCCGTTCTCGCTGCGTTTCACACGGCGCACCAGCTCAGCCTGTTTTTCAATGCTCATATTCTTGTGCAGAATGCCTATACCGCCTTCCCTTGCCAAAGCAATAGCCAGGTTAGCTTCTGTAACCGTATCCATGGCAGCAGATACCATTGGTATGTTCAGCTTTAATTCCCGGGTAAGTTGGGTGGAGATATTTACTTCTTTCGGTAAAACTTCAGAATAGGCAGGCACAAGGAGTACATCGTCAAATGTAAGGCCGTCGTCTACAAATTTGGGTTTGGCTTTTCCCGCAGGCATGTTGCAATTATTTGTTGGTTTGGAAATAATTGCACGCAAATGTACGAGTATTTACCGAATTAGAAAAACGCGTTTTCTATAACAGCATAGAGCGTGTCTATATAACAAAGAATTAATCTGGATGAAAAGGGGCTTATCCTACAAACTGGTAGCGCTGCCCGGGCATGCTTTTAACCATGCAGTGCATTTCCAGGTTCATAAGCACATTATTCAGCTGGCTGCCAGGGATTTGGCTGGCCCGGCAAATATCATCGTAATGCTGTTCTGTTTTATCCTGGAAAATGGCTACCACGCGTTCTTCTTCGTGGCTAAGGGATACGAACATAGCGCGTTGCTGCACAGCAGGTATGGTTTTGGGTGTTTTTTGCTCCCATCCCATAACATCCAGTATATCAGCAGCATCGGTGATCAGGTGCGCGGTATGTGTTTTAATAAGCTGGTGGCAGCCGGCAGAGTGGGGATCGTTAATGCGGCCGGGGATGGTAAGCACATCACGGTTATAGCTGCTGGCTATTTGTGCGGTAATTAAGGAGCCGCCCCGCAGGCCGGTTTCTATTACCAGGGTGGCATCGCAAATGCCGGCTACTATACGGTTACGTTTGGGAAAGTTTTGTTTATCGGGATTGGTTTGGCTCATGAAATCTGTTAAAAGGCCGCCGTTTTCCAGCATGGCGGCTGCAACATTTTTATGCGCATAGGGATAGATACGATCCAGGCCATGCGCCAGTACGCCAATGGTAGGCATATTATGCTGCAGGGCTGTTTTATGCGCAATTACATCTATGCCATAAGCCATCCCGCTTACAATGGTGATCTGGTACGGCGCTAATGCTGCTATAATGGCTTCGCACATGGCTTTGCCATATTCGCTGGGCGTACGGGTGCCAATAATGTTAATAATGCGCGATGCATTGAGGTTGGTATTTCCTTTAAAATACAACAGCAGGGGCGCATCATAACAATCCTGCAACCTTTTCGGGTAGGCATCATCTGTATAAAAAACAGGCTGGATCTTATATTTTTCAATAAAACGTATTTCTTCCTCTACGCGTGCAAAGCCTGTAAATGCTTTAATTGCAGCGGCCCGTATGCTGCCTATTTCCGGTATTTTTTCCAGGGCCTGCCTGCTGGCTTTAAAAATGGCACTGGCGCTACCAAAATGATCAATTAATTTTTTTGCAAGCACGTCACCTATCTGGGGAATTTGAGTGAGGGCTATCTGGTGGAATAATTCTGAAGGTTCAAACATTGGATCACTATCTTTACCCTAATTTACACCTTTTCCCCTGGTCTCATGCACAAAAAAACAATTTTTATCACATTCATAATCGTACTAACGCTGGCCTGCAAAGCTCCGCAGCCTGCAATAGTACAAAGCCCGCGTACGGCTTTATTGCCCTATGGTGCAGCATGGGCTGCATTATGGCAGCAACGTTCAGCTGAATACAAAGCGTTATGTTTTCAGGCGTACAATACGGCCACCCAGCGTTTGAACGAGTATGTGCAGCAAAGCACAGATAAGCCTTTTGCCATTGTAACAGATATTGATGAAACCGTTTTAGATAACAGCCCTTATACCGTGCACACCGCTTTAACGGGGCAGGTTTATAGTGATAAAACCTGGCAGGAGTGGACGGCCAAAGCAGCCTGTGATACGGTACCCGGCGCACTTGCATTTCTAAAATATGCAGCTGCCAAAGGTGTACGGGTATTTTACATTACCAACCGCGCAGAAAATGAGCGTGCAGCCACTTTGCAAAACCTGCAGCGCTGGAATTTCCCTGATGCAGATGATCAGCACCTGTTATTAAAAGCATCCTCCTCTTCCAAAGAAACACGCCGTTTGCAGGTAGCGCAAACACACAATATCATAATGTTACTGGGAGATAATCTCGGTGATTTTGCAGCCTTGTTTGAAAAGCAATCTTATGCGCAAAGGGAATTGAATACAGAAAATGCTGCTGCATCATTTGGCAGCCGTTTCATTGTATTGCCTAATCCTATGTATGGCGATTGGTTAGGCACACTCATTAACTTTCAATACCAGCTTTCACCACAGCAGCAGGATTCTTTGTTGAAAAGCCAGCTCATAAATTATTAATTACGAATTATTCAATTACGAATTACGAATTGGTATATCGCAAAAAAAGTCCTGCGTCTTAATGAAGCAGGACTCTTTTTATTGCAGTATTAATTCGTAATTATTAATTTGTAATTCTATAGCAATCATCCCGTCCCACCAACCATCCGCTGCATTCAATTCGTAATTAAACAATTCGTAATTCTAAAGTGAGATTACCTTAAACTCCGTTCTTCTATTCTTCGCTCTGCCTTCTTCCGTACTATTATCCGCTACCGGCTGCGTTTCTCCGTAACCCTTAGCCCGCAAGCGTTCCGGCGCAATACCTTTTTGCGTAAGGTAAGTGACCACTGCTTTTGCACGGTTGGTAGATAACAGCAGGTTATCTTTATCTGCCCCTACATTATCCGTATGCCCGCTGATCTCTGTTACCAGGCCGGGATTATCCTGCATCAGCTTCACTAATCTATCCAGCTCAATTTCCGAAGCAGGCTGCAGCGTGAACTGTTTGCTTTCAAAGAAAATATTATGCAGTACAATAGTTGCATTAGCTGTAATAGGTTGTAAGGGTATATTCTTCTCCGGTGGTGTGCTGGCCTGTGCAGGCAGCGTAAAGTTATCAGAGTAAAATAAATAGCCTTTTTTGTTTACGTTAAAGGCATAGGCTTTCCCCACAGGCAGCGGCACCAGGTATTCACCGCTGTCATTGCTTTTCACTAATGCAGTAGTAAAACCGGTTGCAAGATCAGTAAGCTCCAGGTCGGCGGTAAGGCGCTGATGTGTGGTTGAATCATACACATAACCTTTCACGTATAAGGTAGGCAGGGGCCGTGCTTCCGGGTACAGCTCAAAGCTGTAAATATCCAGCGCACCGCGGCTATCTGTACGGTCAGAGGCAAAGTAAGCGGTTTTACCATCAGCAGCCACTACCAGGCTGGCATCTTCATCAATAGTATTAATGGGGTAACCCAGGTTAGTGGCCGGGCCCCAGCTGCCATCTGCCTGGCGGCGGCAGTAAAAAATATCCATACCGCCATAACCGGGATGCCCGTTGGATGAAAAGAATAAGGTTTGGTTATCCGCATGTATAAAGGGAGTGGTTTCCCGCCCGGGTGTATTAATATTAGGCCCTAATCTTTCCGGTGCGCTCCAGCGCCCGTTGGGCAGGTGTTTGGTCATGAAAATATCTGCACCGGCATTAGGCGTTTCCCGCACAAAGTACAGGGTTTGTTTATCTGCAGACAAAGAGGGTTGCGATTCCCAGTCGCGGGTATTAACCGGCAAGCCCAGGTTTTGAGGAGATTGCCAGCCGTCTTTGGTTTTAAGCGAATAATACAGGTCGCAGCTGCCTTTGCCATCGGGAAATTCACAACCGGTAAATACCAGCATCTGACCATCCTGGGATATTTGCTGCGCTCCTTCATTAAACGCGCTGTTCACCGGCTCGCCCATATTGGTAGCAGGCTTCCACTGGGTGCTATCGCGTTGTGAAATAAAGAAGTCTTCATTTTTGCCATTTACCCTGCGCGTAAAGATCAGCGTTTTATCATCAATGGTAAGACTGGGAAAGTATTCAGGGTCTTTGCTGTTGATCTGGTCGCCCAGGTTGTGCGGCTCAAAAGGCACTGGTTTGTTGGCCGATTGAATGGCAAACTCGTAGTTGGCTTTCAGCTTTACCGCATTTGGATTTTTATTTTTACTACCAGCCAGGTATTGATCAATGACCTGTAACGCATCTGCAAAGCGCCCGTTACCGGCCAGTGCGCGGGAATAGGCCAGCATGGCCGGGCGCAGCGCAGTGCTATCCAGCTGTTTCAGCTTTTCAAAACTGGCTATAGCCTCCGTATATTTTTTCAGCTGCACATAACTAATGCCCATTTGCCCGTATACATCGGCAAAATTGGGCTCTATACGCAGGGCTTCCTGTAAGAAGCGGATGGCTTCTTCATCCTGGTAGTTGCGGATGGCGTTAATGGCATTGTCAAAACTGGCCTGGGCCTTTTTCTTAGCCGTTTCATAGGTAACAACCTGTGCCTGCAGGTGCAGGCAAAAAAAGAGGATACAGCCGGTGAGTAATGATTTCATAATGTGCATATATGCAGATGTGCAAATGGATTAACGCGAATATATACATATTATTTCCTTACGCTATACAATGGGCCATTATAATATAAACCAGCACATTAGCATATCAGCACATTAGCACATCATTTCTCCTTCATCTGCACATCTGCATACTTGCACATCTGCACATTTATCAGGGCACATTAATATACTTATGTATTTGCAGGGAAAGCTCCCACTGCGGGTTGTCTTTGATGTAGTCAATGATCAGCGGGGTTATTTCAGCGGCTTTGGACCATTCCGGCTGCAGGTATAGCTTACAGTGTTTATTAACCTGTGCGGCATACTTCTCAGCCCAGGCAAAATCTGTTTTATTAAAGATCACTACTTTCAGCTCATGGGCCTGCCTGCATACTTCCGGCAGGGGCGCTTTAAATTTTTTGGGGGATAAGGTGATCCAGTCCCACTGCCCGCTTAAAGGAGAGGAGCCGGAGGTTTCCATATGGGTACGGAAGCCTTGCTTATGCAGCGTTTTGCAAAGTGTATCCAGGTTATGCATTAAGGGCTCACCACCGGTAATTACCGCAATACGGCCGGGGTGCTGAGCAGCTTCATTTACAATATCAGGGATGTTAATAAGGGGATGTTTGGCAGCATCCCAGCTATCCTTCACATCGCACCAATGGCAGCCCACATCACAGCCACCCAGGCGTATAAAATACGCGGCCCTTCCCTGGTGGTAGCCTTCACCCTGAATGGTATAAAAGCTTTCCATTACCGGTAAGGCAGTGGTGGGTGTATTATTATTGGTGGTTGCTATGGGCATCGTCTTAATCATCTCCTGCAAAGTTCTCACTTTTAATTCATATGCACTTTTTGTCCCAGCGATGCGTGATAGGTGTTCTTCAGCAAAGCTGCAATGGTCATAGGACCTACACCACCGGGCACCGGGCTGATGTAGCTGCATTTAGGCGCTACTTCGTCATACTTTACATCTCCCACCAGGCGGAAACCGCTTTTCTTGGAGGCGTCTTCTACACGGTTAATACCTACATCCACAATTACAGCGCCTTCTTTCACCATATTAGCCGTTACAAAGTTAGGGCGGCCAATAGCTGCAATGATAATATCGGCCTGCAGACAAATTTCGGTCAGGTTGGCGGTATTGGAGTGGCACAGCGTAACCGTGCAGTTACCAGGGTAGCTGTTACGGCTCAGCAATATGCTCATGGGTGTGCCTACAATATGGCTGCGGCCTATTACTACGGCATGTTTGCCTTTGGTAGCAATGTTATAGTGTTCCAGCATCAGCATTATGCCATAAGGCGTAGCGGGAATAAAGGTAGGCAGGCCGCTCACCATTTTACCCACATTTACCGGGTGAAAACCATCCACATCCTTACTGGGATCAATGGTATTGATCACCAGCTCTTCGTTAATATGTTTAGGCAATGGCAGCTGTACCAGGATGCCGTCTATATCTGCATTTTCGTTCAGCGAAGTAATATTATCCAGCAGGTGCTTTTCCGAGATCTGCGCATCAAAACGCAGCAAAGTGCTGTTATATCCTATTTCGGCACAGGATTTTACTTTAGAAGCTACATATGTTTCGCTTGCCGGATCATTGCCCACCAGGATGGCGGCTAAGTGGGGTACTTTTTTACCGGTGAGTTTTATTTCGGCCACTTTTTCGGCCAATTGGGCTTTAATAGCCGCAGAAACCAGTTTACCGTCTAAAATTTGCATGCGCAAAGGTACGCATTATTAATAATTAAGAATGAATAATGAATAATTAAGGGGTAGTACACTGGGAGGGGCTTCGGGAAAAGGCTGTTCTTGATTCATTATTAATTATTAAGAGGGGCTAATACAAATGGTTTCAGTTGAAGGCTGGATATAAATTATTCATTCTTAGTTATAATCAAAGCGGGCAGTTCAACACCAATGGTTCAGTAAAAGGCTGTTATTAATTAGAGCGGATGCGGCCTTCAGCGAAAGGCAGGTTATTAATTATTCATTCTTAATTATTAATTAAGCGGATGCGGCTCCGACAGACTGTTGTTAATTATTGATTATTAATTGGATCAGAAGGAAAATCCAATAAATGGTTTGCAGTAAAAGGCAGGCATTATTATTAGAGCAAGGCTTCTTCAGCAAAAGGCAGGCTGTTAATTATTCATTCTTAATTACCTAATTGGAAAGCAAAGCGGAGGTGGGAGTGGAGGATTCGCCGCAAGTTCCGCAAAACAAGTACTCCAGTTTTCATACTGATGATGAATAAGATCGGGAGAACTTGTTTTGCGTAGATGCGCTCATCGCGCTATGTCGGAACTTGCTGTTTTGTTTTTGTGGAAATTATAAAAGCACAAGGGACCTCAATATAGGTATATTTTCGTAAAAGTTAAATTTTATGTAAAATATTTTTTCTGCTATCCCACCTTAGGTGCAGCCGCCAGTATTTCAGCAGGTGTTTGAGTAGCATATTTGCTGAAATTCTGCACAAACTGGTTGGCCAGCTCTTTCGCTTTCAGATCATAGGCAGCTTTATCTTCCCAGGTATTACGCGGGTCCAGCATATCAGCTGGTACGCCCGGGCACATTTCCGGTACGGCAAATCCAAATACGCTGTGCTCCATGTAAGCTAATTTGTCCAGTTCTCCATTTAAAGCAGCAGCAACCATAGCGCGGGTATAGCTTAGCCTGATCCGCTGGCCGGTGCCATAAGGCCCGCCGGTCCAGCCGGTATTGATCAGCCATACATTCACTTTATGACGGCGCATTTTTTCTCCCAGCATCTGCGCATACTGTGCAGGATGCAGGGGCAGGAAAGGCGCGCCAAAACAGGCGCTGAAGGTGGATTTGGGTTCTGTGATACCTGTTTCCGTACCGGCCACACGGGCGGTATAGCCGGAAATGAACTGGTACATGGCCTGCTCCGGCGTTAAGCGGGAAACAGGCGGCAGTACGCCATAAGCATCGCAGGTGAGGAAGAAAATGTTTTTAGGGATACCACCAATGGATGGCTCCATGGCATTGTCAATATAATGCAGCGGGTAGGAGACCCGGGTGTTTTCTGTAATGGTTTTATCCGAAAAATTCACCTGTTGGGTACCGGCATAGAACCGGGTGTTCTCCAGCAGGGAGCCTTCACGGATGGCGTGGAAGATCTGCGGCTCTTTTTCTTCGCTCAGATCTATACACTTGGCATAACAGCCGCCTTCAAAATTGAATACGCTTTCTGCATCCCACCCGTGTTCATCATCACCTATCAGCTTACGCTCCGGGTCGGCGCTTAAGGTTGTTTTGCCGGTACCGCTCAGCCCAAAGAAAATAGCGGTATCGCCATTTTTTCCCTGGTTGGCAGAGCAGTGCATGCTTAATACACCTTTATATAGTGGCAGCTCATAGTTCAGAATGCTGAAAATGCCCTTCTTGATCTCGCCGGTGTAGGCAGAGCCGCCAATTAAAATGATCTTTTTAGAAAAGTTTACCACGGAGAAGTTACCCTGCCGGGTACCGTCCGTAGCAGGATCTGCCAGGCAGCCGGGCGCCTGTATCACGGTCCAGTCGGCAGTTTCAAAGTCCAGCGCTTCTTCATGCGGGCGCAGGAACATATTATAGGCAAACAGGTTTGCCCAGGGTGTTTCCGTGATTACGCGGATGTTGGTCCGGTAGTCAGCATGGGCGCAGGCATAGCAATCCCGCACCCATACCTCTTTACCGGCAAAGTATTGGGTGACCTTATTATACAATAAATCAAAATAAGCCGGGGCAATGGGCTGATTAAAATCGTTCCAGTTAACGGTGTTGGCCGTCAGCTCGTCTTTTACAATGAATTTATCTTTGGGGGACCGGCCGGTGAATTCGCCGGTATGTACTGCCAGGGCGCCGTCATTGGCCAGTACGCCCTGTTCCCGGCTCAGGGTTTGGGTAACCAGCACGGCAGGAGGAAGCTGGTAATGTATGTTAGCTGTATTAATACCTATCTCCCGCAGTTCTGCCACGGGATTCCTTACACTGCTCACTTGCATAGGTAAGATTGTTTTGGTGATATGGCAAATCTAGGGAATTTTTGATATCATCTAATTTAACGGGTGGTTAATAGGGTAAATTTAGAAATAGTGCAGTGTAATCCTTCTTTGTGTTGAATATTTTCAAATGGATTCGATTTCAACCTGATTAAATTTTAAGTCCATGGTCGATGGTACATGGTCCATAGCACAGCCCGGAACGTAAGGTTACATGCTTAAACCAGCCACTACATCCTGGTATTCAAGCCAGGAACCCATATCTCAAAATATCCCTGTAATACCTGCTAAAGTGCAAAAGGCCATGGACCAATTTATTATTAGCCGTATCCCGAAATATCCCAAAAGCGCACCAGGCCATGGACCATCGACTATCGACCATGGACCATTAATATTTTTTCCTGTAGCTTTGACCCCCTAAATTGTATTGTATGAAGTACCTGCCACTGGACCCACAGCTTTTCACAAAGAACCGTCAGCGCTTTATGGCAAAAATGCAACCGCAGTCAATTGCCATCTTTAATTCTAACGATGAACTGCCCTCCAATGGCGATGCCTTGTATACTTTCAAACAAAACTCCGACCTGTACTGGCTAACCGGCATAGAACAGGAAGATACCATGGTGATCCTGTACCCCGATAACCCGGATCCCAAATACCGCGAAGTGCTGGTGCTGGTACGGCCTAATGAGCTAAAGGAAAAATGGGATGGCCACCGTTTACGCAAAGATGAAGCCACGGCCATTTCCGGTATCTCTACCATTGTTTGGCTGGATACGCTGGATGCCCTGCTGCAGCAATGGATCCATGAAGCCGATAATATTTACCTGAACAGTAATGAAAATAACCGCAAGGCCAGCCTGGTGCCTGTACGGGATTACCGCTACGCCGCAGAGCTGAGAAGCCGCTACCCGCTGCACAATTACCTGCGGGCCGCTAAGCTCATCAAGGAGCTGCGGGCCTCCAAAACACCGGAAGAAATAAAGGTGATGCAGCAGGCCATGGACATTACGGAGAAAACCTTCCGCCGTCTGTTACAGTTTATACAGCCCGGCGTATGGGAACATGAAATTCATGCGGAGATCCTGCATGAGTTCCTGCGCAACCGCGCTACCGGCGAGGCCTATAGCTCCATCATCGCCAGCGGCGATCGCGCCCGTACCCTCCATTATATTGCCAACAACCAGGAGTGTAAGGCAGGAGAGCTGATCTTAATGGACTTTGGCGCCGCATATGGTGGTTATAATGCAGACCTTACCCGTACCGTACCGGTAAGCGGCAAATTTACCCCCCGGCAGCGCCAGGTATATGATGCCTGCCTGCACCTGCATAATTATGCTAAATCCATCCTGAAGCCGGGTATTACCATTGCAAAATATCATGAAATGGTAGGGGTGGAAGCTGGTAAGCAATTTGTTCAGCTGGGCCTGCTCACCGAAAATGACATTAAGAACCAGGACCCGGAAAGCCCCGCCTACCGCAAATACTTATACCATGGCATTTCACATCACCTGGGGGTAGATGTGCATGACCTGGGCCCTTCTTTCCTGCAGCCGGTACCGGAAGGCGCTGTACTTACCGTGGAACCGGGTATCTATATAGAAGAAGAGCAGTTAGGCATCCGCATAGAGAATAATATATGGCTTACTGCCAGCGGTAATGTGGACCTGATGAAGAATATACCTATTACGGCCGATGAAATTGAGGCGTTGATGAAGCGGTAGTATGAAGTGATAATGAACTGGTAAAGAAAATCCAATCATTACATAATAGTTTGAAATAATTTATTATCTATGTACTAAAATCACCACAGTACCGGTTTTACATTTCAAAATGTTTGACCATCGTTGGCCATTGCTGTGGTCTGTCGTCTGTTTACCATGAAACAACTTTCAAACGTACTCACTCTAGGTAATCTGTTCTGTGGCGCCATCGCCATTATATTCATATTACATGCACCGCAGTACATAGCGGAGTTTAACGGTACTGAATATACCGTTACCAATCCGGAGCCCATCTATTGGGCTTCTGCCCTGGTAGTGCTGGCTGGTATCATGGACTTTTTTGACGGTTTTGTAGCCCGCTGGCTGTGCATACAATCCCCTATGGGTAAGGAGCTGGATTCCCTGGCCGATGTGGTAAGCTTTGGCGTGGTGCCCGGCATGATCATCTTCCGCCTGCTGCGCAGCGCTTATATGCAAATGCCGGATGTGTTTGATATATCTTATCTGAACCTGGCCCCGGCCTTGCTGGTGCCCTGTTTTGCCGCTTACCGCCTGGCTAAGTTTAACCTGGATACCCGGCAAACCGATTTTTTCATTGGCGTGCCCACCCCCGCGGTAGGCCTGCTGGTGGCCTCTTTCCCGCTTATTATGCTGTACAACCCTTTTAACCTGGCGCACTGGCTGCAAAATATCTGGGTATTGTATGTGATCATAGTGCTGCTGTGCTATTTGATGGTAGCAGAAATACCTATGCTCAGCATGAAGTTCAAAAGTTTCCGGCTGGCGCAGAACTGGCCGCGTTTACTCCTGGTAGTACTGTTATTGATCGGTATCCCCGTGCTCAAATACGCCGTAGTACCTTTCCTGTTTGTATGCTATGTCATCATCTCCCTCATAGCACCGCCCGGCCGTACAATTAATAATTAACAATGAATAATTAATAATTATGGAAGCTATTAGTTCCTGAAATACAGATACTTCGGAGTGCTTCCTATTAATTATTCATTCTTAATTATTAATTATTTAGGTTTGCACTCAAAATTTTTAGCACAATGACCTTTACTGCGCACATTAATGTGATGCCTCTGAAAGAATTGCTGGACCCCCAGGGTAAAGCCGTGATGGGCGGTTTAAAGAACCTGGGTATTGGCCAGGTAGCTGATGTTAGGATCGGCAAACACATTACCCTGCAAATAGATGCCGCTTCCAAAGAAGAAGCCCAGAAGCTGGCTGAAAATGCCTGCCAGAAACTGCTGGCCAACCAGGTAATGGAATCTTACGAAGTAAATATCCAGTAATACTAATCTTTGATTTTAGATTTACGATTTTAGATTTGTTGCTGCAAATAAATAAGCTGCTTTGATCTGATCTAAAATCGTAGATCTGAAATCGTAAATATCATGTCAAAGCTCTACCTCATTCCTTCTCCCATAGGTAACCTGGCCGATATCACTTACCGTGCCGTTAAAGTGCTGGAAGAAGTAGAGCTGATCCTGGCAGAGGATACCCGTACCTCCGGCGTGCTGCTCCGGCACTATAACATTCAAAAGCCGGTAACCCCTTACCATCAGCATAACGAACATAAAGTATTACAGCACCTGCTGCAGCAATTGCAGGCCGGTAAAACCATGGCCCTGCTTACCGATGCCGGTACCCCCGGTGTATCGGATCCCGGTTTTTTACTGGTGCGCGAATGCATCCGTGCCGGCGTGCCGGTGGAATGCCTGCCCGGTGCAACCGCCTTTGTACCCGCGCTGGTGAACAGCGGCATTCCCATGAACCGCTTCACCTTTGAAGGTTTTCTTCCCCCCAAAAAAGGACGCCATACCCTGCTTACACAACTGGCGCAGGATGAACGGACCATTGTTTTTTATGAATCCCCCCAGCGGCTGGTGAAAACGCTGGAAGAACTGATTACATATTTTGGCGCCACCCGCTACTGCTGTGTATGCCGCGAGCTTACCAAAATGTTTGAAGAGCATACCCGCGGCACTTTGCAGGAAGTAGCGGACTATTACAAAGAAAAAGGGGTTAAAGGGGAGATAGTAGTGATAGTTGGGGGCGCATAAAAACGAAATACACCTAAATTAGCAGTTTAAATTTTACATAGGAATGAAGCAAACTTTCGCAGGAGCAGCCCTGTTGTTATTACTATCCGCAACATCCACCTTACAGGCGCAGCCCGACCGCTGGCAGCAGCGGGTAAAGTATACAATGGATGTGAAGATGGATGTGCAGACCAACCGTTTTACCGGCAAACAGAAATTAGAATATACCAACAACTCTCCCGACACTTTGTACAAAGTGTTCTACCACCTGTACTGGAACGCGTTTCAGCCCAACAGCATGATGGATGTGCGCAGCCGCGAGCTGGGTAAAACCACGCTGCCCAACGGCAAGCAGGACTGGGATGCCCGTGTGCGCGATCGTATTGAGCACCTGAAACCGAACGAGATCGGCTACCAGAAAGTGCTGTCATTAAAACGCGATGGCCGCCCCCAGCGAACCAAACAGGTGGAAACCATCCTGGAAGTAATGCTGGATAAACCTATTCTGCCGCACAGCAAAGCTGTATTTGATATGGATTTTGAAGGCCAGGTACCGGTACAGATCCGCCGCAGCGGCCGCAATAATGCAGAAGGGGTAGATTATTCCATGTCGCAATGGTACCCTAAAATGTGCGAGTATGATTATGAAGGATGGCATCCCACCTTTTATGTAGCCCGTGAGTTTTATGGTGTATGGGGCGATTATGATGTGAAGATCACCATTGATAAAAGATATGTGCTGGGTGGCACCGGTTATTTGCAGAACCCCAACCAGATCGGCTATGGCTATGAAACACCCGGTGTTAAAGTAATACGTCCGGCCGGCAATACGCTCACCTGGCATTTTATAGCGCCCAATGTGCATGACTTTATGTGGGCTGCTGATACCGCGTATAAGCACATCACCCAGCAGGTAGATGGTTTTACCGCGCATTTCTTTTACCTGGAAAATGATACCACCCGCGAAACCTGGCCTGCATTTGCGAAAATGATACCAGCTGCCTATGCATGGATCAAGGCACATTACGGCCCTTATCCCTATAAACAATATTCGTTTATACAAGGGGGTGATGGCGGTATGGAATACCCTATGGGCACACTTATTCTGGGTAATGGAAAGCTGAATGGCCTGTATGGTTTAGCCATGCATGAATGGATGCATACCTGGTACCAGATGATGCTGGGCACCAATGAAAGCCTGTACCCCTGGATGGATGAAGGTTTCACCTCTTTTGCAGAAGATAACATTGTGTATCACACATTGGATTCTACCAAAACACCCAGCCCCCATACCAGCTCCTATAACGGTTACTTTAGCCTGGTAAGAAGCGGGCTGGAGGAGCCTATGAGCACCCACGCAGATTTTTATAACACCAATGCCGCCTACAGCATTACTGCTTATTCAAAAGGCGCAGTGTTCCTGGAGCAGCTGGGATATATTATTGGTGCGCAGAACCGCGATAAAGGCCTGTTGCGTTATTACTGGGACTGGCGTTTCAAACATCCGAATGCAAATGATTTTATCCGTGTAATGGAAAAGGTAAGCGGCATGCAGCTGGACTGGTACCGCATGCTGTTTGTAAATACCACCAAGCATATTGATTATGGTATTGACAGTGTGTATGAATACAACGGCAAGGCAGTAGTGCGCCTGCGCCGGGTAGGGGATATGCCTATGCCTATAGACCTGGAAGTGACCACCCGCGATGGCAAAAAACAATTGCACTATATTCCCTTGTCACTGATGTTTGGCGAAAAGCCGCAGGAAGATGCTACACCCCGCGTTACACATGAATGGTGGGCATGGACACATCCTACCTATGAAGTAACACTGGATATACCCATGAGAAATATTGAGCTGCTGGAAATTGATCCTTCAGAGAGAATGGCGGATATTGACCGGAGCAATAATGCAGCAAAGGTGCGGTAAACATCAAAGAATGTAAAATCATAAATGTAAAATTTCAAACCGGCGAAGGAGGTTCATAGAGACTATTGAAAAGACTTTATGAACGAGATACATGTAAAAGGGGAATGCAACAGACCGCTGCATTCCCCTTTTATATTTATGATTTTTAATTTTACATTTTAAATTCTTTTAAATAGGCCGCTTAGCTAAACAATCTTTCCGCCACCTCCATGCCCTTTGCCATCATGCCTTTCATTTCTGTGGGATCAAACACCAATCCGCCGGGCCCTCCGCCCAGCGGCGCATCCGGACGAATGATGTGAATGGTGAGCTCCTTCTTTCCCAGGAATGGATTAGCGCCCGGCACATCAAAGAATTTGTCAATATCCGCTTGTTTTACGCCACCATCCAGCATCTTTTTCTTTACAGCATCAATGTATTGCAATGCGCGGTTATACAGTAAAGGGATCTGTACATCATTCACCGCCACATCATTGGTGAACCAGCTGATGGTGGCTTCCAGGATGTTGAAGGTGCTGGTAAAACGTTCGTTGCTGCTTGCTGCTGTTTCAGGCGTAAGCAGTATGGCATATATTTCTGTAGCGCCATTATCAATAGCCAGCTGTATAGGCGCATATTCACGCAGGCCGCCGTCAACAAACTGCCGTGGTTTATCTGTAACCGCGCTTACTTCTATCGGTGGCATAAACACCGGTTGGCACGAGGATGCCAGCACCGCTTCCCGGAATGCCTGCCCGTCGTTTAGCTTCACAACATCGTAATTTGTATTCAGCATAGGCATGCCTGTATTGCTGAAGTATGTGATACGCCCGGTTTGCAGGCATACCGTGGTAAGAAATACTTCTTTTTTTGAAGCGGCCAGCTGTTTAAAACGTTCATCCGTATAGTTAGTGGTTATTTGCCTTGCCAGCGGTCCTGCATCGTACAGGGAATTGGCGCGTGCAAACCGGTTCAGAATATTTCCGGTCAGCACTACATCGGCAGTGGTTTGCGTGGTGTAAATGGTTTCCAGTACGCCAATTTCGCCCAGGGCCGCCATGGGCACAATAAGGGATCCGGTGCTGGTGCCGCACAGGGTATCAAACTGAATGTCGGGCCGGTTTTCTGCCAGGTACTTTACCACGCCTACGGCAAACGCTCCCTTGGAACCGCCACCGCTGACTACTAAAGCTGTTTTTGCCATAACAAATTATTTTAAGGGTATTACACCAGTGTAAGATCAGTGAACGGAATCAAACGGATTTTCCGGAGGTTTTTTCATAAACAGGTTTACGCCAATGGCGGCCTGCAGCCACCAGGCATTTAAATGATAATCCCGTAATGCTTTCAGTGAAAAGGTGGCTAATTGTCCTACTTCTGCGGTGAGGCCGCCACCGGCCAGGCGCTGCTCTTTGGTGCCCCACAAGTGCTCCGCTGTTAATTGTACATTCAGCACGGTGCTGGAAAGCACTTTAGGTTTATCGGTGAGCATCAGCGCCAGGTGCGGGCCTGCCAGGCCATACACACGTTTGTTGGTGTAGGCGCCTGCTGCCGCCGCCCCTATCCGTAGCCGGCTTTTAATAAGCGTGTACTGCGGTATAAAGGTTAAGCTTCCCAGGTACAGGTCCGGTGAGTTGTGAAAGGTGGTTACGCTACCTTGTCCTAACTCCAGCGGAAACACCCATCCTTTGGGAAACTCCTGGGCAGCAGCAGTAAAAGAGAATAAAGAACCTGCTGATAATATGCATGCAATGAATGCATATTTATGGAACCGTAACAATGGTTTTTGGGGAACTTTCATGAAGAGAAGTTAACAAAATTTTTCCGGGTTGCGGTCTACTTATTCCAGTATTTCGCACAGGAAACCCTGCTGGCGTACGAAAGCCATCATAGTATATTCATCTACCTTCATATCTGTAATACGTAACACTTTGTCGCAGTCTTCAATATCCACGTAGCAGGTGTCTACATCGAAGTGGGCGTGAATGACCTGGATCATGTGTTGCCTTTCTGCTGGTGTTGCTATATTGGTTTTGAAGATACCGATCATAGTATCTGTTTTATAGTTAGCAATGACGTGTAGCATAGGATCTGGTTTTTTATAAATGTCCTTGAACTTATTACTTTTCATCCACTCATACCGGCACATTAGCATATCAGCACATTATTCTGCGGGCGGTGGCGGGGGAGGAGGAGTGGTTTCCGGCCTGTCCCTGCGCTCATCCCAGAACTCCCTGCGTTCATCCCAGAACCTGCCGCCACCGCTAAAACGTCCGCAACGGGCCCGCAGGCGTTCTCTTTCTTCCGGCGTCATGGATTCCATGCGTTGGCGCATTTTCTCGCGCCAGCGGCCTTTCCAGGGCGCGGGGCCGCCATGGCCATGCCAGCCGAACAGCAGCTTACCCAGTAATAACAGGCCTAATGATTGCCAGAAGGTGATCACCGGTCCATGAAAAAGGTCGGGTATAAGACAGTTCCACAGGCTCATAGTTACAAAACCTATTACGGTCATGAACAAGGCGCCCAGCAAAATAAATTTCAATACCCCCAATCCTGGTTTACGTCTCATGATATCAATGCGTTTGTGTGTGATTAATTGTTTAATAATTCCTGGTACAGCTCTGCAAGCCGTTCCCGTAAATACAGCACTGCATAGCGTTTGCGCGATAGCAGCGTGTTAATGGATAACCCGGTTTCTACAGCCATTTCCTTAAATGATTTACCCTCTACCTCATGTTGCAGGAACACGGTACGTTGTTCGGCCGGTAATTCTTCTATGGCTTCCATAATGGTTTCTGCCAGCATTTTGCGGAGCATAGGCGTGTCCGTTTTGGACGAGGGATCCGGCAGTATCTCAGAAAGGAACAAGGTCTCCTCCCCATCATATTCCAGCGTGTTGTCGGAGAAGGGTGTTTCCCGTTTTTTACGGAACCAGTCCGTGATCTTATTCCGGGTTACTGCGAACAGCCAGCCGGTAATAGAATCAATCTGGCTGCCTAAGCGTAAATATTCGGTGAACTGGTAAAAAACATCCTGTAAAATATCCTCCGCATCCGCCACATTATTTACCCGCTGCCGGATAAAATTCAGCAAACGCTTACGCTCCTTCTGAACGGTTTCTTGTATACGTTCATTTTGTTCTATGGCCATAGATGTTTTTGTAAGGAGCAACTCTTTCATCTTAATTAGGATGACGAAGCAGCTAACGCGATATTTTACCTGTTTGAAAAAAAAGTTTACTATTTCAAGGTGTAATGACGACCGGCAGGCTGCCGGAGGGACAAAACCACCCGGAATTTGCATAAGTGTTTCATTTTCATTTCAAGCCTCAAAAGCAAACTTTCCTAAATTTACGTCATGTCGCACGATCATGCACACTCCCACGCACATACGCATGCGTTACCCGTGACGAATGGCCACCTGAACCGGGCATTTATCTGGGGTATTGTCCTCAACCTGGCTTTTGTGGTCATAGAATTTGCGGCCGGTTTTATTACCGGTTCCCTGGCCCTGGTTTCCGATGCCGGCCATAACCTGAGCGATGTGGCCAGCCTGGCCCTGTCGCTGGTAGCCTTTCGCCTGGCAAAAGTGAAGTCCAGCCAGCAGTATACCTATGGTTACCGCAAAAGCACCATCCTGGTATCCCTGTTCAATGCGCTTATTTTACTGGTGGCAGTAGGCGCCATCGGGTGGGAGGCCGTGCGCCGTTTCACCCATCCGGAGCCGGTGCCCGGCGGTATGATGGCCGTAGTAGCGGGTATTGGCATTGTGGTGAATGCCGCATCGGCCTTCCTGTTCATGAAGGATAAGGAAAAGGACCTGAATGTGAAGGGCGCTTACCTGCACCTGCTGGCCGATGCCATGGTTTCCCTGGGCACAGTGGTAGCAGGCATCATTATTATATATACCGGCTGGTTTTGGGTGGATCCGGTGGTAAGCCTGGTGATCATGATCGTAATTGTTTACAGCACCTGGGGCCTGCTTAAAAGCAGTCTGCGGCTTTCATTAGATGGGGTGCCACAGGGAATTGAGCTCGAGGAGGTAAAAAAGATAGCGCTGAAAATACCCGGCGTAAAAGACATCTACCATATTCATATCTGGGCCATGAGCACCACGGAAAATGCGCTTACCGCCCAGCTGGTGGTAGCCTCACAATTAAATATGGAGCAGGTGGACGGGCTGAAAAGAACCCTGTGCCATGAGCTGGAGCACCTGGGCATTCAGCATATTACGCTGGAAACTAGCGTGTCACCAGCACCACATACTTCTCTTTAAAATATTCCAGTGGAAATAGTTCGTAAATATCCAGCAGGGTAGGGGCGCAGCCGCTTTCGGATATTTCCTGGGAAAGATCGCCGCCCTTCAGGCATATGAGGCCGCTGGCCGCTTCTTCATCGCTTTCCGCTTTCTGCTTTCCGCTTTGCGCTTTTTTCAGCAGGGGCTTGCTCCAGCGCCAAAGATCGCCCAGCGGGGCTACCGCGCGGGATACCACCACATCAAACCTGCGGTTCTTTATCTCTTCTGCCCGGCTATGGGCAGTGGTTACATTTTTTAGTTCCAGGGCTTCCACCACCGCTTCCACCACCTTAATTTTTTTGCCGATGGAATCTACCAGGTGAAACTGTACCTCCGGGAAAAAGATAGCCAGCGGAATACCGGGAAAGCCGCCGCCAGTACCCAGGTCCAGCACCTGTGTGCCGGCCGGTATGTCTACAGCAGCAGCAATACTCAGGGAATGCAGCACGTGTTTTTCATACAGGCTGTCAATGTCTTTACGGGATATTACGTTGATCTTTTCATTCCATTCCCGGTACACCGCATCCAGTGCAGTCAGCTGCTGCAGCTGCAAAGGCGTGAAGTCGGAAAAATATTGCAGGATAATGTCCATGATAAAACTGCCGGCTGGTAGCTGTTTACAAGCTATCAGCTACATGCTGGGCAGCTTGTACTACCATTTGTTCTTTGACTTAGACTTAAAAAATAAAGAGGGTGTGAAGATAATGTAATACAGGCACATAAAGATATCCAGGAACCAGGAGAGTTTGAACAGGTCGGCCTCATCCAGCTTACGCAGGGCAAAGAAAAAGATAATGGATTGTATGATCAGCTTAGCGCCGAAAATGGCCAGTACATAATACATCAGCGGCCAGTAGAACAGGCTTACGATGAATGCAGGATAAAAGAAGAAATGGCTTAAGGAAAACAGGCCCAGCAGCAGCTTATGCCCAAAGCGGTAATGCTTGCCGGTAGACATATGCCTGGTTTTCTGCCGGAACCAGCGGCCCCAGTTGTCTTTAGGCTCTGAGTAGGTGAATGCCTGCTTGTCAATAACCACGGCTACGTTCTGGCTGTTGGCGGCAGTGTTCACAAACAGGTCGTCATCGCCGGAAGCCAGGTGCTGGTGGTTTACAAAACCTTTATTACGGAAAAACAGGTCTTTTTTATACGCCAGGTTGCGGCCTACGCCCATGTAAGGCACGCCGGCCATGGCAAAGGAAAGGTATTGCAGGGCGCTGAAAAAGGTTTCATAACGGATCACTTTATTCAGGAAACCCGGCTTTTTCACATAAGGGCCATAACCCAGCACAATTTCTTTACCATCGCTGAAGCCCTGGCTCATAATGTGCAGCCAGTTCACGCTGGCGGGGCGGCAGTCGGCATCTGTCAGCAGCACATGTTCGTACTGTGCGCCTTTTAAGCCTATGGATAAGGGATATTTTTTACCGGGAATGAATTTGGCCGCCTGTTTCAGCTCTATGTGGCGGTAGTGGGCGTAACCAGGCTCTATGGAACGCAGGTAGTATTTGGTATCGTCTTCAGAATTATCGTTCACCACAATTACTTCGTATTCCGGCTTGTGGTGTATGTCGTACCGCTGTTGCAGCACCGTGGGCAGGTTCTTTTGCAGGTTCAGCTCCTCGTTCTTGGCGCAAATGATCACCGAAAAACGGTTGGCAGGCGATTCATCCATATCAAAATCGCGCTTGTAAAAGGCTACGCGGGAAAAAAAGATCAGGTAATACAGCACCTGAATACCAGCCACGGTAGCAAAAATGTAAAAGACAATTAAACCCAGATGTTCCGACATATTGAGGACAAATATATATGATTTTGTTTATCTGTAACCTAATGGGGATAAAAAAGGTAAAATATGAAACGGGATAAGTCAACTACCATATTTTTGTTCTATTTAAGGGTCGTTTTCCACATCTTTTTTTCTGCATTTCCTGCCCGCATAAGCGCCC
>NZ_DATCRF010000499.1:0-16147 GCF_036569125.1 Chitinophaga sp. | reverse complement strand
AATTTCAGGCGCCGTACCAGGTTGGCCAGCCCTATACCGGCCACTCTGTCCTTTACCTCGTTCGTCTGGCAATTAAATTTATTCTTCACATCAAGGGAAAGCTTGTCCTCATTCACTTGCAGGGCTATATTAATTTCCGGCTCCTCTATCAGGCCAATACCATGTTTAAATGCATTTTCAATTAAGGGTATCAGCAGCATAGGCTCTATATAACGTTCGGTAGCCGGCGGCTGCATGCTTAGTAAGATCTGCACCTGGTTGCCAAAACGCAGCGTTTGCAGGTCAATATAGCTTTGCAGGTAATTCATTTCCTTGCTCAGGCTTACTTTTTCCATGTCCGATTCATAGAGCATATAATGCATCAGGTTAGAAAGCTCTATCAGCGCAGGCTCCAGCTTGTCCGACTTTTTGCGGGCCAGGGCCACCATGCTGTTCAGCGTATTGAACATAAAATGCGGGCTTACCTGCGAGCGCAGGAAAGAAAGCTCTGTACGCAGCTGCTCTTTCTGCAGGCGCTGATCCTTGATCATTTTTTCTACGTAGGAGTAACCCGTAGCCGTACCCAGGATCATTACGCTCACAAAGAACTTTAATATCAGGCTGGTCACCATCTCCTGCGGTTTGCGGTGCTCAAACACCATCGATGATACAAAATACACCACCAATATCAGCACGCACACGGCCACTACCCGCCAGATGTAATCCCAGGCGCGCCCCCGCAGTAAATACCGCGGAAACAGCACATAGGCATTCAGGTAAAAAGCGCCAATATGCATGAAGGTGAAAACTACCCGGGTGGTTTCATAGGGATCCTTAGCGGGATCTGTTTTGGAAGGCAGCACTACCAGCGGAATGCCCAGCGCCAGTAATAATACCAGCAGGTGCCAGAGGATGTAGCTTAACTTCTTGGAAGGCATCGTTTTTTAAATTAATAATGAATAATTAAGAATTAATAATCGTATAGCTGGTCATCAATGATCAGAATGTTTTACGTAACAAAAATAAGCGCCATTATGAGATGCCCAATTACTTGAACTATTTCATCCATAATTATTAATTATTCATTCTTAATTATTAATTAAACGTTCATTCTTAATTATTAATTAACCAAAAATACTTCAAAAGCGCAGAAATCAACTATGCAGGGGCCTTTTTGCGACCATTGGACCAATTCTGTAGACGAACAGGCAGCCTGCAATTTGCATGCAGGCAATTGCCGTATTATCGTAGCAGCAATCTATCCAGGTCAGAGCATCCTATAAAGCATCATCAACCCTATTAAAACCCCGTGTATGAAAAAGCACCTTTACCTTTTGTTATCCATTTTACTTGTAGCTACAACAGCCTCACATGCACAGAATGCGCAGCAGCTGTATTTTAACCAGCTTAGCACCGACTTCGATTACCAGGCAGCCAGCTTTGTGGTTGATACGCCGCCCAGCCCCACAGCAGCCTCCCGCGCATTCCTGTTATGGAGCAAGAACTTCGTGAAAGACCCTGCCATCCGCGGCTTATCGCTGGATGAATTTGATGCCGCCGGCAACTTCCTCTCCGAAAATTTTAACCCGCAGCCCCAGCTGCCCACGGAATCCATTCTGCCAAAAAAGATCATCAGGTCCAAACAGGTAAAAGGCTATTACCTGCTGGCATATGTGATCAAGTCCATTAAAACCATTAACGGATTCCAGGTATACAGCACGCCGCTGGTGATCCGGCTGGATCCTAATTTAAACCCGTTGTGGGTGGCTAAGCTGCATTACTCCACCATTACTACGGCCAATGCGCAGGCAATAATTGAGTACAATGATATTATTGAAAGCGTTAACAGCGATGTGGTGCTGGCCGGCCGCTATGGCGATGCGCCGGGTAAGCAAACCTCCGTGTTGCTCACCCGTCTAACCCAAACCGGCGCCATGGTATGGACATACCAGTATCCGCTGTCGGTATGTAATGCAGAAGCATTATCCCTCACCGAGCTTACAGACCGTAACCTTGCCCTTACCGGTTACCTTGAATCCTGCAGCGGTGGCCCCAGCGGGCCGCGTACCCTGCTGTATGCGATGTTTAACTCCATTGGCACGCCGGCAGTAGTGGAAAGGCTGCTGGGCGGGCAGGCCCTGTCCGGCAGTAAGATCGTAAAACATACTGCCATTGCCGGCGCAGATGAAATGTTCATTACCGGTTATATTGATCTTATAAGCCCTACCGGCGCTATTAACAAACAAATATTGCTGGTGGATATTAAGGAAAGCGGCGGTACCATTACCATTAACCATATTGGCGATGCTGGCAGTGAAGCAGCCAGCGACCTGGTAGCAGAGCTGGTGCCGGGCACTAACAACATCAATCTATATCTTACCGGTTACACGGATAGTTATGCTACCAACCTGAAAACCGATGCATTTTTTCTTTGGCTGAAATACAGTAACCACGTGCTTAGCTTAGCGTCATTTAATACTTTCCCCACCAGCATCAGCAACTATGTAGCCATGAAAGGGCTGGAGCTGAAGTGGGCCGGCAAAGAACGTTTTGCCATCCTGGCCAATACACAAATGACCTTTGGCACGCAGCTGCGTACCAATACGCACGTTTTCATCCGCGATCTGAATGACCTCAGCAATTGTATAAAAACCTACCAGCCGCCTGTAACAGCTTACCAGCTTGTTGTACAGCCGGTAACGCCAACTATGATCCGCCTGCCCTTCGTACCTTACCGTGATGAATACACGCCATTCAATAAGGTGCAGCCACGGCTGGAATGCGGCACGTTCAAAGTAGATCCCTATAATGCCAATAACCTGCGTACAGCCGGCCAGCCGCTTAGCAGCATAACGGCTGTAAAAGGCCCTGCTGCCATACGCGTGTATCCCAACCCGGTACATGACCAGCTGTATATTGACTATGGCGTGCCTAAGAACAAAGGCCGCATTACCGCCGGCATCTACAGTACAGATATGCGTTTGCTCCGCACATTTGTATTGCCTGGCGGCAACCGTAACAGCATTTCTTTACAAGGCTTAAGCAGTGGGTTATATTTCCTGCAAATACAGCACCTGGGTACTACACAGGTTTTTGAGATCAGGAAAGAGTAAGGATTGTTTTACCTGGTGGATTGAAAAACATAAGGCATGCTGTTTAAAACAGTATGCCTTATTTTATGGAAGAATGGGAAACAAAAGGCTCCAGCTTTATCCTCACATACTGCTGCAGCAAAATAGGATACATATTGTACAGGATGTTGGTAAGCAGTAAAAGCCCTGCCCAGCCATATTGTTCCTGCACCAGCGCATAGATGATAATACAGGTAAAAAAGCAAAGCAGCAGGTAATGAAAACGTTCAAACATATACGTTTTCCGGTAATGCAGCTGAATGTCCTGCCGTGTATTGCCCACCACTTTATAATGCGGATATTTTCTGCGGATCAGGTTATTGATAAAGGTGCCATTCTGCGTAACCCGGTTAATATAATGTACACCCAGCTTATGGTATACTGCGGTAGTAGTGCCCAGCTGCAACTTATTTAATCCACTCCGGGGAAGGAACAGCGTAGTGATGCTGATGGCGCCTGCCACATACAGCCACCATGGCGCTACTGAGCTGTAACAGTAAATATAAATGGGTAGCAGGTTTAATACAGTCCAGAAGAGGTTGGCAACCCCGTTGTAAAAGGCCACCCTTTGTTTGATCCCGGCAGGCTCTTTCGGATTAGCTGGCGCCATATAGAACAGTTGTTGGCTACTACCCAAATATACATAATAGCCTAGCAAATACCAGCTACTCCACAACGCCGAAAACATGTTTATTTACCTGTGCAAGCTCATCCTGGTTAATGGTATGGCCCATGTTGTCGTACACTTTAAGGGTAACATTGGCATGTTTGTCCTGCAGTATGTTTGCAGTAGCATACACGCGCTCAACAGGCACATGCATATCCGAATTGCTACTGCCTATGAAAATGGGCGTACCGTTAAAGTCGCCGGTATAATTTTCAGGGTAGATCCTGTCACCGATCAACCCACCGGTAAAGGCAGCTGCGCCGCCATATTTAGTGGCATTACGTGTAATAAATTCCAGCATCAGGCAGGCGCCCTGTGAAAAGCCCAGGAACCAGGTTTGCTCCGCTGCAATACCCTGTTGTTGCAGATCTTCCGTTACTTCTTTTAACAGGTTCAGCGCAGCGGTTAACCAGGGTTCATTACGCTCCGGCGCTGCCAGGAACGAGTTAGGGTACCAGCTGTTACCACTGGCCTGCGGCGCCAGCAGCGCAAAATCCTGCACTGCCAGGTGGGGCGCCAGGCTAAGAATGTCCTCAGCGCTGCCGCCCCGTCCGTGTATCATCACCAAAGCTTTTTGAGCCTCTTTCACCGGTAACCCTGCAGTTATAATATTTTTTGTGTGCATCTTATTTGTATTGTTCTAAGTGTAAGCTCACCTGCGGCAATTCCTTCGCTATCTGCTCCCGGCTGGGTTCAAACTGGGCGGGCAGCTTCAGGCCTTCGCCCAAATGTTCCATCGGTTCATCTACTGCAAAACCAGGACCCGCTGTAGCTACTTCAAACAGCACGCCGCCCGGCTCCCGGAAGTATATGGAAGTAAAGTAATTACGGTCCAGCACCGGTGTGGTATTGATCATGCGCTGCACTATCTTCTGGCGTACGGCCAGCTGCGAAGCGCTGTCGGGCGTGCTAAAGGCAATGTGGTGCACGGTACCGTTGCCTGCCAGGCCTTTCAGGCTTTCCGGTGAGCAAAGGATGTCAATATAATTACCCGGTTTATCTGTGGCAGCAAAGCGGAAGCGGTTGCCCTTTTCTGCTATCAGCTTATGATCCAGCTGTTCGGTAAGCAAGCCCGCGGTACGTTCATAACCGTCTTCCCATATTTCTACATTATAAAAACCTTTGATGGCATATTCAATAGGGATGGGGCCATAGGTGAATCCCTTACGTTCATCGCGGTCATTAAAAACCAGCTCCAGGCCTAAGCCATCGGGGTCTTCAAAGTAGATCACTACTTCATTATCAAAACGCTCCTGCGGCTCTTTATAGCTTACGCCAAAACGTTTCAGCCTTTCCTGCCAAAAGCTAAGCGCAGCAGCAGGTACGGAAAAAGTAGTGGTGTTCAGCATGCCTTTACCATGGCGGCCATGTACCAGGCCTGTGCCATAAGGGAAAAAGGTCATAATGCTGCCGGGATGTCCGGCTTCATCGCCATAATAAAAATGGTATACATCCGGCGCATCAAAGTTCACGGTCTTCTTCACTAAACGAACGCCCAGGATCCCGGCATAAAAATCTATATTCTTTTGGGCATCACCTGCTATTGCAGTAACGTGGTGAATGCCTGTAATTAACTGGCTCATATATTTAATTTAAAGGGTGGATGTTATTTCGTTTGTTTATTAGCTAATGCAGCTTGTATCTCGTTATCCAGCAGGCCGCTGCCGCCGCCATAGTGGCGTATTACCGGCACACCGGGCTGCAGCTGTAACAGCTTGGCTGTTAGTGCAGCGCCTTCCTGTTCTGAGATGCCTGCGCAAAGCAGCACCAGGTCAAAAGCTGTTGTTTGAATAGCTGCCAGGGCTTCCTCATCCGTAGTAACGGTAATGCCGGTACGGTTCTCAGGAGTGTTCAGCAGCCGGTTTATTACGGCCATGATCTCCGGGTTGCGGCCTATTGCCAGTATGTTTAAAGCTTGCATAACGGTTTAGTTAATTTGCATGGGCACTTCCATGATCAGTAATTCAGCATCGGCGCTGTTGGCAGTGATGGCAATGTTATCCGTACCGCTGATACCCAGTCCATCGCGTTCCCCTAAAGCTTGCCCGTCAACGGTAAAGCTGCCTTTGATCACAAAAGCATACACGCCGTTACCTTCTTTTTTCAGGTTGTATGTGGTTGCAAAACCAGCATCAAAGCGGCCCAGGTGAAACCAGGCATCCTGGTACAGCCAGGTACCGGCATCGTCCGGGTTAGGGGAGATGATCTGCTGCAGTGTATTATGCCGGTCTGCCGGGTTCAGGGTGATCTGGTCGTACCGCGGCGTTACATTCAGCTTGTTGGGAAACAGCCAGATCTGCAGGAACTTAACCGGTTGTGTAGGGTGGCCGTTATACTCGCTGTGGAATACGCCGCTGCCGGTGCTCATGATCTGGATATCGCCCTGGTGAATGGCCTGGGTATGCCCCATGTTATCCTTATGTTCCAGCTGGCCTTCCAGCGGAATGCTGATAATTTCCATATTATCGTGCGGGTGGCTGCCAAAGCCCTTGCCGCCTGCAACCACATCATCATTTAACACCCGTAAGGCGCCAAAATGAACCCGCTCCGGGTTATAATAACCTGCAAAGCTAAAGGTCTGGTGGCTGCTTAACCAGCCGTGGTCCGCATGTCCGCGGGTAGCTGCCGTATGTAAGGTATGTGTTGCCATAATTGTAATTTGATAACACAAATGTCCGAAAGGCAGGGTTTATGACCATTAACCTAGATTAAGAAAGCGGGGAAATGTGCAGATATGCAGATGTGCAAATGTGCAAATGATAAATGACCTCCGCGGTAACCATCTGCGCATTCCCCGGCAATTAAACAGGATGTATAGTGCAAATGCCAGACATCTTCGCTGCATTCCATCTGCACATTTGCATATCTGCACATCTGCACATCAGATAAAGGTTCTCGTTCCGCTCAAACTTTCCCTGAACTGCCTGGGCGTACAGCCTTTCTTCTTTTTAAACAGGCGGTTAAAGTTGGAGATATTATTAAACCCGCACTTGTACGATATTTCAGCCACTGCATATGAGGTATTCACCAGCAGGCGGCAGGCATGTCCCAGCCGGATCTCATTCAGACTGTCAATGAAAGTATTGCCGGTGCACTTCTTAATAAAACGGCTGAACGAAACGTCCGTCATACTTACCAGCCGGGCCACATCGGTAAGGCTGATGGCTTTGTCGTAATTAATATTCATGTACTCGAACGCCTTCTCAATACGCCGGCTGTTATGGTTAAACAAACCTTTGTGAAAAGTGGTGTCCGACAAGGTGCGCATATGGCGGGAAATAGACAGGTCGTGCAGGATAGACATCAGCTCCAGCACCGAATCAAAACCTGCTTTCTGGTTCAGCGTCAGCAGGCGGGGGGTAAGCTGTTTAATGGTATCCGGGGAAAACAGGATGCCATTGGCCGCCTTTTCAAACAACATCCGCATAAAGCTTAGCTGGTTCTTACGCAGCAGCTTATCATCAAACAGGTCGCGGTGGAACTGGATGGTGATCTCAGTAATTTCCCTGCTGCGGCATTCATGCGTAAACCAGCCGTGGTTCAGGTTAGGCCCCACCAGCACCAGCTCCTCTGCCTCAATAGTATCTATATGATCGCCTACTATACGCTGTGCGCCCTTTGCATTTAAGATCAGGTTCAGCTCAAATTCTTCATGATAGTGTAAGGGAAAGTCAAATTTATGTTTGCTGCGGGCAAAGATCATGAAACAATCGCTCTGGGTAAGCGGAGTAATTTCCCGCAGAATGTTACTGGTGATGGCTGCATGATTCATAACAGTGGAGCTTATAGTCAAATATAACGGATAAAATAATATCATCCCGTACTCCATTGGAACAAATTATAAAGCGCCCTGTTTACAGGTATTTATCAGGTATTCACTTCTGTCACCTTTTCAATAAAGCTGCTGTCTGCCAATAAGAAGATAAAAAAGTATAAATAAGGAGTGTGTATTAAGATCGTTTTGGATCAAATGCTTTCGTTATGAAACGCTTACTAAAAGTTTCCACCTGCAGCAACCGCGGGAGATCCCTGTTCAACAGCGTAGCACCATTAACGTTAGCCTGCTATATGCCAACACCAATCGGCCGTTAGCTCTCTGGAACAGGGCCTACTATCTTTCATTCGTAATTCGTAATTTCCAATTCACAATTATTTCCGCGTTCACCGTATTGTTTTTCAAATAAAATATCGTTCACATTCGCAGCATTCCAATTATTCATATTCATAATATCTTTTCAATGGCATTCATGCCCCGTTTGGCGGGGCCGTAATTCGTAATTGAATAATTCGTAATTCACCATGAAGCATATCTTCTTCGCACTCCTCCTTACTCCGTTCATCCTCCACGCGCAGTCCGACCCGCAGGCTACGCCTGCAGCCAAACAGCTGCACCAGCGCCTGTATAAGCTTATGCAGCGTGGCATTATGTTCGGGCACCAGGATGATATGGCCTATGGCGTTGGCTGGAAATATGAGCATGGCCGTTCTGATGTAAGATCGGTTTGCGGGGATGGCCCCGCCGTTTACGGCTGGGACCTGGGGCACCTTGAGCTGGGCCGCAGCCATAACCTGGACAGTGTACCTTTTGATAGCCTGCGGTCGTATATCCGCGCGGTATATGAAAGCGGCGGCATTAATACATTAAGCTGGCATGGAAATAATCCGGCTACCGGCGGTTCTGCCTGGGATACTTCGCTGGCCGTTACCGCAGTACTGCCGGGCGGCGGCAGTAACGCTACCTACAACGCCTGGCTGGATAAGCTGGCAGATTTTATGCTGTCGCTGAAAGCCGGCGATGGTACGCTGATACCCGTGATCTTCCGCCCTTTTCATGAGCATACCGGCAGCTGGTTCTGGTGGGGGCAGCACCAGTGCACCTCCATGGAGTTCAGAACCTTATGGCAATACACCGTTAACTACCTGCAGATTCAAAAGCATGTGCATAACCTGCTGTTTGCCTATTCTGCAGCAGATTTCAATAATGAAAAGGATTACCTGGAACGATGGCCCGGCGATGATTTTGTAGATGTAATAGGGTTTGATCTGTACCAACAGGGTAGCGCAGCAAACTATCAGCGTTTGTTACAGGAACGCTTACACGTTTTGCAGGAGGTAGCAGCCGCACACGGCATGATCCCGGCCCTCACAGAAACCGGCCTGGAAAGGATCCCCCAAGCCACCTGGTGGACGCAAACGCTGTTGCCCATACTGCAGCACTACAAATTATCCTATGTGCTGGTATGGCGCAACGGCCACCCCGATCATTACTATGCGCCCTATCCCGGCCAGGCCAGCGCCGAAGACTTTAAAAAATTTCACGCAAACGAGCATACGCTTTTCCTGGAGGAAGCAAAAAGCATAAAGGATAAAGCAGAAAGCCCACAACCCGTTTTAAAAGAAGCGGAAAGCAAAAAGCTGAAAGCAGAAAGCCCACACCCCAAAGCCAAAAGCTGACCGCAAAAAGCGGATGGGGCCGGCAAACGGCCATCATCCGCATCAATCCCTTTATGCTTTATGCTTTATCCTTTTTGCTTTATCCTTTATGCTTTTCGCTTTACGCTAAAAAAAAGAAATGAAACTCGCCACTATTGACCTGATCATCATCATCCTGTATCTCCTTGCCACTATAGCCATTGGCGTTATATTGAAAAAACGCGCCAAAGCCAGCAAGGACGCCTACATGCTGGGCGGCAAATCGCTGCCCTGGTACCTGCTGGGCCTCTCCAACGCCTCCGATATGTTCGACATTTCAGGTACCATGTGGATGGTAACCCTGGCCTTTGTATACGGTTTAAAAAGCATCTGGATCCCCTGGTTATGGCCCTCCTTTAACCAGGTATTTATGATGGTATATCTCTCTGCCTGGCTGCGCCGCTCTAATGTTACCACCGGCGCAGAGTGGATCAGCACCCGTTTTGGAAAGGGCAGGGGCGCCTCGCTGTCGCATACTATTGTAGTGATCTTTGCGCTCATCAGCTGCCTGGGATTCCTGGCCTATGGCTTTATTGGCCTGGGCAAATTTGTGGAGATCTTTGTACCCTGGCAGGTAGTGCAGCCTTATGTACCCTTTACGGTTAGCGCGCAGTATATACCGCATTTTTATGGCATTGTGTTCACCCTGTTTGCCGTGTTCTATGCGGTAATGGGCGGCATGACCAGCGTAGTATGGGCCGATGTGCTGAAGTACCTGATCATGAGCGTGGCAGCAGTAACCATTGCCATTATTGCTTACAGCAACCTGGCCGGCAAACAGCTGCCCGTACCGGATGGCTGGCATACCCCGTTCTTTAACTGGCATCTGCAGCTGGACTGGAGCCAGCAGATCCGCGAAGTGAATGAGAAAATTAAAAGCGATGGCTTCTCTCTCTTTGGCATCTTCTTTATGATGATGGTGTTCAAAGGCATCCTGGCCAGCCTGGCCGGTCCTGCGCCTAATTACGATATGCAGAAGATCCTTTCCACCCGCTCGCCCAAAGAAGCCTCCATGATGAGCGGCATTGTATCCGTAGTGCTCATACCCGTGCGTTATGCCATGATCATTGGTTTTGCGGTGCTGGCCCTGCTGTATTACAACCAGCTGAATTTAAACACGCCGCAGGGCATTGACTTTGAAAAGATCCTCCCTTCCGCTATTTCCAACTTTGTGCCCGTAGGCCTCACCGGCTTGCTGCTGGCGGGTTTGCTGGCAGCCTTTATGGGTACTTTTGCCGGTACGCTGAATGCGGCGCAGGCCTACATTGTAAATGATATTTACCTGAAATACCTGCAGCCCAACGCCGCTAACCGCAGCATCACGGCTATGAACTACCTGTCCGGTATACTGGTAACGCTGGTAAGCATTGTGCTGGGATTGTTTGCCCGCGATGTGAACAGCATTCTGCAATGGATCGTATCTGCACTTTATGGAGGTTATGTAGCAGCCAATGTATTAAAGTGGCATTGGTGGCGCTTTAACGGCAGCGGCTTTTTCTGGGGCATGCTGGCAGGCATTGTACCTGCGCTCATTTTTCCGCAGCTGTTCCCCCATACCCTGGGCTTGTATTATTTTCCGCTCATCTTCCTCATTTCCGTAGCAGGCTGTGTGCTGGGTACTTACGCAGCCCCGGCAACGGATATGGATACCCTGAAACATTTTTACCGCACGGTAAAACCCTGGGGCTTCTGGGGGCCGGTACAGGCGCAGGTAATGGCAGATGATCCGGGCTTCAGGCCCAATAAACGTTTTGGTACGGATATGTTCAACGTGCTGCTGGGTATTACGGCCCAGATCTGCCTTACACTGTTACCCATTTATGCAGTGCTCTCTATGCGGCTTCCATTAGCGGTAACCGTTATTATACTTGTTATTGTATGTATTACGCTTAAGCAAACCTGGTGGAAGCACCTGGATGAGCAAAACATTTAACCGTGAAGCGCACCCTTCACTCAACTATTATGAACTTTTTTTCTGAAAGACTCTCCCCCTGAACAGCTGGGAGTTTATAAAAAATACATCCTGGATAAAAAGGAAGGGGTGCCCCTGTCATAACAGCCGCGCATGTATGGAGGTAATGCGCCGGATTGATGAGCCGAAGGAGTAGTAATGTGGCCTGTTAATTGTTGCAGTAGATAAAACCACGTTTATGAGCCTGCTCACTGCAAAAACGGAACTCCTGGAAATCGCTTACCTGGATGAAGGACCTTCCGACGGTCCGGTTGTATTTTTATTACATGGCTGGCCGGATGATGTACGCGGCTGGCAAAAGGTAGCTCCCATCTTACACCAGGCAGGCCTGCGTACCATTACGCCTTACCTGCGCGGTTTTGGTCCTACCCATTTCCTGGCAGCCAGCAGCACCCGCGATGGGCGTGGTTTTGCGCTGGCGCAGGACGTAATTGACCTGGCCGATGTATTACAGATCAGCGGGTTTTACGTAGCCGGCCACGACTGGGGCGGACGCGCCGCTTATTTGCTGGCCGCATTGTTTCCCCAACGGGTAAAAAGCCTGGCCGTAATGGCATTAACTTTTCAGCCGCACGGAGAATTTACCGTACCACCGTTCCCGCAGGCCCGCCAGTTCTGGTATCAGTGGTTTATGTGTGTGGATGCCGGCGCCGCCGCAGTGAAAAAGGATCCTATTGGCTTTGCAAAGATCCAGTGGGATACCTGGAGCCCGGCCGGCTGGTATGAGGAGCAGGAATTCCAGCAAACCGCAGAAAGCTTTAAAAACCCCGACTGGACAGCCATTACATTGAACGGCTACCGTAGCCGCTATACTAACAGGGAAGTTACAGATCCCCGTTATGATTACCTGCAGCATAAAATGTTATCCATTGAAAAGCTGGATCAGCCCGCGCTGGTAATTATAGGCGCAGCAGATGGTTGTGATGATCCCACAAGTTTTGATAATGTACAGGAATATTTCACGGGTAGCTTTCACCGCGTAGTGCTGGATGGGGTAGGGCACTTTCAGCCCCGCGAAGCGCCGGAAGCCGTGGCTGCCGCATTAATAGAGCGGTTTAAGTAAGGGTGCTGTATCAGATAATGATCCGGTGCATCGGTAAGCATCAGCCGGTTACATTATCAATCCATTATTTACCCGCCTTCGCCTTTTCCAGGTTCCTTTTTACCAGGAATTTCACCAGCCTTGTGATCAGGGCTAAGGGCATTGGTTTATCCAGCGGAAACTGTACCGATCCTTTTCCCTGTTTATACTTTGACAGCTCATCATCAAAAGCGGCATTGCCCTGCGGTACCGGGTAAAACCCGATATGCTTTTTGAATGCTGCAAAATGCACCAGGTTACCGTTCAGGGTAAATGTAGGCATCGCATACTTAATAGCTTCCTTTGCATGCGGCGCTGCCTTTTGCACCGTTGCACGGATCTCTTCAAGCACCTGCTGAACATCAGCCGGGAACGCAGCAATATATGCATCAATGCTTTCTGCCGGCGCGTTTTTCATAGTGTTTGCCATTATTTGGGATTTAAGCTGTACACAAAACTACAGCCCCTTAAGCATATAAACCGTACCCGATCACGACATAAAAAGGGAGGATCACGACAAACTCCTCCCAAAAAACAAAATGGACCAATCCTAAGATTGATCCATTTCAAATATTTTATGTTGCGCTGATTACTTCTACATCTCACGTATCTCTCCAAATCCGGCTACCCAATTCGTAATTATTCACAACCATAATGTCTTTTCAATGACATTCATGCACCGCTTCGCGGGGGCGTAATTGAATAATTCGTAATTCCCTAAAACCAGCTCGCTCTTTCTTCCTCCGGCGGCTTCACCACTTTTTCCACTTCCGGGGTATCTGCTTCTGCATCCGCGGGTTTCAGCGGATCCGGCTCATGCCTGGCGGAAATATTCTTGCGGATGGCTCCTTCAATTACGGCGCCCTCCTTTACTTCCAGCACCACGGCATTCACGTCGCCTTTTACATAGGCTTCGTTGCTGATCACCGCCTTGTTGCTGATATAAATATCACCGTATATCTTACCATAAGTAACCAGGTCAGTGGCATACACATTACCTCTTACGCTGCCTTCCGGGCCAATAACCAGCATACCCACGGTTTTCACATCGCCTTTTACGTTGCCATCAATACGGCCGGGAATAGTGGCTTCAATAGAGCCCTGTACCACCACCTGACGGGGTAATAGAAATCTGCCTTTTGAGAAGGCGCTCCATAAACGATCTGTAATTGTAGACATTAGTTAATTGCACTTGCAGTTGCGCTGCCTGATAAATTTACTTTTTCCTCGTCAAAAATAGAAATGATTGATGAAGCATTTCCCAGGTCAACCCCTACGCTTCGCTGCGGTTTATTGTCAGAAATGCGGAGTGAATTATACAGGTAGCCAATGCTCATCAGGTTTTCAGGGGAAGGCGCAACTTCCACAGGTAAAAAATCCCGGAATTCCTCTACAAAAGCATCCGTTAATTCACGGTAATGTGCACCGCCGCCCATCAGGTAAATTTTACTGCACTGCTCAAAATCAAGGTCAGTAAAATACTGACGCATCAGGGGAGATACTACTTCCCGGTAATATTGGGTCAGCACGCCTTTACGTGCATCTTTCAGATCAATTCTTTTACGGTTGGTGAAGATAGAGCCTTTCATGAACGCATCGTCCAGCTGGTGCTCATTCTTCATGTCCAGGTAGTACTTTTGATTCAGCTCGCGCGACAGGTTGTTAATGGCATATTTAATACCATGGGAGCTGAAGCAGGTACGGTTAATCAGGCCATCGCCCGTAGCCATACCGCCCTCAATGGTGCCAAAGCCAAAGCTCACGGCAATGAAGTTATCCAGGTTAGGATCGCCAATGGTTTTCTTTAAACCAATAATGCCACCCACAATTTCCGGGATGATCTCATACTTCTCCACATCCAGCATGGCTTTTTTTACCGCGCCTTTGGTGTTAAAGGTTTGTGTATCGTATTCTATCAGGAAATGGCGCTTGCTTAAGTACTGCTCTGCCACCTGTTTGTAAATGTTGTAGGTAGAGAAAGGGAAGCCCATTGTGATGGACATCGGCTGCTGCACCCTGTCCGCAATGTTCACCATGGCTGCTTTGAACAAAATATCATAATCAACTTCCAGCGGCGCCGCATTGGTGACACGGCCCGGGTTAATGCCGCCCCGTTTAGCAAGATTACCTACCATGTACCAGGTATCATCCTTTTTTACCTTAATACCATTCAGTAGATCGCGTGAAGAATTTTCAGTGTTGCCAAAAGCAGTTTCAAAAACACTTGGGAAGCTAATTGTTGACGCTTTCATATTAGATAGTCAGTTATTAAATCAATAGGAATAGTGTGAGCTTGTACTCTAAGCTGCTACAAGATATAAAATATATTGATTCCTAATAACTTCTAATATAAAAAAATTTTAAATTTTAACTCATCCTTAACCAGCGTACATACACTGGCCGTTTTTAACCTATACTTATAGCCCCTGATAGCTTGTTTAAGCAAGCCTTTTTACAAACAAAAACTATCTGCCCTCATCGCCCAAATCCTTGCTGGCGGCAACTTCAGCAGAGCATCTCATATCTGCCTAAAACTTCCTTCTTACACCTCTCAACCCAAACCTCATATAAGCATCCAACAACCCGCAGCATTCAATTATTAATTCTTAATTCTTAATTCTTAATTCTTAATCACACCTCGGTATACCCTTCCCCTAGTTCCCCCAGCCTGAACCTGTTCACCGCATTATGTGCATGCCTCGTAGGTTCCGGCAGGCGGTAACTTCCGGTACACTGGCTGATGATAGCCAGGCTGCTGCGCACATCCAGCTTATAACCGGGGGAAATGAACACAGGCTGTACGCCGGTTTTAGTACGTAGCACCACGCCTAATACTTCCTCCTTATCCAGCAGGGGAGTGTAGGACCCCTTCTCCAATGGAGGCTCCACATACTTGCCGAACAGCTTTTTCTTGGCGCATCCTAAAGTTGCCTGCCCGCTTACTGCACCAAAATGCGCTGCAATGCCCATGCGCCGCGGGTGTGCAATCCCATGCCCGTCCACTACCAGCACATCCGGCTTCAGGGGCAGCTGCTGCCAGGCTTCCAGCAAAGCAGGTACCTCCCGGAAGGCCAGGTAGCCGGGTACGTATGGGAATAACACTTCTTTCTTAACCAGGCTGTAACCTACCGGTTGTAAGGCCGGGAAGCTAAGCAACACAATACCCGCATACACGGTGGTGCTGTATTTGTTAAAGGAGATATCGGCGCCGCCTATGATGTTAACAGGAAAATCGCGTTCCTGTATCAGTAATTGTTCCCGTAACGTTTGCTGCAGGCGGGTGGCTTCCGGTATGGTGAGGGTATCATAACTTAATGGGTCGTGCATATCAGCATATTAAGATGCCTTTTTGGTGCTGGCCCGTTTGCGGCTGGTGCTGCTTTTACGGCGGGTAGCCGCTGCTTTTTTACCGGTTGTTTTCCTGGCCTTTGCCCGTCCGGACGCTGCTTTCTTAGCAGTAGCCCGTTTACGGGTTGCTGTTTTAGCAGTGCTTTTCCGGGTGCCTTTCTTTGCTGCTGCTTTTTTGGTAGTAGCCCGTTTACGGGTAGCCGTTCCTTTCTTAGCGGCCGCCTTCTTGGTAGTAGCCTTTTTACGGGTTGATTTTTTTGCGCCGGAAGATCTCTTCGGAGCATCCGGTACTTTCTCGCCTTTTTCCCTGGCTTCAGATAAGCCGATAGCAATGGCCTGTTTGCGGCTGGTTACTTTTTTACCACTACGGCCGCTGCGCAGCGTTCCTTTCTTTTCCCGGTGAAGGGCATCACCTACGGTGTCCTGTGATTTTTTTGAATAACGTGCCATATATCAATGTTTTAGTGATCAGTCCAAAAAAAAGACCAAAACAAAGC
>NZ_DATCRF010000498.1:0-6327 GCF_036569125.1 Chitinophaga sp. | reverse complement strand
GGCTTCACCCGCCGGCATTGCGGAAGCCATTGTGAAAGAGATCAATCATATTGATGCAGATATGCTGGTTAAAAACCCGGACGACCAGACGCTGAACCATATTTTTGAGCTGATATATAACGCTGCCGGGCAGGCCTTCCACTATTATAAAACGCCTACCATTCTGCGCCGCATCAACAAACGTATGACGCAGCTGGGTATTAATGACCACCACCAGTATGTGGAGTACCTGGAGCTGCACCCCGATGAATGTAAGGAGCTGGCGCATGATTTCCTGATAGGAGTAACCCGTTTTTTCCGGGACCCTGATGCCTTCCAGGTACTGCGGCAAAAAGTGGTGCCGGAACTGATAGCCAATGCAGAAGGGGAGCAGCTGAAGATCTGGGTAACCGCCTGCAGCACCGGCGAAGAAGCCTATTCCATAGCCATGGCCCTGGATGAGGTGCTGGACAGCACCGGCAGCCGCCTGCAGGTAAAGATATTTGCTTCGGATATAGATGCCGCCAACCTGGATATTGCCTCCGCAGGCATGTATCCCTCATCTATTGATAAAGATGTACCTGCCCCGCTGCTGGAAAAATATTTTATACGCAAGCATAAGGGGTACCAGATAGTCCCCCGCATCCGCAAACAGATCGTATTTGCAAGGCATGATATTACCAAGGACCCGCCCTTTATAAAGAACGACCTGGTAAGCTGCCGCAACATGCTGATCTATATGAACAGCGTGCTGCAGGAACGCATTTTTTCCGTGCTGCATTTTGCGGTGAACAAGAACGGCTTCCTGTTCCTGGGCCCCAGTGAAAACCCGCCCTACGCAAAGGGGCCCACTATACAGCAGATCAGCGCCAAATGGAGGATCTTTAAAAAGCTGTCGGATATTAAGCCCCGTATGCACTTTGGCGAGCCGGTAACCAACTTTTTAAAAGTACCGCGCGAAGAAATTACCACTGTTAATGGTGATAAGAGCCCTGATACCAAAGGTCAGAAAGCGCTTTGGAGTGACCTGCGCAGCGCGCTCACAGAAGACATGGGCCTGATAGCGCTGTACATAGACCGCAACTTTGAGATCCGCGAAACTATGGGTAACTATGAGGACCTGCTCACGTTACCCAAACGCATCCTGAACCTGAACCTGATGCGTATGCTGCCGCAGGACCTGGCCGTTATGCTGAACAAGGAAATACGCAAAGCCTGGAAAGGGGAAGAAAAGGTGCACCTGCACAATGTAATATTTGGCAGGGATGGTAATACCCGTGCCGTGGATGTGCTGATCAACCCTGTGGCAAAAGCTGCTGACAGCGATTATACCCTGGTGGTGCTCAGCCGGTCGTCCGTACCGCCGCATGAGAATGGCAGCACGCATGTCAGCGCAGAGCCGGTAATGGATACCGACTATGTACACAGCCTGGAACAGGAGCTGGCAGAAGCCCGCAAAAGCCTGCAGCTGGCGATAGAGGACCTGGAAACCGCCAATGAGGAGCTGCAAAGCTCCAATGAAGAATTACTTTCTTCCAACGAAGAGCTGCAAAGCTCCAATGAAGAGCTGCAATCCCTGAACGAAGAATTATATACGCTCAATACAGAACACCAGGTTAAGATCAAAGAGCTGATAGAGCTGAATGATGACCTGAACAACTATTTCCGGAGCACCGACATTGCGCAGATCTTCCTGGATACGCAGCTGAACATCCGCAAATTTAACCCGGCCTCTGCCCGGATGATCAATTTTATTGATTCGGACCTGGGCCGTCCCATTGCCCACATCTCCAGCAACATTCAATATGATCAGCTGCTGACGGACATTAGCCAGGTGCAGCGCAGCCGCAAGGTGGTGGAAAAGGAAATAAAGCTGCGGGAAGGCCAGAACTTCCTGATGCGTATTATGCCCTACGTAACACGGGATGACAAGTATGCAGGCATTATTATTACGTTTGTGGATATTACCATCATCACGAACCTGAATAATATTATCCGCAGCGTATTTAATGCCAGCACCAGCGCTATACTGGCGCTGCGCACGGTGTACGATGCAGCGGGCAATGCCAGTGATTTTATAATAGACACTGCCAATAACCGCGCGCACGAACAGTTTGCCGGCCCGGATAACCCGCTCACCGGCAAAAGCCTGAAAACCGTGCTGCCGCTGCTTTCATCGCCCGAGCTGTTTAAGGAATATTTAAGCGTATTAAAGAGTGATAATATTGTGCACCGGGATGTGTACCTCGAAGCGCAGGAGAAATGGTTTGAGCTTACAGCTGTGAAAATGCCGCATGGGCTGGTAGTTACCTACACGGATATTACCGATAAAAAGAAAGGCGAGCAAAAAATAAGACGCAGCTACAGTGAGCTGAACGAGGTAAAAGAAAACCTGAAAAGGCTGAATGCCGAGCTGGAAGACAAGGTGAAGGAAAGAACCCGGGAGCTGGCCTTTAGTGAAGAACGTTTTCGCCTGGTGGCCCGCGCCACCAATGATACGCTGTGGGACTGGGACCTTACGCGCGACATGATCTGGTGGAGCGATTCCTTTACAAAAATGTTCGGGTACAATATAGAGAACATGAGCCGTACCCGCTGGCTGAGCTATATACCCGCAGAAGAGCGCCTGCAGGTGCAGGACAGCATCTATGGCGCTATTAACGAGAACGGCAGCCAGTGGAGCCGGGAATACCGTTTTCGCCGTGCCGACGGGGAGTATGCGCACATCCTGGACCGTGGTTACATCCTGCACAATGAGTTCGGCGTGCCTTACCGTATGCTGGGCTCCATGCTGGACCTGACCGCCCTGCGCCAGGCGGAAAAAGAAATAGCTTCCAACATAGCAGAAAAAACTTTCCTGGCAGAATCCATGCCGCTGATAGTATGGACCGCTGATACCGCCGGCAACGTGGATTTTGTGAACAAGCAGTTTGAATATTATACCGGCCTGCATTATGATGAAGCGCTGGGTATGAAATGGCAGAAGGTGATCTATGAAGACGATAGCAAACGCCTGATGGACACCTGGAAAAAGGCCGCAGCCACACAGTCGGACTTTGAGTGCGAGCTGCGCATACGCGTGGCCAACGGCGATTTCCGCTGGAACCTGCTGCGCGCCAAAGCCCGTATGGATGAAAAGGGAAACCTCATCAGCTGGGTAATTACCAATATGGATGTGCATGAGCAAAAGGTGATGAATGAAGTGCTGGAAGAAAAGGTAGAGAAGCGTACCCGCCAGCTGCAGGAAATGAACCGGGAGCTGGAATCCAGCAACAACGATCTGCAGCTGTTTGCCTCCGTAGCCTCCCATGACCTGCAGGAGCCGCTGCGCAAGATCCACATGTTCTCCAAAATGGTGAAGGACAAACACGAGGGTAATTTGCCGCAGGAATCGCTGGTGTACCTGAACAAGATCATGCAGTCGGCCACGCGCATGAAAGCGCTGGTGAATAATATCCTGCATTTCTCCAAGCTCTCTAACGACAGCTCCGGTTTTGAGATGACAGATATTAACCAGGTGCTGCGGGAAGTGCGGGAAGATTTTGAAGTGATCATCAAGGAAAAAAATGCCACCATTATTGCAACGGATATTTGCCGCATGGAGGTGATACGCTCCCATATACAGCAGGTGTTCCAGAACCTGATAGGCAATGCGCTGAAGTTTAACCGCCCGGGCGTGCCGCCCGTGATACGGGTAGATGCCTGCCGCGTGGCTGCCTGTGCTTTTGACGCACCGGAAGATGATAATGGCCGCTGGTGCCACATTGAGATCCGCGATAACGGCATCGGGTTTAATGAGCAGTTTAAGAACCGTATCTTCGATCTTTTCCAGCGTTTAAACCCCAAGGATAAATACGAAGGCACCGGCATAGGCCTGGCCATCGTTAAAAAGATAATAGAGAAACATAATGGGCTGATCACCGCTGACAGCCAGGAAGGAGAAGGTTCTGTATTTTCCATTATCCTGCCATTGAAGCAGGAGCAATAACAGCCACAATGATACAGTCAAAAAAAATACTCTTAGCAGAAGATGATGAGGATGATAAAATGATCTTTAGCGAAATACTGAATGAGCTGAAAGCCACCAAGGATTTTCATTTTGATGCGGTGGACAATGGCCTGCAGATCCTGCAGCTGCTAAAGGATGATGCCCAGCTGCCCGACCTGGTAGTGCTGGACCAGAACATGCCGCAGATGAACGGAAAGGAAACCCTGCAGATCATCCGGGAAGATGCACGTTTGCATCACATACCCGTGGTTATTTACTCCACCTATAACGATAGCCGCCTTTCCAACGAATGTTTCAGCATAGGGGTTACCCAGATCCTTACCAAGCCGGATTCTTTTGAAGGGTTCAGGGACATGATCGTAACGCTGGTGGATAAATACCTGCCAAAAGCATAAAAGCGAAATGCAGCGGAACAAGCCCGCTGCATTTCTTTTTCACACTTAAACTCCGCTTCTTATTTAGGCTCTTCAGCCGGTGCATTCCAGATGCCGGCAGCGGCAGTTTCCTTTGCATAGGTTGCAAAATCTTTGGCAGGGCGGCCCAGTACCCGTTCTATATCCCCTGTTACAGAGGCATTACGGCCGTCCAGCACTTCTGTAAATAAATAACCCAGTAACGCAATCACATCTGCCGGTACTTCATACTGCTCCATTACTGCGGTATAATCGGCCATGGGCATATATTCATACTGTATGCTTTTACCGGCAGCTTTACCTATAACTGCAATGGCTTCCGCAAAACTATACATCTTAGGGCCGGTTACTTCGTACAGCTGCCCGTAATGCCCGGCCTGTGTAAGGGCGGCTGTTGCTACATCTGCAATATCGTCCGTATCTACAAAAGGCTCTCCTATATCACTGGCTGGCAAGGCCACATAGCCGGCCTGTATAGGCTCCAGCAAATAACCCTCGCTGAAGTTCTGGCTAAACCAGCTGGCGCGTACAATGGTCCAGTTAATACCGCACTGCATTACGATCTGCTCACAATCCTGCGCTTCCTGCTCACCGCGGCCGGATAATAATACAACATGCTGTATGCCTTGCTGTGCTGCCTGCTGCGTAAAAGCGCGGATAATATTGGTAGCGCCGGGCACTGCCAGGTCGGGCTGAAAGCAGATGTACACGGACTGTATATCCTTCAAGGCGGGGGCCCAGGTATCGGGGTTATACCAGTCAAAAGGAATGTTGGCTGAGCGGGAGCCTATGCGTACCGGCCAGTCCATTTGGGTTAAACGGTTTACAATACGGCTGCCGGTTTTACCGGTGCCGCCTGTTACCAGGGTGTGTGGTTTGTGCGGGAGTTGTGTGTTCATGATCTTTTTTTTTACAAAGCTAGAACCGGTGTAAGGCAAGAAATAGAACAAAACCGACAGGCAGGGTCAAATATTTTATATTCCGCTGCCACAGCGGTTTACAGGCCGCTGTCGGTTTTGTTCTATTTTAAAAAAGCGGTCTGTTTCAAATTTGCGGTATCACTTAAAACAACCGCTTTATGAACCTTCACAATCTTATACTCTGGGGCACGGCCACGCTGACTGCATTGATCGCCGGCCTTTTTTATGCATGGTCCTGTTCTGTAGTGCCGGGTATTGCCCGCCTTTCAGACACCCATTACCTTACCTCATTCCAGATGATGAACCGGGCTATCCTGAACCCGGTGTTCTTTTTGAGCTTTATGGGTACGCTTATTTTATTACCGGTATGCACCTTTATGCAATACAGCCAGCCGGTGAGCCTGCGGTTCTGGTTACTGCTGGCCGCTACCTTCCTGTATGTATTTGGCGTGTTTGGCGTAACCATGTTCGGGAATGTGCCTTTAAATAATGCGCTGGATGCGTTTAATATACCGGCTGCTTCCCCGGCAGAGCTATCTGCCATGCGCCTGCGTTTGGAAGGGCCCTGGAATAGTTTGAATAATATCCGTACCGTGATGAACATTCTTTCACTGATGCTGGTGATTGCTGCCTGTATGGTACATACTGAGAAAGCTTCCTGAACCTGTTAACCGCCTGTAACATGAAAAAGATCCTCCTTCCGCTATTGGTGATCATGCTGTTGCTGCTGCAATCCTGGAAATGGGAGCCGGCTGCTGATAAGAGTGTGCTGCTGCCTGTTTTATCCGCCTATCATATTTTTGAAGGCAACCCGGCTGATCTTATACCTGCAAAGGAATACACGCCGTACGAGCTGGCCACCACCTTATTCTCCGACTACGCGGAAAAACAGCGCCTGGTAAAAGTACCGGCCGGTTTCCGCCTTACGCCGAACGGGGATCAGCTGCCGGATTTCCCGGAGGGCGCTATCCTGGTAAAAACCTTCTTTTATTACACTGATAAAAGG
>NZ_DATCRF010000497.1:0-12417 GCF_036569125.1 Chitinophaga sp. | reverse complement strand
CAGCCGAAGTTCGACAGCCAGGAGCGTTCCTCCCCTTTAAACCCGCCGCCACAGCTGGTTTCATTCTGGTAAAATTTCCAGGGTATATTATTTTGCTCCAGCAGCTCCGGAAATGTGTTCCAGGGCAGCTTGGCATAGCTGTAATCATCATTACGGATATGCGCTTTGGGAATACCGTCTGTTTCATGTGTGATCTTACCTGTCCAGAAAAAAGAGCGGTTAGGCGTGGTGCTGGTCATAGCCGAACAAAAGTTCTGATCACAAATGGTAAAGGCATCTGCCATGGCATAGTTAAAAGGCAGGTCTTCCCGGTTGTAATAACCCATAGTCAGCGGCATGGCTGCATACTGTTTATTGCCGGACCTTTTGGCTATCAGCCACTGATCATACTTCCCGTTATTATTGGCATCTACCTGGCTGGCGCGGGAGTGCGGCAAAGAGCCCATCCAGGTTACCTTGGTATCTTTAATATCCAAACGGAAAGGTGCATAGGTTTCACCCAGCTCATTGGTTTGCAGCCACACCGGTTTTTTATCAGGTAGGGCCAGCGCACGCGGGTCATTAAAACCGCGCACACCCTGCAAGGTGCCAAAGCAATGGTCAAAAGAACGGTTCTCCTGCATCAGTATCACTACATGTTCTGCATCCAGGTAAGTGCTGCCTAATGTAGGGTCTATAGCCAATGCGCGTTGAATGGATGCCGGCATAAAAGCAGACAAGCCTGCGGCGCCGGATAACAATACTGATTTTTTGAGGAATTCCCTGCGTGTATCCATATTACGAAATCGTTAATTTTAAACGGTAAAGAACAGCTGAAAACCATACGTGGCAATGGTTACAGCGTGTAAATTAATACGGCCTTCATACAAATAAAAGCCGTACGCACCCTTTCATTGATGAAGTGGCGAATATGGAGGATAAATGGCAGCAGTTTTTTGTGAGCTGTGTATTATTCATCGTAAGGCGATGGGCTCACAGAAGTCCAGCCGCCGTCTATAACTAAGCTTTGGCCTGTGATATGCTTGGCATGCGGCGATACCAGGAATAATGCGGCATGCGCAATATCCGCCGTGGTAGCGGGGCGGCCCATAGGTGTTAACCGCGACCAGATCTTTTCATAGTCTGCTTCGGAAGTAGTTCTTTCCGTAAGCGTGGCGCCGGGTGCAATGGCATTTATATTAATACCGAAGGCGGAAAGCTCTACTACCAGGCTTTTAGCCAGCATTTCCAATGCGGCTTTCGTCATACCGTAAACGGCTAAATGTTTATGCGCCTGGTGGCCGGTAACGGAGGAAGTGAACAGGATAGCGCCACCCCCGCCCTGCTGTTTCATTTGTTTTGCAGCGGCCTGAGCTAAAAAGAAATTACCACCCAGGTTCACCTGCAGCACTTTATAAAAGTCAGTTTCAGGATAAGTAAAAAAATCGCCGAATAAAGTAATGCCTGCGTTGCCAATAGCGATGTCCAGCCGGCCAAAACGGTCCACGGCTGTTTGCACCAGCTGCTGAATGAACGTTACCTCTGCAACGTTGCCGCCTACACCGATACAAACTCTTCCTGTGCTGTCAATATTATGGGCGGCCTGTTGCGCCAGCGCTGCATCTACATCATTTAACAATACCTGTGCGCCTTGCTGTACCAGCTGCCGGCAGATCTCATAACCTATACCCTGCCCTGCGCCGGTAACAATAGCTACCTGTCCCTGGAAGATCGGATTAGCAGACATACGCTCTGTTTTTAGTGAATAACGTGGATCAATACTACAAGTATAAGAAGTTATTTTCCCGCATCATAACAATTATGTGTATATTCAGGAGAACTCTTTTTACTGTAACCCATCAACCCTCAATTAAAACCTTTTATTAACTATGAAAGCAATTCCTCAAATTGTAACCGCGTTACTGATCGCGGTTATTTTTATTGTAGCCTGCAGAAAAGAACAAAAGCCCGGTTCCCGTAGTGAAATTTCTGAAGAAATTAAAGCCAAGGTAAAAGCCCTGGGGTATTCCACTGTGAACATCAAGAAAGCCGAAGGCGGTTACATGGTGGAATCCGACATTTTCCTGTCTGAAAAAAGCCTGGACCAACCCGTAAATTCCCCTACCCTGGTTATTGCCCGTACAGAACAGTACCGCACCAATAACCTGGTAACCGGCCTGCCCCGGGTGCTTACGGTAAATGCATCCGGCTTACCGGCCAGCTACATAGCTTCGGTAGATGCTGCCATTAGCCAGTACAATGCGCTGAACCTGCGGCTTACCTTTCAGCGGGTATCCACTACCGGCGACATTAACATTACAGGCGCTTTCCTGGATGCGGGTGTATGGGGCGCAAGCGGCCCGCCGGACGCCAATGGCAATCCGTTTAGCACCATAACGATCAATACCTCCAGCGGGGGTTTAGGCGCTACCCCTAATGTGAATTTTGCAGCCAGTGTAATTGCACATGAAATGGGGCACTGCATTGGTTTCCGCCATACCGACTGGATGAACCGCGCCTACAGCTGCTCTGTTGGCGGCAGTGAAGGCCAAAGTATTTATGGCGCGGTACAAATTCCCGGCACCCCATCAACAGAAGATGCCGGCAGCTGGATGCTGGCCTGCATGGGCACCAATATTACAAATGGCCGGCAGTTTAACATCAATGACAGGGTGGCGCTGCAGTACCTGTATGGTACACCTTATGCAGCATACACTTTATTTACCAACAGCTGCACCGGTATAGCCGCCAGCTACGGCGCGGTGAACGGGCATGTGGGTGATGTAGTAGTGGCAAGAGCCACCTTCAGCGGATCTGTATCCTGGAATAATATGGCCAATGGAGCAGGTGCGCAGATCTCTCTTTCTGCCAACGGGCAATCCAACGGCGCTTCCTCACCGCACATTACCTCTTCGGGCAGCTTTAATATTTCTGCGGATATTACTTTCACGGTTACAGCGCCTACTACCTATATCAACACCACCGGTGTTATTCATAACAGCACCTTCAGCTCTGCAGCAGGCGCCACCTTAACGATCGTAAGTGTGAACGGCGTAGCCAATGGCCAGCAAACCAATATTTGTTACGGCAGCAGCGGCGGCTCCTGGTAAGATGTTAAACAACCAGGACGACCAAAAAGAGTGTAAAATGTAAAATTTTAAATCGCAAATGTAAAAGGGGAATGCAACAGATCGCTGCACTCCCCTTTTACATTTATCTCGTTCATAAAGTCTTTTCAATGGTCTCTATGAACCTCCTTCGTCGGTTTGAAATTTTACATTTATGATTTTACATTCTTTATTACTTAGCGCCGGCAATCCGTTTCCGGATCCTGCTCAGCGACGGATTGGTAATACCCAGGTAAGAAGAAATATGATAGGCCGGTATGCGGCTGACAATATTCGGATGCTCGTCTACCAGCTTCAGGTAACGCTCTTCCGGACTATAGAATAAAAATTCCTCTGTGCGGCTTTGAGAATAATTGAAGAACAGCTCTGCCAGCAGCCGCCCGAACCGCTCCCATTCCGGAAACTTTTCATACAGCTGGTACAGGTGCTGGTAAGAGATAGATACTATTTCCGCATCTTCCATAGCCTGTATATAATAAGCACAGGGATAGCGGTTAATAAAGCTCCGGAAAGAAACAATGAACTGGTTCTCTGAAAAAAAGAAAATGTTCTTTTCCTCATCCGTTTGCGGATCATTAAAATAAATACGGAACATCCCTTTTACCACCAGTCCCAGGTCATTACAAACCACGTTCTGCATGTTAAAAAAATCACCCTTACCTATTTTACGTGTGTACCAGAATGGCAAACTCTCTGTGATCAGCGATTCAGAGAGTGTAGAAAAACTGGTGAGCATGTTGTATAAGATCTCCGGTCGGTTTTCCAAAGCCATCAGCATTAAATTTTATCATTTGCCTGCCGCTACCTGCCGCCCTTTCCAGATCTGGCGGAACTGCAGCACCAGGCTTATTACATACAGCAAAAGTAATCCTTTCAATGTATTTTGAATAGCCGGCGAATTAATATCCGTAGCCAACGGATGTGAAAGCGGTACCCGGGTGAATGTTTCATTCACCGCAGGAAGCAGCGATAACAGCAGGGTAGTGTACATGCAAAACACAATGAGGTAGGCGCCCCAGCCCGCTGCAGCAGGCCGGCTGCCAACAAAGTAAGCCACTAACAGCAGCACCAGGATCAGAATGGCCAGCGCATGGCCGGGATTAAAACCACCTGCCTTGGAAAGGCCGAATGCCGTGATACAGCCCAGGGCCGTAAAAATGCTGTAATATTTACCATTAGCGCTAAAAGGTTCAATTTTGCCGCTGCGTACCAGCGCAATACCCGCAAAAACAAGCGCTACAATAGAAATAGCCGTATGGATGATACCCAGTATCGATAAGGGATGCTGCATAGTTTAATAGTTTTGTAGTGAACAATTATTATTGATAGCAAATGTCAGCAGAATAAGGGTGAATAATTTTCACTTAAGTTAAAATCCGGGCAAAGCCACCCGCTTCCGCTTTTACGGAACAAATACCTTTTGGTTGATGTTTTTTCTATCCTTAACTAAAGCTCCTGATCAGGTCCAAAGCGCCATTGGCTAAGAAAGGCGCGCCCAGCTTCATACAATCTTCATGAAAGGTTACTTTGGGGTGGTGCAGGAAAAAGGAAGTATTATCTTCCTGTTGCGCACCCAGGAAATAGAATTGCGAAGGCATCAGCCTTGAATAAAAAGAAAAATCTTCCGCAATCAGCTGGCCCGTGCCTTCCTTTACATTGTTTTTGCCAAACACCTGTTCCTGGGCAGGCGCCAGCATTTGATGCACCTGCGCATCATTCAGCAGGCTGGGATAATAAGCCGTAAATTCCAGCACAATACTGCAGCCATAGGAAATCTCCATTCCTTTGATCAGCGACTGCAGCTTTTCCACTATCCGGTTATAGGTATCAATATTCAATGCTCTTAAAGATCCCTGCAGCAGCACGCCTTCAGGTATTACATTATGACTGGGCTCCCCGTTAATGGCAATGTTGGTGAATGCCAGCACCGCAGGTTCTATAGTTGCGGTATGGGAAATAATGGATTGTGCGGCTACGATCAGCTGGCTGCTGATCAGCACCGGGTCTGTTACATGTTCCAGGGAGCCGGCATGCCCGCCTTTACCATTTACATGAATAAAAAAGTTGCTCACATTGGCCAGCGCTTCCCCGTTCCTGTAACCCAGCGTGCCCAGGGGCAGCAGGGGGTGTACGTGCAGTCCCAGAGCTGCTTTGGCATCATTGAGCTTTCCGCTTTCTATGATCATTTGCCCGCCGGACTTACCTTTTTCCGGGCTGCGGGCATTGCCCTCTTCCGATGGCTGAAATACCAGCTTTACCGTGCCGTTAAATTCCTGCTCTTTCAGCAGGTAGGCGGCGCCCAGTAACATGGTGGTATGTATATCATGCCCGCAGGCGTGCATTACACGTTCATGCACGGAGCTGAAGGGCAGGCCGGTATCTTCCACAATAGGCAGCGCATCCATATCCGCGCGCAGCACCACCACCGGGCCCTCGCCCTTTTGCAGGGTGGCAATAACCCCGGTAACCGCTACCGTTTCAAACGGAATATCCAAAGCCAGCAGGTGATCCTGCACCAGCGCCGTAGTTTTAAACTCTTCAAAGCCCAGCTCCGGGTGTTGGTGCAGCTGCCGTCTTATCGTAACCAGTTTTTGAAACAAATGCTCGTTCATGGGTAAAGCCTTATCGTGTAATTACCGTTGGAAAGTAAAAGATAATAAATCCCGGGGGTAAAATTAATTTTTATTGATTAGCCAGCCAGTCCAGTATATAATCCGCATCCTCTTTCCAGGTAGGCTGCCCCAGCACAAAGTGATTGCGCCCGGGAAATACTTTATAGTCCAGCACCGATCCGTTCTGGTGGTACCGGTTAAAATTGCGCAGGTTCAGGTGTGCCGGTATAATATTATCCTTGTTGCCGGCTGTAAGCAGCAGCGGTACATGGGCCTTTGCATAATCCACTTTGGCAGCGCTGGTTAAGCCGCCCCTTGCCACCACCTTGGATTCCGGCACGGTGAACTGTTCATAGGCGGCCTGCTGTTCCTCCAGCGGCATACCGTTTACAAAAGCGTACTGCCAGTCGGCAAAAGACATCAGGTATGTTTTTTTTACCGAAGTAAATAAGCCCAGTGATTTCCAGCCTGCTTTCAGGAAGCTGAATTCGTACGGGAACACGCCCAGCGTAGGTACGGAGTGTATGGCCACGCCTGCAGCAGCCAGGCCGCGGTTCACAATGATCTGCGTTATTAACCCGCCCAGCGAATGGCCGATCACGATGGGCTTTTCGGGGTAGTTATTCACGATCTTTGCATAATAATCTATCAATGCGGTTAAGGTTAATGCAGCAAGGCCGGTATCATCGGGGCGGCGGCTTCTTAGCTCCGGTGCAGTACCATTCTTAAAAGGCCATGGCGGCGCTGCCGTATCAAAGCCTTTGGCTTCAAAATAAGCGCGCCACTCATCCCAGCAGTGGTGGGTTACAAAAGCGCCGGTGATAAATACTACGGAATTGGTTTGCAGTGTTGACATGGTTAATGTTTTTTATAGATATGGATACAAAATGGTTCGTGGAGGTCTTTCAAAGTGCACAGTACTGGATCAAAGGCTGCAATCGGCAGAGAAGGTAGTAAAAAAAATTGACTTGCAGGGGCAGATGGAAATCCGGTAAAATATCTTACCTTAATAAACGCTTTACCCCAAAGACAGACAGCCGGGACATAATACAATTCATTCTGCCAACAATTTACAAAACAATTACCCCCATGCACACGCCCGATACCGTACCCGTATTGTTCACTACCTCCTGGGAATTATGGGAGCACATTCAACAACATACTGCCGTAGAAAGTAATACTTACGACAGAGCGCTGGAATACGAAATTATACAACACCTGCCCCTCCCCGGTATTACCGGCAATCTGATGGAAGCGCTGCTGGTAGATCATACGCCCGCTGAAAATGATCTGCCTGAAACGCCGGCCATTCACTTAACAGAGGTGCTGCGCACGCATAACATCTCAATAGAAGCCTTTACGGGCGCATTGTTCAGCACCATGGAGCCTTTTACCAAAATGCTGGCGGACATTTACAAGCTCTTTGAACAACAGGGCGTTACCAGTACCAGCAACGCCGTAAAGATCGTTTTTGATTTTGAAGGGCATGGGCTGAACCTGGAGTTTGATGTGGAGCATTTTAAAGAAGTGCTTAGCCGCTACCGGCGCTTAAAACAGCTGCTTACTTTTTATGAGTGGAAAGAACCCAGGCTAAGGGAGCTGCTAAACCTGTTCCCGCATAACTGGACCTACCGGGTAAAAGATGCAGGCATAAAAAAATGGGTAGACGCCTACGTAGAAAAAGGGGATATTCTTACGCCTGACATTGTATTGCCTACTACAGATGATGAAGCCCTTGACCGTAACCTGGCGCAGGTAATGCGGCTATGGAAAGCCGTGGTAGCGGAACTGCTAAGCTATTCAAACAAACGGGATACCATAAAAGAAAAAACCAGTTACTGGTTGGACAATACTTTCCGGGAGCAGCCGGAACACCGCGACCTGAAAGATGTTTACTTTATTGCCAGCGATGCATGGCCGGCGTTTATGCTGCAGTCCGTAGCTGCTTTCATTGAATCGCTGGATGTAATGCCTTTTTCAGCAAGACATGACGCCGTTGAAAAATTAAGCCAGCAGCTAAGCGCTTATTTTAATACCCTGCCTGTTACGGAAAAAGAAGCAGATGTGCTGGCAGAAGAGCTGATAGACATCCTGAACCTGCCGGAATGGAAAAAACGCTATGACCTGTACAGCGTGTGGGTGCTTACCTTATTATACAAGGCCATGGCCCCTTTACAGCCTGGCATGCATCATACAGACGGGCGGCTGCTGCTGAAATTTTCCGGCACACACATTACTACGCTTGAAACAGCAGACGGCCCGCTATCGCTATGGTCAGAGCTAAGAAGCCCGCTTAAAAACCCTGCCGGCAAAAGCCGGGAAAACAGCATGCAGCCGGATTACAGCTTTTGCATTAACCAGGGCACTGCTCATGAAACCTGTGTGGCGGTAATAGAATGCAAACAATATCAAAAAGCATCCCGCTCTAATTTTGTAAATGCCGTTAATGATTATGGCAAAGGCAGAACAGATGCCGCCATTTTCCTGGTAAATTATGGCCCGGTGCATATTACAAGCAACTGGACGCTGGACTACCCTGACCGCTCTTTTATTTTTGGCAATGTAAAGCCGGATGTACCTTCCCCCCACCAATCAGCCAACCAAACGGCGGCCTTTACCGCCAGCTTACAGGAAGTGCTGATGGCGCTGCATTACACGCAAGCCGGCACGCCTGCCATTACACATTTTATTGTAGATATTTCCGGCTCCATGCAGGCACATTTACAAAACCATGCTTTTATAAAGGAAATAACCGCCCTTACGGCGCAGACGCCTGCCGCTAAGCTGCTGGCAGTAGATAATACTATTTACCGCAGCTGGGACCATGCAGGGGACGCTTCGCTAAAAGAGCTGCTGGCCCTTCCCCTGCGGGGCAGCACCGACCTGGCTGCCGCACTAAAAGGAGTAGATGTATCAGGCGCGGTGATCATCACAGATGAAGACGGGCGTAAACAGCTGCGCAGCAACGGCATACGGCCTTATTTACTGGTGATGCAGGAAGCTGATGGCAGCATCCGTAAAATAGAATGCAATACCTACCTGCAAACCTGACAGCCGGCGCGTCTGTTCCTTAACTGCCGTTTTTTGCTTATTATTAAGCATGCGAATCTTATGGAACTACCTGCAGGAACAAAAGTGGTGGGTGATACTGGCCCTGGCGCTGGCGGGTATTGCACAGCTGCTAAGTCTTACAGACCCTATTATCTTTGGAAAGATCATTGATAATTACGCCACCAATAATAAAGGGCTTAATGAGCAGCAACGGGTGCAGGGCGTACTGTACTGGTTAAGTATTGCTATAGCCATTGCCGTAGTATCCAGGATAGCCAGGGCCTTCCAGGAATATTTTACCCGCAAGGCAGTGCAGCTGTTCGGGATGCAGATCTTTAACGATGGGTTAAAACAAACCCTCCGCCTCTCTTTCCAGGAATTTGAAGAACAACGCAGCGGCGAAACCCTCTCCATATTGCAGAAAGTAAAAACAGATACAGAACGTTTCATTAACTCGTTCATCAATATCCTGTTCTCGTCTGTGGTAGGCATGGGTTTCCTGATCTGGTACTCCATTACCCGCAACTGGATGCTGGTACCCATTTTCGTGATCGGCATTTTAGTATTGGGATCGCTCACCGGTTTGGTAAGTAAAAAGATCAAGACGGTACAGCGCTCCATCAATAAGGAAACCAACAAAATGTCGGGCGTAATTACGGAATCCCTGCGGAATATAGAGCTGGTAAAAAGCCTGGGACTTACCTTCCCGGAAATACGCCGCTTAAGGATCCAGACGCAAAAGATCTACGACCTGGAAATGCTGAAAACAACCCGGGTACGCACGCTCTCCTTTTTGCAGGGCACCACGCTGAACCTGTTAAAGCAATCCATTTTATTTATACTGCTTTGGCTCATTTTCCGCCAGGTATTAAGTACCGGTGAGCTCATTGCCATGCAGTTTATTTCTACCTCTATTTTTGGGCCCCTGCAGGATATTGGCAACATTATCCTCAATTACCGGGAGGTAGAGGCATCTATTCACAGCTTTGACCAGCTGATGCACAAGCCCATAGAGCGCAGGCCGGAAACGCCTGTAGCCACCGGCCCTTTAATGCACATCCGTTTTGACCAGGTAACATTCCGGCATAAGACCGCCGGTTTTAATGCAATAGACAATGTATCCTTCAGGGTGAACCTGGGCGAAACCATTGCATTCGTAGGCCCCTCCGGCTCAGGAAAGTCTACGCTGGTAAAGCTATTGGTGGGTTTGTATCAACCGGTGTCCGGCGCTATTTTGTTTAATGAGATCCCTTCGGGAGATATCCGCTATAATGAGCTGCGCCGGCAAATAGGCTTTGTAACGCAGGATACCCAGCTGTTTGCAGGCACCATTAAAGAAAACCTGCTGTTTGTAAAGGCCGATGCTACGGATGCGGAAATACTGGACGCCCTGCATAAAGCAGCCTGCGCACCCCTGCTTTCCCGCTCTGAGAAAGGTATTGATACGGTGCTGGGCGAAGGCGGCATGAAACTTTCCGGCGGCGAAAAACAGCGCATTTCCATTGCCCGGGCGCTGCTGAGAAAACCACGCCTGCTTATTTTTGACGAGGCCACCTCGGCCCTTGATTCATTAACAGAAGAAGATATTACCAATACTATCCGCGATGTATCCTTAAGCCGGGAGCAGATCACCATTCTCATTGCGCACCGCCTTTCTACTATTATGCATGCAGATACCATTTATGTGCTGGAAAAAGGAAAGATCTCTGAAACCGGCTCCCATGCAGCGTTGCTGGAAAAGAAAGGATTGTATTACGCCATGTGGCGGCAGCAGGTAGGTGAAAGAAGAAGCAACCAGGCAGTATAGCGTTAGTTATAGGTTTTATTCCAGCGAACACCCTTATCAACAAACTTCAGCAATCCCCGCACCTCGTTCTGTGCGGCGCTGGCAGTGGTGTCTTTGGTTTCTTTACGTTGCAGGTCAATAACAAATTGCTGCTGGTTGCAGTTATCTACAAAGTAACCGGAGTATCCTTTATTATCGGTATCGCCAATAGGTGATTTAACTACTTTATCCACCAGGATGTGCAGGGAATCCATTTTGGCCTGGTCCAGGATGGCATAGGCTTTATAGGTGAACCGGGCATGCCGGTAATAGCTCCTGGTAAGCACATAACAGCAGCCTACTTTTTTTACTACAAATACATGGTAGGCCCACAGGTCCATTAAGTTAGGACCCAGCTGAAAGGCCATTTCAATATTCTGCTTACCGGTATAATATTTAACAAAATCCAGCTGGGAAGCGTGGTAGTTGTTCTTGTAATAATCGTTCCAGAGCTGTGTGAACTTGGTAGTGTCAATGCTCTCTACATCCCGGTACCACAACATACGGTTGGTAGCGGAATCCAGTTTATAAAAATCCCATTCCGTAAAATTATCCGCATCGTACTGAGGCAAATAGTCGTACTGCGGGTTGCTGATAATGGCTTTTGTTTGCAAGGTATCACACTGGCAGGGCTTTGCTTTTACAGTAGGATAGTCATAAGATACAGCGCCCAGTGCAAAAAAAACGACCATTGCAACAGGCGCCAACAGGAAAAATCGATTCATAAGCTAAAATTCATCTATCGGAAAAATTTCACATCGGGCGGATCGGTAGCTAAAAATACGGTACCTGGCTTGAATATCAAAATACTAGCCCTTCTTCTGCGTAAAATTTAACCTGGAATGATTAAACGTTTTCAGGGTGGCCTTTATTACATCCGGGGCATCATTCGACCATGATACGGATCTCGCTGTTCTTGTGCATATCGGTATTTATACCCAGCCTTTTACTGTTGCGGCCAAAACGGATGCGCAGCACCGAGGTGTTAGGGGGTATCCGGCCCAGGTTATCGGCCATAAATAACAGCACATTCTCACCCTTTTGCAGTTTTATAGGGATCTTTTGTATGTTATTCCTTACCGGGAAACCGGTTGCGATCCATTTTCCGTTTAGGCTCAGGGAAATGCTGTCGCCGTCCTCCACTCTCTCATCCCACAGCTCCAGCACAATATTGGCGGTATCCACCTTAATAGTAGCTACCGGTGTGGTGGTTCTTTGCTCTGCAATGGTGGTCAGGCGGCTTTTAACCGGTTGCACCGGGTGGTACAGGTCTGCTACCACAAAAGTGGCATAGGCATTGGGCCGGTCGCGGAAATCAAAGCTATATTCCTTACCGTCAATTTTCATATAGAGGTTACCGGTATTGGGGGGCAGCCCGCCGTAATTATCTGCAAAAAAGGCAAACAGGTTACGGCCGGTATCCAGGGCTATGGTTTGCCGCCGGTTCTTATCATTGATCTGCTCTTTGCTGAAAATGGACCGGGTATTTTGCACCAGTGTAACGGTATCCTTATCATATTGCTCCTGGTCTTCCACCTGTATCAGCACTGCGCTGTCATTCGCAACGATCTGGTCATACTTGCCAAAATAAAGATCGCTGTGCAGGATGCGCCGTACACTGGAATCGGCCAGGGGTTTGTTATTTACTTTTTTCAGGGTGATGGAATCCCGGTACAGGAAATCGCGCAGCATCACTTTGGTGTGCACCCATATTTCATCATCTTCATACAAACCCTGCATCCAGATGCCAAACTGGTTGATCCACATGCGGTTCACAGAGATCTTATTATCCTTAAAGTCCAGCGTGCCGTTCAGGTACCAT
>NZ_DATCRF010000496.1:0-4088 GCF_036569125.1 Chitinophaga sp. | reverse complement strand
GTTAAGCATACCGGTGGCAGCGGTTACGGGCTTCAGCACCGCTATTACCAACATTGGTAAAGTGCGGAACAAAGGCTGGGAGCTGGAGCTCTCCACCCGCAACTTTACCGGCGCATTTGAATGGACCACTAACCTGAACCTGAGCCATAATACCAATAAAGTGCTGCAGCTGGGCCCTAACAACACGCCTATCATCTTCGGCAATTTCGATAACATGGGCCATCACATTACTACGGTAGGCCAGCCCATTGGCGCTTTTTATGTACTGGAAAATATCGGCATCCTGAAAACAGCCGCAGAAGCGGCATCCAGCGCCATTATACCAGGCGAGGAAGCCGGTGATCCCAGGTACCGCGATGCTAACAATGATAAAGTGATCGATGTAAAAGATGCAGTGATCCTGGGGCAGCCTGATCCTACTTACGTTTGGGGCATCACCAATAATTTCAATTACAAAGGTTTTGATCTCAGCTTCCTGTTCCAGGGGCAATGGGGCAATAAGATCTATTCCACTTTTGGCCGTGCTATTGACCGGCAGGGCAGCGGCATTTCAGATAATTCACTGGGCATCTGGCGCGATCGCTGGCGTTCAGAGGCTGATCCCGGTAATGGCATTGTGCCCAAGGCCAATCCTATTAAATACGGGCGCCTGAAGGATTCCCGCTGGTTATACAATGCCAGCTATTTCCGTTTGCGCACCGTTACGCTGGGATACAATTTATCACGTTTGCTGAAACATATTCCCGGCGTAAGTGGCGGCCGCATTTATATGTCGGCAGAAAATGTATGGGGCAAAGACCATTACAACGGTGGCTTTAACCCGGAAGCTATCAATGATTCCGGGGATGATTATGGTGCATTCCCCTTGGCAAAATCTTACATTCTTGGTCTTAACATTTCATTCTGATCCTATGCAACAGTTACTTAAAATATTAATAGCCGGTACGGTGCTGTTAGGCAGCTGTACCAGCAAGCTGGATATAAAGCCCATCTCTGATCCCAGTGTGGCAAACTTTTACCGCAACCAGCAGGACTTTGAGCAGGCAGTGAATGCGGCTTACAACGGGCTGTCCACATATCCTACCCGTCACCTGTTTTTGTCGGAGATACGGTCTGATAATATGTACGTGCCGGGAGAAGGCGGTACCTACGACTGGAACCCGGTAAATAATTTCACGGTTAATTCATCCAATACCCTTATGTCCAGCGCATGGAGCGATTGCTATAATACCATTATGCGCTGTAATTCCGTGCTGGATAATATCAGTGCAGATAAGGTGCCGGATGAAACGATGCGCAACCAGTTCACCGGCGAAGCAAAGTTTATACGTGCCCTTATGTACTTTGACCTGGTGCGTTTCTTTGGCGGCGTGCCTAAAATAGATCACCTGGTGAGCGCTACAGCTGCGCAAAGTATTAACCGTGCAAGCGTACAGGAGATCTATGACCTGATCATTGCCGACCTGGAAAGTGCGGCGCAGTTATTACCCGCATCCTACAGCGGCGGCAGTAAAGGCCGGGCTACCCTGTATGCAGCCAAAGGCATTCTGGCACGGGTATATTTAACCCGCTCCGGCCCGGTGCTGCTGGATAAAGGGCCGGTGTTAAATTCCAATGAATATGCTAAAGCCCGCGACCTGCTGTCAGAGATCATTAACAGTGGAAAATATGCTTTCATCAATAACTACGCGCAGATCTTCAGTTATGATAATGAGAACAATTCGGAATCCGTATTTGAAGTGCAGTTTAAAAGCGGCGGTACCGGCACCGGTACGGTAATACCCGCTGAAATGCTGCCTGGCAGCTATATGCGGGCAAACAAGATCCCCGTAGCCAGTGGCAATGATTTTAAGTATGTGTCCAACGATTTCATTAGCAGCTACCCGGCCGGCGATGTACGTTTAACCTTTAACGTGATCCAGGGCTTTACAGATGAGAATGGCAACTTTGTGAACCAGAATTATTTCAAGAAGTTCCTGGACCCTAAACGTTACGGCGTTGACCTGCGCGACTGGGGCATTAACCAGCCGGTGCTGCGCTATACCGATGTGCTGCTGATGTATGCAGAAACCTTATTGCATACCGGTGGAAGCCAGGCAACCGTAGATGATATTGTAAACCAGGTGCGCAGCCGTGCAGGGCTGGCCGGCATTACCGGCGTAAATGCAGATACCCTGCTGGAAGAGCGCCGCCGTGAGTTTGCCGCAGAGGGCCTGCGCTGGCACGACCTGGTACGTACCGGCAAGGTAGTTACTGTAATGAATGCCTGGATGGCGAAGGAAGATGAAAAGAAAGTGATGAAGCCCATGAAAAATGAGTTTATCTTATATCCCGTACCGCAAACGGAGATCAATATTAAACCAGGCTTGTATGATCAGAACGCAGGATACTGATTCAATTACGAATTATTTAATTACGAATTACGAATGACCCGCATTGTTTATGGAATTCATAATTAAATGTTTTTAATATTAATGAAGTACATGAACATCCGTACCAATTCGTAATTCGTAATTGGCCAATTCGTAATTTAAAATTGTGAAAATGATGTTTACACGAAGAACCTTCCTCGCCACTTTCGGTGGTTCTCTGATTGCAACACAACTCAGGGCGCTGTATCACTCAGCGGTTACCGCTCCGGTGTCTGAATTCAGCAGGCACCTGCAGCCCGTGGGCCGTGCGCTGGAAATGAAGGACTGGTACGTATGGTGTAACAGCCCCATTGAAGGGCCGGATGGAAAGATCCATGTATTCTTTTCCCGCTGGCCGGCAGCAAAAGGTATGGGTGGCTGGATCAATAGTTCAGAGATTGCGCATGCAGTAGCCGACCACCCGGAAGGGAAGTTTGAATATGTGGATACGGTACTTTCACCACGCCCCGGCTTTTGGGATGCTACTACCTGCCATAACCCGCATATACGAAAGCTGGGTAACCGCTATTATTTGTATTATATGGGTAACTCCAACGGTAAAACCAATACCAAACGTATAGGCCTTGCCGTTGCCGACAGCCTGGAAGGCCCCTGGCAGCGCAGCGAAACGCCTATCCTGGAACCGGGCGCTACGGGCGCCTGGGATGATCATTGCACTACTAATCCATCATTGGTGCATCATCCCAATGGTGAGTACTGGTTATACTATAAATCATGGAACACGGCCGATTACGAGCGGGATGCCGGCGCCGCCATCCGTGGCAACCGCAAGTATGGCCTGGCCATTGCCGCTAAGCCGGAAGGTCCCTTTCATAAATATGTACAAAACCCGGTGATAGATTTTTCTAAATTAGGGGATAACAAGCAGCTGGAAGACGCTTTTGTGTGGCATGAGCAGGATAGGTTTAAAATGCTGGCGCGGGATATGGGTGTGTATAGTCAAAAGGTGGGTTTGTATATGGAAGCAAAGGATGGGCTGCATTGGACCACGCCATCCATTGCTTATTATGATGCGGCCCATTACATACAGGAACCGCCGCCAGCCCCGCACCTGAAGCGTTACGGCCGGTTTGAAAGGCCGCAGCTGTTAATGCATAAGGATAAGCCGGCCTACCTGTTCACCGCTGCGCAGGGCGGGCAATATATGACCGCTTCTGCCTTTATTTTTAAGATAAAATAATTGGGATACATTATGCAAAGGATTGGACTATTAACCGCCTGTTTGTTCTGCTGCTGTTACCTGGCTATAGGCCAGGGATTGCAATGGCCGCCCATTCAAAAAGAAACCCGTCCCTGGACGCGCTGGTGGTGGTTGGGCAATGCGGTGGATACGCCCGGCCTGGCCTATAACCTGCAGGCGATGCAGCAGGCCGGCATTGGTGGGGTTGAGATCACGCCTATTTATGGCACCAGGGGATTTGAAAATAAGTTCATCGATTTTTTATCGCCTCACTGGATGCAGATGCTGGGTTACACCATTCATGAAAGCAACCGTTTAGGCATGACCGTAGATATGAACACCGGCACCGGCTGGCCCTTTGGCGGCCCTGGTATTCCACTGGAAGATGCAGCCGGTAAAGTATACTTTAAGGAATATGCCCTGCAGGCAGGGCAATCTTTAAATGAACCCATAAAAGCAGACCTAAAGGAAAAGCA
>NZ_DATCRF010000495.1:0-7670 GCF_036569125.1 Chitinophaga sp. | reverse complement strand
GCCTACAACGTAGCCCTGTTGGATGGGGAGATAGTAGGCGGTGCAGGCATACACCCGCTGGATGGGGGCGAGCCGCATGTGTGCGAGCTGCAGAAAATGTACCTGGCGCCGGCCGCACGCGGCAAAGGCATTGCCCGCAACCTGATTGAGCAATGCCTTGATTTTGCGCGCAGCAACGGCTATACGCAGTGTTACCTGGAAACCATGCCGGAGCTGGCACAGGCCCGCCGCCTGTATGAGCACTTTGGCTTTTATTACCTGGATGGCCCTATGGGCAATACCGGCCATTATGCCTGCGATAACTGGATGTTAAAGGAGCTTTGATCCCCCGGCCTCCGTATATAATACCAGCCCAATACCAGGCAAAGGATAATAGCCGTTAAATGAGGGTAAATACGGGCCGTTTCATAGCCCGGGTGGGAGGTAACCACCCAAAGGTCCACACAGGGCACTAAAGTGCCTGTAAGCAACATTACACCCAATGCGCGGTACTGCTTCATGAGCAGTAATGTTATAAATAACGCTCCCATAACAAGATCGCGCGCCCCTTTAATGTAATGGAAAGAAAAATCGCCATTGGTTTGGGTGTTGATACCAAAAGCTGTTTCCGCAACCTGCGGCATGGCAAAAAAGCGGATGCCTATAAAAACAAGCAGCGCGCCGCTTAAGAAGGTAAGCCACCACATAGTGGTGCTGGTAATTTTTTTCATGGTACTGTGTTTTTTGATCACAGTACAAAGTTGCCGGATCGTTTTCCGGGATCCGTTCACCTGGGTTAATAAATCAGGATTGCGCCAGTCTTTTACGGATGCGGCTGAGCGAAGGTGGTTTTACGCCTACATAAGAAGAAATGTAATACTGCGGTATGCGCTGCTGAAGATCGGGGTATAGCTGCAAGAACCGCCGGTAGCGCACTTCCGGTGGCTCACTGTACAGGGAGGTAAGCTGCTTTTTAGCGCGTACAAAAATGCTTTCGACCACCAGCCGGCCAAACCGGTCGCCGGCAGGCACCTGTTTGTAAAAGGTTTGCAGGTCGTCAAAAGAGATCACCAGCAGGGAAGTATCTTCCAGCACCTGTATGCTTTCATCGGAAACAGATTGATCCAAAAAGCTGGCATAGTTGCAAACAAATTCACCTTCTTTTCCAAATTCATATGTAAGCTCCTGTCCCTCTTTGTTCAGGAAATATCTCACTAATCCCTGCTGAATAAAACCGGCCTGTTTACAGGTGTAACCTTCCTGTACAAAGTATTCGCCTTTACTAAGCTGTTTTATTTTGAACAGCTGTTGTATCAGCGCGGTATCCGCCTCCGTGAGCGGAATAAAATGCCGGATGGTATTGAGAAGTGCCTGCATGATGTATCCTGATAAGAATGTAAAATCATAAATGTAAAATTTTAAATGTAAAAGTGGAATGCAGCGAAGTCTGGCCCGGGCTTTATCCGCTGCATTCCCCTTTTACATTTTACATTTTACATTTTCTTAGTCTGCAACTCTTGTGATAAACAGTAATTTTTATAATAAATAAACTTTCACTTTAAGATAACTTTAACGGTTAACCCTGTTAAACTTCAGGCATATGCAATGATCTAAAAGGGGAAGCGTTTAAAAGAAAGAACATACTGATAACCGCTTTATTAAATCCTTTTACAATGAAACAGAGATCATATATAATGGGAGCGCTGCTGTTACTGGCAGCCACATTAACAGCAGGAGGCGCTTACGCACAGCGCGGGCGTATGAGTGTAGGCATAGGAGCGCATTTTTATGGCGGTGGCGGCCGCGTAGCATTTGGCGGCCGTGTAGGCGCGCCGGTTTATTATGCGCCGCATTATTACAGGCCGGTGCGGGTATATCATCCGTATGTGGGTGCTTATTATCCCTACTACCGTTATCCGGTAGGGTTTAGATTAGGTGTATTGCCTTATGGGTTTATGACCTTTGGAACGCCCTGGGGGCCTTACTTTTACTTTGATGGTACTTTTTACCGCCATCCCGATAACAGTGATTCAGGTTATGAAGTAGCAGAGCCGCCCGTTGGTGCAGATGTACCCTCATTACCTGCTGGCGCTAAACAGGTAACAATTGACGGTAATACTTATTACGAATATAATGGTACTATATACCAGGAGGTGATCAAACATAATGAGCGCCGTTATGCAATCGTAGGTAAGAACGGGCAGCTGAATTTAGGTGGTGATGATAATGATAATAACAGCAATAATGCAGCGCCTGATAACCAGGCTGCACAGCCGGATGATGTGCTTTCACAGCTCCCCGGCGGCAGCCATAAAGTAGAGATCAACGGCCAGCAGCTCTACGTTTCACCGGATGGAATGTATTACCAGGAAGTACAGCTGGATAATAATATGACAGGGTATAAAGTTGTAGGGAAACAAACAGCAGATTAACGTATAGGCGTTACTGCAGCTGGAAAGCACTTTCTCATCATGAGGGAGTGCTTTTCGTTTTTTACAGGAAGATTTTTCAAAAAACTTATCCACTTAATGCTCACAATTGCGTTGTAGCATTTGTGCTGTCTTTCAATGCATACAAGTGCTATATAATAAAACTGTCCCCCAGGAATGGGGGACAGGGTTAGATAACTATCCTATGAAAACTTGCTTTCGCAAGCTAATCCTGTTAGTTTTGAGTTATAGAGAGTATGTTTAAATATTATTAATATGCCAGCTTTTGCCGGCATTGCAATCGCATAGTACACCAGGGGCTAGCCGGTGGTATTTTTATACTGCATTAATACTACGCTACTTAGCTTTTTTTGGTTGTGTACAAAAATGCAAAAGAGTGGCCAACCATTTTAATGATTTTTAGCGTGTAGCCGAAAAATGAGTGCATACTCCCAATATTGGGAACTAGTACCCAAATTCGTGAAACGCTGTTCTGTTAGCGTATAGTGGCGCCCGTTATTTGTGATTTGATTGGGTAATCAAGGGGATACAATACACCTCAAAAATTTGTAATCCATTGAATAACAAAAACTTAAAGCTATATTGGCGCTCTTTATCCCGTGCCTTGTAGTAAACTATGGTGATAACAAAATCGAATTGCCAACACAAAATGAAAATGTTGCCCGTGTAGTCAGTTAGCTTTTTAGGCTGCCTGGAATCTTACCAATGCTAACTGCTTCAAACATATTGTCTGATGACTGATAGTTCCCGTAAAATACTGCTTGTGGACGGGAGCCATATATTCATTAAGCAAGTCAGTCAGTTGCTGATCCCGCATTATGAGATAATCACCGCGTTATCGTCAGAAGAGGGGTTAGGCATTGCATTGGAACAATTACCCGATTTGATCATTTGCGGCATGGAGCTGCGGGATGGCAGCGGTCACCACTTTTTAATGGCCCTGCGGGACGATCCCCGGCTGGCCCACTTGCCGTTCATACTGGTAAGCAGTAAGGATACCAAAGAGGATATGCGCATGGCCATGAACCTGGGGGCAGATGATTACCTGGTACAGCCGTTTAAACGGCAGGACCTGCTCTCCAGCATCCGCTCCCGTATTTCCCGCTTCGCCATTTTTAATAATATGCGCCGGGCCGTTGAAACCAACCCCGAAACCCCCATGGCCATTCCCCTGGTGCCGGCCGATGTGCAGGATAAGCTCAGTAAAACGGAAGCCAGGGTTATACGCCTCATCGCAGAAGGCAAAAACACCAAGGAAATAGCCCAGGACCTGTATGTGAGCGTAAAAACCGTTGAAAACCATAAGTATAACATTGCCCAGAAGCTGGGGCTCACCGGCCGCAACTCCCTCACAGAATACGTTATCAAGAATATTATACAACCCTATAAAAGCTCCTGATCCAACTCGCTGATCTGCCAACACTTTGAGCCTGTATCCACAATAGGTGTGAATAACTTACCACATTAACGACAAATAATATTATTTTATTTAATAAATATTCATAATTTTATATATTATAATACGAATAATTAATATTGGTCTGAGATAAACAGGGGGTGCTTTTAATGAATACAAAGTGTTACGGCAATTGTTGTGAAGCGCAGCAGTTGCTTTGTCGTAAACGCTTGTTATGCTGTAACTTATGAGTGCGAAACACTATAGAACCTTATGCTGCACATTCGCTGCCTTTATACTGGCAGCCAGCCACCTATTGGCTGCTGAGAACCCCGTTAAACTTCATAAAAAAGTAAGGCGAGTACAAACCATTAGTACCGGCAACCCGATGGACGCCAGTGAGAATGGGGGTTATGGAGGGATGGATATATTATTATCCGAAGGCCCGGCCACGGAAGACATCTCCATTACCTTCACCGTATCCGGTACCGCTACTGCCAATACCGACTATTATACCAGCATATGGACCGGCACAACCACCCTGTTTGCCGGGGAAAGCTATATACACCTGCCTTTAGAAGCTATTAACGACGACCTGATAGAAGGGGATGAGGATGTAGTGGTGACCATTACCGGCGCCACCGGTTTAAGCAGCGCTGCTGCCTATGCCCTGGACCCGCACATTACCGAAACCATGCGGATCATTGATAACGATAACGTTATTACCGCCTATCCCACCACAGGACAGGCCGGAGAACCATCCGCACCCATTACCGCTAAATTTGCCCTGCCCGGAACTTTAACCGCTCCGGAGGATATTACTATTAATTATTATGTAGATGGCGGTACGGCCACCAACGGGGTGGATTACCAAACCCCTCCCGGGCAGATCATTTTACCCGCAGGATCCAACTATGTAATACTGACCATACCGGTAATAGATGATAAGACCATTGAAGGGAACGAAACCGTGAAGATCACTATGTCCAGCGCTACAGCGGCCAGCTTTAATGTACAGCTGTCCTCCAGCCGTTCGGTAAGCTCCTCCATCCTGGATGATGACTCCGAACTAAGCATTGGCATTGTAGGCACCATTAACGGTAAGGAAAAGCCCACCACATCGGGCGCCTTTACCATTAGCCTGCCGCCGGGTGTAAAAGCAGGGGAAATTGTTACGGTGGTATACTCCATCAGCGGCACGGCCACTGCCGGCAGCGATTATAAGGCCCTTACCGGAAAAGCATTCATCTCAGCCGGTAAAAGCAGCATCCTGGTACCCATCACCATGTACGACGACCAGGTGATAGAAGGGGATGAAGATATTGTGATCACTGTATTAAGCGGCAGCTCCAACAACCTGGCCACCTATGCCATCAGCACTACCGATAACACCACTACCGTTCATATAGAGGATGATGATAATGTGCCGGCCAACTGCCAGATCAACGCCATTACCGTGGCCGACGGCAGTGAATCCAGCGGCGACGGCAGCTTTAAGCTGGCCCTGCCCGGCACCTATACCTTTAAGCAGGATATGTCCGTAACCTACCAGGTAAGCGGCACCGCTCTCCCGGGTATGGATTATACCACCTTATCCGGCACAGCTACCCTGGTGGCCGGCCAGAACAGCGTGCTGATACCCGTGCCTGTATTAAATGATGCGCTGATCGAAGGTGATGAATCCGTGATCATTAAGCCCCAGCCGGTAACCAGTGGCGGCATTAACTTTGCCGGCGGCGATACCTGTGTGGTAATGATCCTGGATGACGACGATGATAACCTGAAAGTTTCCGTAAGCGCCTACGATCCAAGCGCCACAGAGCCTACGGATACCGCGGCCTTCCGCCTGAGCCTGCCCAATGGCAATGCTGCATCTGTACCGGTAACCGTAACCTACCAGGTTGGCGGCACCGCAGCCAATGGCACCGACTATGCCAGCCTTACCGGCACGGTAACCATTGAGGCCGACAGCACCGGCGCCTTTATACCCCTGGAGGTGTTGGACGATAACCTGATAGAAGGGGACGAAACAGTAACCATTAAATTGCTGACCGTTACCTCTACCTTACCGTTCACCATAGATCATACTAAAGATTCCGCCGCCATCACCATCGACGATGATGATGTGGCCAATATGGATATTATTGCCGGCGCCAGTGTGAAAACAGGTGCAGAACCAGCCACCAATGGCCAGTTCACGGTAAGCATTGCCTCCGGTAAAATTACCAGCGTACCCATTACTGTTACCTATACTACCGCCGGTACCGCTACCAGCGGTACGGATTATACCGCACTCTCCGGCACCGTAACTATTGCCGCCAACAGCAGCAGCGCCACGGTAGATGTGCCTGTGAAAGATGATAACCTGATAGAAGGGGACGAAACCGTGATCATGACGCTTACAAACGCCACGGCCGGCCTGCCCTTTGTAATAGGCGCCCATAGCAAAGACACGGTGATCATTGATGATGACGATGATGTGAACATGGGCATCATAATAGAAGCCAGCATACCTGATGCAGAAGAACCGGCTACCAATGGTGAGTTCACCGTTAAGCTGGCCTCCGGCAAAACACCACTGGTGCCCATTACCGTTACCTATACGGTTAGCGGCACTGCTGTAAGCGGAACGGATTTTACCCCGCTCAGCGGCACCATAACCATTCCGGCTAACAGCACCAGCGTAACCTTCCCCGTAAAAGTGCTGAATGATACTATTGCGGAAACAGCCGAAACGGTGATCGTTACGCTTAACACCATTACATCCACCATGCCTTTTGTAAAAGGCGCAGCCGATAAGGATACTGTTACCATTTATGATGATGATACCGAGCAGGTGATCATCAGCGCCAGCGACCCGGATGCCGCTGAACCGTCAGACGGCGGCCAGTTCACCATCCGTATAGCTTCCGGCAAACCGGTAACAGCCGATGTAGTGCTGGACCTTACCATTACCGGTACCGCCACCAATGGTACGGATTACGCCAGCATACCGCTTACCGTAACCATCCCTAACGGCAGCAGCAACGTAACCATACCGGTAACCGTGATCGATGATAACCGGGTAGAAGGTAAGGAAACCGTGATCGTAACGCTTACCAAGCTCACCTCAGCCGTGAAGTACGACATCGGTAAGCTGAAAACCGATACCGTAACCATTGCCGACGAGGATGCCGCTAACCTGGCTATAGAAATGGTAGCCACCAAGGCCGATGCCGCAGAACCGGGCGATGGACCCAATGATAAAGGTGAATTTACCGTGCGCCTGGCCTCCGGTAAGCTGGCCGATAAACCTATTACCGTACAGTATGAGGTAAAAGGCACTGCGCAGAATGCCATTGACTATGATAGCATACCCGCCCAGGTAGTGATCCCTGCCGGCAGCAACGGCGTTAAGATCCCGATCACTGTAATTGATGATACCAAGCCCGAAGGCGTGGAATCCATTACGCTTATCATTAATAAAATTACCGCTTACCTGGCCTTTACAGGGTTAAACAGCTCCGGCACCGTGCAGATAGCAGATAATGATACGGTAACAACCGCTGCCTGGATGAGCACTGATGTAACCGGCAAGGTAAGCTCCGGCAACTCCATCCGCTATACCATTCACATAAGTAATGGCAGCGATACCAACCAGGTGAATGTGATCATTAAAGACGTGGTGCCTGCCTACACGGTATTCGTATCTGCAGAAGATGGTATTAAACCGGATGCCAGCGGCCTGTTAACCTGGACCATCCCGGTAATTGCCCCTGGTATAACTATTACCCGTGAGCTGCTGGTAAGAGTGGCGGATGACCTCACTGGTGCAGACAGCATTGTGAACACCGCTACCATTGACC
>NZ_DATCRF010000494.1:0-4131 GCF_036569125.1 Chitinophaga sp. | reverse complement strand
GGCATATTCCGCCCGCGCGGCAATGTGCCACAGTTTGCGGGGATCATCAATCTTCCCGACGCCAACCTGGGTGCAGTGAATAACAAAGGCATAGATGCCACCCTGGAAATAAACAAACAGCTGGGCAAAGATTTTAAAATAGGATTCCGGGGAAATATAACCTGGAACCGGGCCACCGTGATCGACGATGCTAATGCACCCTGGCCCTATCCCTGGCAGCAACGCATAGGGCGCAAGCTGGGGCAGCGCTTCGGTTATATTGCCCTCGGCTTGTTCCAATCGGAGGAAGAAGTTTCCCACAGCCCTTTTCAGCCGGGCACCAACAAACCCGGGGACATTAAGTATAAAGATATGAATGAGGATGGGAAGATCGACTCCTATGACCAGGCCCCCATTGGTTACGGGAGCATGCCGGAAATCGTATACGGTTTCGGGCCAACGTTCAGCTGGAAGAACTGGTCGTTAGCCGCATGGTTCAAAGGCATCGGCAATGTAGATATTAGTTTGTATGGCGATGGTTTCCGCCCATTCACGTACGGCGGGGAACGCGGTAACCTGCTGGCGCAGATAACAGACCGGTGGACACCCGATAATCCCAATCCCCGCCCCTTTTATCCCAGGATCACTTACGGCGCCGATAATATGAACTTTGAAGGCAGCACCTGGTGGCTGAAGAACGGCGCTTTCCTGAGACTACAAACCCTTCAGCTGAACTATGAATTACGTAAGAACAAATGGCTAAACCGTTTAGGTGTATCGGCAGTTGATATCTATTTCATCGGATACAACCTGGCTACCTTCAGCGGATTTAAACTCTGGGATGTGGAGATGGGCGACGGAAGGGGCGCCCAGTACCCCTTGCTGAAGACTTACAACTTCGGTATGAGATGCAATTTTTAACAACTTATTCTCTGCAAACAGAAAACAACGATCATGCTACAACCTACCAAGATCCATATACTACTTTTAGCCGGGAGCATACTATGCTTTGTATCCTGTAAAAAATTCCTGGACCAGGTGCCGGATGACCGGATCACTATGGAAGAAGTATTTAAAAAGAAATCAACCTCGGAACAATTCCTTGCCAGCGTATACAGCTATGTGCCGGATGAATGGGAAGCCATCCATAATTTTCCCTGGGTAGGCACCAGCGACGAAGCGGATATTACCTGGTCCGGCTCACCCAATTACCCGATCAACATTGGCAACCTGGGACCCGCAAACAATTCTTTTGAGTATTGGGGCTCATACTATCAGGCCATCCGTTCGGCCACTTATTTCATAAATCATATTGATGAAAACGATGAAATACGCAGCCTGAGCGGCCAGCAGCTTATAGACCAGTATAAAGCGGAAGCAAGGTTCCTGCGGGCTTACTATTACTTTTGCCTGATGCGCCAGTATGGCCCTGTTATTCTGCTGGGTGAAGACGTGATTGCTACGGATGCCCCGGCCAGCGCCATGCAGCTGCCGCGCAGCCCTTATGACGACTGCGTTAGTTATGTGGTGAGTGAGCTGGATAAGGCGGCAAGTGTGCTGCCACCCTACCCGCAAAGAAATGGCCAGCAAAGTGATGCTGAATACGGCAGGGCTACGAAAGGCATGGCCATGGCTGTTAAAGCACGCCTGTTATTATACGCTGCAAGCCCCCTGTACAACGGGAACACGGATGCATTGTTATCCTCCTTCAAAACAGAAGAAGGCGTTCCGCTGATCTCAGCCACGAAGAACGATGAAAAGTGGAGAAAAGCTGCTGACGCGGCAAAGGCGGTGATCGATCTTGGTATTTATGCTTTGTATAAGGACCCATCAGGCGATGTAATAAAATCATTGGAGGGTATTTTTTTCCAGGCCTGGAATGATGAACAGATCTTTGCCCGCAAAGGCAACGGACTAGCCACCTGGGATGTACATTGCACGCCCCGGCAGGCAGGCGGATGGTGCGGCATTGGCCCTACGCAGGAAATGATCGACGCTTACTTTATGTCAGATGGTAAGCTACCTTCCGAATCCCCGTTGTATTCCCAAACCGGTTTTACAGATGTGGGCGGCGAAAGGATCTTTAATATGTACCTGAACAGGGAGCCCAGGTTTTACCGCGATGTTACTTACAATAACAGCATCTGGCAGGGTGGTACCATGCAATCCCCTGCAGCTATCAGCTTCTTTGTTTCAGGGCCCAACGGCAGGAACGGGCATCCCACGGATTTTTCCAAAACAGGATACCTGGTCAGGAAAAATGTTGGCCCCACCACGAATGTAGGTTCCGGTGGTAATGGACAACGGCAGGACCGGCCGGCCCCGTTGTTCCGTTTAGCCGAGATGTACCTGAACTACGCTGAGGCGCTCAATGAATATGACCCCGGGAATCCCGATATACTGCGGTACCTCAATATGATCCGCGAGCGTGCAGGGATCCCGCAGTATGGCGCGGGGCTGCCGGCGCCGGCCAGCCAGGATGAAATGCGCCAAAAGATCCGGGCGGAAAGAAAGGTGGAGCTGGCATATGAAGGCCAGCGGTTCTTTGATATCCGCAGATGGAAAATTGCACCGCAGGTGATGGGTACTTTACACGGCATGGATATCAGCAAAGACGGAGATGCCTTTTATAACAAGGTGGCTACCATGACGCCACACCTGTTCAGGCCCTCTTATTACTGGTGGCCCATCAGCCAGTATGAGCTGGACAGGGACAAAAAGATCATTCAAAATCCAGGCTGGTAAAAATTGAGGTGTAAGCAACAACAGGACAATGAAAATTGAATGCTACTGTACTGTGTTTTTTGTATATTCCTGCTGATCAGGCGACTACTTTTTAATACAACAGATCATGAAAAGAACGTTTATAATTTTAGCTGCGCTGGCCTTTTCCTGCCAATACGCTATGGCTCAGGAAAGCATCCCGCTCTACCCTGCAGGTCAAATTCCGTTTGCAAAGGAAAATACGGAGGTGCCCAAAATTACAGTATACGTGCCTGAAAAAAAGAGGTCCAACATTGCTGTTATAGTGTGTTCCGGAGGCTCTTACGGAGGCAGGGCTAATAATGTTGAAGGGATCCCGGCATGCAGGCAGCTTAATGATGCAGGCATTACTGCTTTCCTGCTGGATTACCGTGTTCCAAATGCTTCCAGGATGAATGAGAAGGAAATCGTTCCGCTTACCGATGTGCAGGCCGCAATAATATATGTACGATCGCATGCAAAACAATACAAGATAAAACCTGATAAGGTTGGCATAATGGGTTTTTCCGCAGGCGGGCACCTGGTAACTACTGCGGAAACTCATTTCAATAAAACAAGACTGGATAACCCGGGGCACATTAACCTGCGCCCGGATTTTGTTGTGGCGGTCTACCCGGTTGTAAGTTTCGCCGACAGCCTTACGCACCTGCAATCCAGAAGTAATTTAATTGGCCCGGATATAACACCTGAAAGGATCAGGGAATATTCCAACGAGCTGCAGGTATCGGACGAAACGCCGCCCACATTCATTGTGTCGGCAATAGATGATGACGTGGTAAAGGTCGGGAACAGTCTGTATTTAGAAGCTGCGTTAAGACAACATCACGTTCCGGTAAAAATGTTCTTATATGCAAAGGGCGGACATGGCTTTGGCGTAAATAATAAAACGGCCACTGCACAATGGACAGCACCCTGTATCCGGTGGATCATGAATGAAAAATGGGAAAGTGACCTTTAACACAAAAAGATCTTACTTCGGTTATGATAATAAAAAAAAGACCACCGGAATCCTATACCTGATGGTCTGTGAAAGCAATAAAGTGCCTGTTCCCTGATCAAGCGGGGATCTCAGGCTCTACCAGCTTAGCCAGTTTTTCCAGTGATTCCTGCCAGCCTAAATAACACATTTCAACGGGGATGGCAGCAGGGATACCTTCCTGTGTAATTTTTATTTCTGTGCCGGCAATAGTTTTCCGCAGCACAACCGTGGTGGTCATTTCTCCGGGCAGGTTCGGATCGTCAAATTTATCCGTGTACTTTAACAGCTCATTAGGTTTGAGCTCCAGGTAGGTACCACCGAATGAATGGCCACCACCGGTTGTAAAATTCTGGAATGACATTTTGTGGGTACCGCCTACCGTTACGTTCATTTCATGAACGGTACAAAGA
>NZ_DATCRF010000493.1:0-16647 GCF_036569125.1 Chitinophaga sp. | reverse complement strand
TGTAGCAAACCAGCCACTGGTATGCAGCAGGCGGAAGATATCGAACATTACCGGTGCTGCGGTAGCCACGCCTATTAAACCCGGGCGGCCTTCCCCATCGGCATTACCTACCCATACGCCTACCACATATTGCGGGGTTACGCCCAGGGCCCATCCATCCCGGAAACCAAAGCTGGTACCGGTTTTCCAGGCTACCCGCTGGGAGGAGGAGAATTGCTGCCATAATAATTCCTCACCCGGCCGCATTACTTCTTCCATGGCCTGAAAGGCGTACCAGATAGCGCCTGCATCTAACACAGCGGCATTGCTAAGCGCATGTTCAGAAGGGCGCTGTACACCCTTTACATAATTGGGGGCATGTATATCGTCCGGGTCATATTTACCCTTGTATTGGTCCAGGTGCAGCAGGGTACGGGCCATGCTGGCGTACATGCCGCTCATTTCCCACAAAGTGGTTTCGCCGCCGCCTAAGATCATTGACAGGCCGTAATGATCTGCGGGGCGGTTGAGCGTGGTAATACCCATTTTTTTCAGCAGCGCATGAAAGCGCTCATAACGGTATTGCTGCAACATACGTACAGCCGGTATGTTCAGAGAGCGGGAAAGCGCGCGGGACGCCGGTACTGCGCCATCATAACCCAGGTCAAAGTTCTGCGGGGTGTAGCCGGCAATTTGCGTTGGAATGTCGGGTACTAAAGTATGCGGCAGCAGCAAACCATCATTCAGCATGGCGGCATATAACACCGGTTTTAATGTGCTGCCGGGGCTGCGGGGGGCCTGTATCACATCCACATGGCTTTCCAGCTCCGGATCAGCGGGATTATAGATATTGCCAACATAAGCCAGCGTATTGCCGGTTTCCACATCCAGCACAATGGCTGCAGCATTGTTGATACCATTGGCTTTGTACTGGCGCTGATAACGTTCTATAATGCCGGTTACATTGCGTTGCAGGCCGGCTTCCACGGTGGTGCGGATGCGGGTGGTGCCCTGCTGTTTTTGCTGAACCATGTCCTGCCGGAAATGATCCAGCAAATGCGGCGCCCATTGCGGTAAAGGCAAGGGCTGTTCCGGCAGGGGCTCCAGCTTGGCCAGGCGGCAGCTAAGGCTGTCAATACGATGCTGCCGGTATAATTTATCCAGCAGCTGGTTACGTTTAGCCATCAGCGTTTGCCGGTTGCGGCCGGGGTGCACCAGGGCCGGACTATTGGGCAGTACGGCCAATGCGGCCATCTCACCCCAGGAAAGCTGCTGTGCGCTGCGCCCGTAGTAACGCCATGCAGCCGCTTCCAGCCCTACTACGTTGCCGCCAAAAGGGGCATTACCGGCATAAAGGGCTAAGATCTTTTTCTTGGAAAAGGAAAACTCCAGGCGGGTAGCCAGTACGGCTTCTACCAGCTTTTGCCAGAGGTTGCGCGGTTTATTACGCGCCAGCCGTATTACCTGCATGGTAATGGTGCTGCCGCCGCTTACTACTTTGTGGCGGCCCAGGTTTTGTTTAATGGCCCTGCCCAGCGCCAGCGGGTCTACTCCCCAATGGTAATAAAAACGTTTATCCTCGTACGTAGTAATACATTGGGCAAATTTATCCGGAACGGTATTGGCAACAGGGAAACGCCATTGCCCATCTGCCGCTATGGTAGCGCTTAACAGCTCGCCGTTGGCATCTTCGATCACATAAGAAGTGGGAGTGGTGAAGAGTTTAGCGGGTAACAGAAAATAATAAGCGATAAGCAGTACTGCAGCACTCAGCAACCACCATTTCTTACGTACCATCCATTGCCGCATAGCCTAAGTTTAATTACGAATTACGAATGTGATTGAAGCGATTTGTGTGTGCAGTTTGCCGGTATTACTACGGGTTTAACCGGCAGATTTGGCCCGGTACCCCTGAATGTGTTATATGTCCGAAAGAGCCGAATGTTAATTACGAATTACGAATGAAAGCTGCCCACTTGAACTGCCCCATTCGTAATTCGTAATTGATAATTCGTAATGCTACTTCACGATCTCTACCCATTTACCCGGTGCAAAATCATGAATAGTATTATCATACATGGCTTCGCAGGAGGTGGCCGGTAAATAGTAACGGCCTAAATAGGTGGCATTCAGCAGCACATTATACGTATGCGTTTTGTTTTCCTCAATGTTAAAGTAAGTGTACACCCGGTCGTCACGTATATCCATATACGTAAACGGCGATTGTGAAAATGCGCTGTCGCTTTCCAGCAGGCGGGTGTTCAGTATTTCCCAGCCGGAGGGGAAGATCTGGCTGAGCGCCATTTGCTCGTAATACCCGCGTTTACCTGGGTTACGGATGGTAACGGTGGCCATAAAGTCTGTGCCCTGTGATAAGGTAGCCGGATCGATGGGTTTACCGCTGCGGGTGCTGTACTTCACCTGCATATCCAGCACATCCGGATTATGTGCGGCTACCGGCTCCTGTCCGGCTTCTGGTTGCCCCTGCAGAATAAGGCGTGCATACAGCACATTCTGCCCGTTGTTCTGCAGGCTTACATTACCTGCTGCACCGGTAAAGGTTACGGGTATCTGTGTAATATAAGAGTTGCCGTTTACGCTGCCTTTAGCGTTGTTCAGCTGGTAAGTAAAGCTCATTTTACTACCGCCGGTATTGCTGCCGCAATATTTGGCAATGGCTATTAACGTATACGCAGTGGTTTGGGTGCTGTACCAGCTTTCCTGTGATAACAGGGCGGCTATTTGTTTTACCAGCTCACCGGCGCGTGCGCGCTGGCCCATGGCCGTGAGGGTTTCCAGTATCATAGCTTTATCGCGCAGGTCAGATCCAAAGGTACCGCCCAGCTGGTTGTACGGTTTTACCTCTGTAGGTAAGTTCTTAATTAAGGCATTGGCTACTTCCGGTTGCCCGCTCAGGCGGTAAGTGGCTGCCAGCCGCCATTTGGCGGGTACGGATAAATATTTGAACTCCTTCAGGCGGTTCATGGCGCCCAGTTCCGGTACCTTGGCCAGCGCCAGCAGGTACAGGCGGTATGATTGTATTAAATCGCCGCCATAGAAGTTATAGGTGCTGGGCGCCCAGGTGGCTGCTTTGTTACGCTGGTATTTTTTCCACTGGTCCAGCAGGCCGGGAGGCAATGCATAGCCTTTGGCCTGTGCTTCCAGCAGGAAATGGCCTGCATAGTTAGTGCCCCATTCGTCAGAAGTACCTTCACCCGGCCAGTAGCTAAAGCCACCATCAGATGCCTGGAAACCTTTGAGGCGGTTAATGCCTGCTTTAATGTTATGGTCTATTTCCGCCTGCTGGCTGGATTTCAGGTCAGTAAGCTGGTTCAGCATCAGCTGTGGGAATACGCTGGAGGTAGTTTGCTCAATACAGCCATGCGGGTACTGGATCAAGTAGTTGAGGCGTTTGGCCAGGTTCAGTGGCGGAATGGTGGATACTTCCAGCGTGCCGCTGTTAGTGCCGGCCATACCCACAGGACTAAACGCAGTATTCCATACGCCGTGCGCTTCCAGTGTGTTTTCCAGGGTGCTGGTGATCACCGGGTTGGGGTTGCGCACCTGCAGCTCGGTAGCTTCTTCGGCGCGCTCACTGCCACTGCTGGCAGTTACTTTCACTTTGGCTACGCCTACCTGTGATTTCACACGCACATCGAAATACACCATTTGTTCGCCCGGCTGGGAGAAGGTTACGGTTTTGGTATTTTCTCCCACCACTTCCAGCAGGTTGTTGGTGCTAAGGGTAACGGTGGCATTGCGGATATTGTTTTCCAGCCCGAATACGGTAACAGGCAGCTGAATGGTTTCTGTTGGGCCCAGCACACGCGGTAAGGAGGTTAACAGCATAAGCGGCTTTTTCACCGCAGCTGTTTTCTCCGCCATGCCGTATGCACCATCCTGCCCGGCTACTACCATGGCTTTTACGGAGCCAATGTAAGGAGGCAGCTTAAAGTTATGTGTTTGCGACTGGCCTTTTTTCAGGTAAAATGGCCCCATGAATTTAACCACCGGTTTAAAGCGGTTGGCTTTGGCGTTGCTGGCGCCACGGTCTATTCCTTCATCACCGCCTATGCTTAAAATACGGTCCATATCAGCACCCCAGGCGCCGATCACATAATCAAACAGGTCCCAGGTTTTTACGCCTAATGCTTCCCGTGCATAGAAAGCGCTGTGCGGGTCCGGTGTTTTAAAACGGGTCAGGTCCAGCAGGCCTTCATCTACCAGGGCAATGGTGTAGGTCATCGCTTTGCCTTTGGCCTCTGATACGGTAATGCTGGCTTCCTGCTCCGGCCGTAGTGTAGCCGGCAGCTTTATCTGTGGCGATAGTATCGTGTTCTGGTCTGATACTGCAATGGGAATGGTGCCGTACATACGGATGGGCAGATCGTTCACCGTTTGTGCATGCGGCTGCAGCAGGCTAACGTTCACGTATATATTAGGGGCCATATTCTTTTCTGCCTTAAAGCTAAAAGTGGTTTGCCCTTTTTGTGTGCTTACCCATTCTGTTTTCAATACCCGGCTGCCGGATTCAATGCTTACCAGGCCACGCCCGCCTTCGCTGCTGGGGATCGTGAGGGTGATATTGTCGCCTACGTTGTACTGTGTTTTATCGGATGTAAATACCAGCATGGCTGCTTCTGCAGGGTTTTCCTTTTGCATACGCTCCGCCCATCCCGGCCAGTCAATATACACTGTTTGGCCGCTGGTATGGCCGCTTTGCAGGTCTTTTACCCTTACCAGGTAACGGCCCCAGTCCGGGTAGCTGATCTGCAGGTTCCAGTCGCCTTTACCATTGTGCAGGGTAACGGTCTCTTTTTTCAGCAGCTGGTTATAGCTGTCCTGTGTAAAGTTGCTGAGGTCTTCATTCTCACTTTCATCCCACCACCAGCGCCAGCGGATCTTGTACAGCTCTACCTGTACCTCATGGTCGCCGGGCAGCAGGTTGCCCTGCTCGTCTACGTTCACCAGGCTTACCGCGTGCGGTTTATCGGTAAGCAGCATGCCTGTTAAGCGGTCGCCCTGCGGCATGCGCAGGCCCGCATAAGAAGCAAAGGGATTGTAGGGCATGGAGAAGTGATCAATACTAAAATCACCTCCCGGCTCAAACACCTTCACTTCAAAATTGGCTTTCAGCTGGCCGGGCGCCAGCTTACCCAACGGCAGGTCTGCACTTACATTGGCGGATCCGTTTTCGCCCAGGACGCCTTCAAACAGGGTTTTATCTTCTGTTTCAAAATGGGTAACCGGGTCATCGAACGCATAATCCGCAAACTTGGGGAAGCGGGTGGTTTGTGAGCTCAGCGACACATCTACCTTAGCCGATAAATGCTGGGCGGTGGCGCCAAACAGCCAGGCGGCAGAAAGGGTACCAGACGTAGCGGATTTTTTGGACAGGGCTGCTTTGCCAAAATCCAGCTTTATTTTTAAGCGGTTCGGCTTTACGGTTTCTATGCGCAGGTTCTTCTGGAATACGGCGCCGCCTACTTTTACTTTAGCGCTCCAGCTGCCGGTAGGGTCTTCCGCAGCGGTGGCGGTAGTGAAATTATAGAAGCCGTTCAGTGACTGGTGCTGTGTTAAGCGTTTATACAGCTGCCCTTTAGGATTGTATAATTCCAAGGTAACCGGGTGATCTTCCGGCAGCTTTTTCTCCTTATCCTCCAGGATGAATGTAAGGAACAGGGAATCGCCGGGGCGCCATACGCCACGCTCGCCATACAGGAAACCTTTAATACCGTTCTGCACTTCTTCTCCCTTCACATCAAAACGGCTCAGGGGCAGCGAGCTGCCATCATCCAGCTTCAGATAACCGCGTTCATCACCTTTCTTGGCGATCAGCAGCCAGGGCTTGCGTTTCAGGTCAAAGAAGGCCATACCATCGCCGTCGCTTTTGGTTTTATAGATCACCTGCTGCTGGTAATCCAGCAGCTCCAGCTCTACGCCCATCAGTGATTTGGTGTCGCGTATATCCGTTACCGCTACAACCATGCTGTTATCATTACCCCGTTTGGCCGTTAAGCCAATGTTGGACGCAATGATGTTGCGCGATACCCATTTGTCTTTGGCATAGTAAGAGTTGGAGCAGGGAGATCCTCTTTCTTCCCAGTTATACCCATAGGGGTAATAGCTATCATAGCGCTGCCAGAAGGAATCATCTTCGTCTATGGCATCGCCGTAATAACGTTGTTCTTCTTCCTCTTCTTCCTCACTGCTGGCATGGTCGCCGCTTTCTTCGCTTTTGCAGGTTTGCAGCGCATAGGCTTTGCGGAAGCCCAGTGTTACGCGGTAAATGGCCCCCGGCTCTGTGCGCAGCAGCTTTTCCAGGTCAAGGAAAAAGCGGTTGCGTTTGTGCAGGTTCAGGGATTTATCCATATCCAGGCGGATGGTTTTTTCCACCACGGGCTTGCCTACACGGCGCAGCTCCTGGTCGCCGTTCAGGCTATTGGTTTGCAGGTACTGCGGTATGTTCTGTTCATAAATTTTAATGATGGTTACATCTACGGCATTCAGGTTCACGGCTTCAAAAGGCAGGGCCAGCTTGCTGCTCTGGGGTAATATAACTCCGTTACCGGGTATGCTTACAGCCGGTAATGTGTTCTCAAAGTTCACATTGCCGGTCATGGTAGTGCCCAGGCGTTTATCCGTTATGTTCAGGATGCCTTCATTCACGGCAATGGTATAATTACCTTCCAGGCGCGCAGGTGCAAATACCTTTACTTCACTGCCCTCTATAGAATAACGGAGGTCGGCCTGCCCGCTGATCCCGATCAAACCATCCAGGTTCTGCGCTACGCTGATGGGATCAGAGAACTGCACCAGCAGGTGCTGCTCCGGTTCAGACACGGCGCGTATATCCAGCACTTTGAACACACCTGCGGCTGGTACGGCAATACTTTTTTTGCCATCTATATCTACTGATAATGGTTTGCCGTTCCAGGTCAGCTCCAGCGGGCGTTCTGTATTGCCCCTGCTGATGTTGGCAATGGTAAAGCGCGATGTTTTTTCTGCCGGGTTATGCTGCCAGGTAATGGGCAATGTTTGCCCGTTATAATGGTTGCTCACCAGCTTTTCTATCTGCTGCGGATCTTCCACATCGGCAGTATGTACCACGCCGGAAAAGGTCATTTTATCCAGCGTTGAATTATCGGATGCTTTCAGGCCATTATCTTCCAGTGAAAAGGATGGTTTAATAACTCGGAACTCAAAGTCGAATGATGACAGGTCATCCGGCACCTTCAGCACTTTTGACAGGCGGAAAGTGGCGTTATATGTTTTACCTGGCTGCAGGTTTTCATCCGGCCTGAATTCAACGGTAGTGGCATCTACCCAATAGGCTTTCCCTTCAATATCAGGGCTGAATTTGAAAATACCACCTTCCAGGGGCTCGTTTTGTGTATGCGTTACGTTTACATTGCCGGCCAATTGTACACGAATAGTGCTTTGCTTGGAAATTACACCTGCAGTGTAGGCCTCAATATACCGGGCCAATGCAGGGTTCATGACTTTTTTGGCTTGCTTGCATGCTGGTAACAATAACAACGCCACCAGGAAGGTGGTAAGAGCGGTAACAGCCGCGTACTTGAATTTGGGATACATTCTCTCTACTGGGTTTAGGTACGCATAAAGATAATGTAAAATGTATAATCAGATCGGCTTTTTATGCCAGGGCTGCAGCCGGTGCAGGCGGTGGATTATGACCATTTTTGCAGCGCTGCCAGGTTTGTTGCAGCTGATCAAAGAGGATAAAGGTGATCTTTTCTTTTTCGGCATTGCTGATATGCGCGCCTTTTACTTTGCGGTAATAAGTAGGCAGGCTCCAGTTACACTCGGTACAAATACGGGTTTTAACGGCCAGGGGTAACTCGGTGAGCAGCTGGTGAATGTGCTGTAATGGATTAAATGACAGATTGGATTGTGGGCTCATGGCGGATATTTTTTTGGTTAACAATGTAATTACAAACTCACGTGGCTTCTTTTACATACGTTAATTTACTACCCCACGGTTTCATAAAATGTTTACATTTCTCAAAAAAATACCAGAAAAGTATTATTGTTATAACAGCATGGTATATACGAAAAAGCTCAGGAGGCCACTACCTTTCCCTTTTCCAGCTGTAATACCTTAGTTACAGAAGCCGGTATTTCTTCCGGGTAATGCGTTACAAAGATCAGGGTAAGCTCCATTACCGCGCACAGGGTATCTATTACCTGTTTAAAATGCTGTTTTTGCCGGCTGTCCAGCCCCTGGCAGGGCTCATCAAAAATAAGCAGGGGCGGGTCTTTTACCAGTGCGCGGGCCAGCAGCGCCAGTCTTTGTATGCTTTCCGGCACCTGTTTAAAAGATTGTGTACTGTATTGGTCAATGCCCAGTATTTCCATCCAGCCCTGTGCATGGGTGGTTTGCTCCGGGGATGGTTTACGCGTGGGGCCAATAATATCAAAAAAGCCGGAACACACTACCTGTAAACAATTGTTACCAGCAGGAAAATACTGGTGCAGCTCCGGGGATACAAACCCGATCTTACGTTTTATATCCCAGATGCTTTCCCCGCTGCCGCGCTTACGGTCAAACAGGTACAGCTCATTTGCATAGGCCTGCGGATTATCTGCATTAATGAGGCTCAGTAAGGTAGATTTACCTGCGCCGTTAGGGCCCAGCAAGGCCCATTTCTCATTGGGTTTTACGGTCCAGTTAATGTTATCCAGTATGGTATTCTCTCCATACTGCACGTGCACATTTTCCATATGCACAATGGTATTAAATGCGCGGGGGGCCGGTTGTACCAGCGCCTGCAGCTTTTCTTCGTTAATAACCGGTCCATCATTTGCCGCTGCGGCAGTGGCAATGGGCAGCTGCTGAAACTCCCGGCGTGTATACCTGCCTGTTATAGCACCGTTATCCAGCGTAAGCACATGGGTAATATTATCCGGTATTTCTGTTGGATTGGTAACCAGCAGCACATTAATACCGCTGGCAATGATCTGGTTCACCATGTCCATAAAATGCCGGCGGGTTTGCACATCCAGGCCTGTGAAAGGGTTATCCAGCATCAGCAGCACGGGTTTTTGCAGCAGGCCTTTGGCAATCATTACGCGGCGGGTTTCCCCGTTGGAGAGCTTGATCAGCTCCTTATCCAGCAGGGTATTAATGCGCAGGGGGGCCAGCAGGGGCTCCTCCTGCGGGGTAGCGGCCTCCCCATAGAGGTATTGGCGCACGGTAGGGGCATCGCCCGCATCCATGCTGTTAAAGCGTTGCTGATAATAAAAATCGGATGTATTGCTGCGGTTGCGGAAATTATGGTGATGGGCTACCTGTGCCAGCAGATTGCGGTAAGTGAAATACGGATCCGTGATGGTGTGCTGCTGCCGGTACCGGTCATAAAAGTGGTAATGGATACCGCCGTCGATCACGTTAAAGCGGCCTGCAATCGTATTTAACAACGCTGTTTTGCCGGAGCCGCTGTTGCCTGTAATAGCCCACTGCTGGCCTTCCAGCACTTCCCAGTTCAGGTGGGTGAATAATGTTTTATCCAGGTAGCGTACGGTAATATGTTCCAGCGTAAGGAAAGCCCTGCCTTTTTCACTCATGATCAATTTGTTGACGGTTACACACTTATAAAGGGCGTAAATTTATGAAAGGTTTGGGCTAGTTTTGGAAAAAAGTCCATGGTCGATGGTCCATAGTCCATGGCGGTGAGCGTGGAGGCATGTGCTGCAAAGGAAATGAGGCAGTGCCGGCAACAAACCACTTATTAAGAACTAATATCATTATGATCTGGGTAGAGAAAACATTTGAATCATTAACCACAGCAGAATTATATGCGCTGCTGCACCTGCGCAGCGAAGTTTTTGTAGTAGAGCAAAATTGCCCTTACCAGGATATGGATTATTCCGACCAGCAGGCGGTGCATGTAATGGGCTATAATAACGATCATAAACTGGTAGCCTATACCCGCCTGTTTGGCCCCGGCATTAAATATGAAATGGCTTCTATCGGGAGGGTGATCACCGCAAAGGAAGTAAGGGGCACTGGTGCAGGAAGAGAGCTGATGGAAAAGTCTATTGCTTTACTGGAAGCGCGTTTTGGCAAACAACCTATTAAGATAGGCGCGCAGCAGTATTTACTGAAGTTCTATTCTTCTTTAGGCTTCCGCCAGAGCAGTGATATGTACCTGGAAGATGGGATACCGCATGTGGAAATGATCAGAGAGTGAGAATTACGAATTAGTCAATTACGAATTAGAATGCAGCGATTTCCTTTCCGGTTATTAATGTTAATTGAAAGATAGTATTCAAAATTATAAATTAAAACCTGTCATTTAACGAATTACCACTGTAAGTGAACTACACAATTCGTAATTGACTAATTCGTAATTAAACCGGCGCGTTACCGCCGTTTTGGCGGTTCCGCCTTCCTGGGTACATGTACTTTAATATTCCCCAAGGGTATACAATAAGATACGGTGTATTGCCAGTCGAACTGCGACCCTTTGGTGCCGCTGCCAAAACCGGGTATCACAATAGGGGGAAATGCCAGATCTTTACTGGGGCCGCTCACCTTGATCTTTTCCCGGATGCTCCATCCTAAAAAGAAGTTCTTTAATACCTCTGCTTTCAGCCCCAGGATCAGCTCTACCCAATGCGCGTTCACACTGGTCTTCGGGAAGCTGCCGGGTAGCTTATCGCCCCAGTAAGAGTCATAAATAGTATAGCTGGGCGCCTCATAATTCAGGTGGGCAAATCCATAACGGATGCCACCATAGATCATATACCGTTCCTTATTGCTGATCTTTTGCAGGAAATTCCAATCCACCCCTACGGTTGTAAAAATACCATTGCCTTTATAGGTGTAGTTGCTGTCACTGTGCGAGGTGGTATGAAAGCCCAGTTCTGCAGCCAGGTACAGGTCTTTTTTAACACGCATATCACCCGCAAAGGAAACATCTGTTCTGTAAGGCTGAAATGCTTTAAGTATAAAACGGCTGATGTCAATGCCCACCCTTATGCCGCCGGGTACTTCGTATATACTATCGGGTAAGGCCGGCGCCGGCTTTTTCTTCTCCGCAACGTTTTTACGCGCAGTAGTATCTGCAGCCCGTACGCTGCTGTCTATCGGCGTAAGCGCAGGTTTTTTCACCTGAGCCTGCGCTGCCATGCAGCTGCTGCTAAATACCAAAATATAAAGTAATATGCGCCGTATCATTCGTGGTGGAAGTTATAGCTCTTTGATTGATCAATAATGACTGGATGGTATTACGGGTGCTGATCACCGTATCCAGGTTAAAAAAAGTAGCAAAGCCGCAACCCGGAGAAACAAAATGCGGCGCTCTCTTGTACCGGAAGGTGATGGTATCCGGTGTAGAGGCAGAATCTACCTTCAGGTAAAAACGGCTGCTGTCCGCTACCGGCGACAGGGACAGGAATACATCCGACACGGCCTGTTTGCGGTAAATGCTATCCATTTTCAGCGCATACAGTGTTACCTGGGCCATGGTAGTATCCCGTGTAAAACCGGCGCTGTCGCGTATAAAGCGCATGTGCAGATCCGTGTTCAGCGCCTGGTCACAGAACTTGGTCTCATCATCACAGGCCACCGCCACCGCTGCTAACAGGAATAATAATATAAAATACTTCACAAATATGCCGTTAGTAATTAATGATTAATAATGAATAATTAATAATCAAGGGGGAAATGTTGTGTGTTTATGAAGAATGAATAATCCATAATTAAGAGTACGATATTACGTGTAATATCCGTACCCCTTATTATTAATTATTCATTCTTCATTATTAATTAATTATACAGCTCTTTCTTCAGGAACTTCGCGGTGTGGCTATCCTTGCAGGTGCTCACCTCTTCCGGGGTGCCGGTGCAAAGAATGGTGCCGCCACCACCGCCGCCTTCGGGACCCAGGTCAATAATGTGGTCTGCCATTTTGATCACATCCAGGTTATGCTCAATTACCAGGATGGTATTGCCCCGGTCTACCAGCTTATTCAGCACGTTCAGGAGCAATTGTATATCCTGGAAGTGCAGGCCGGTAGTAGGTTCGTCCAGGATGTAAATGGTTTTACCGGTATCTTTCTTGGATAGCTCCGTGGCCAGCTTTACACGCTGGGCCTCGCCACCGGAAAGGGTTACGGCCGACTGGCCCAGGGTAATATACCCCAGTCCCACATCCTGCAGGGTTTTAACCTTGCGGTAAATGTAATTCACGGGCTGGAAAAATTCCACGGCTTCATCCACCGTCATATCCAGCACATCGGAAATGGACTTGCCCTTATAACGTATTTCCAGCGTTTCGCGGTTGTAGCGGCGTCCGTTGCATTTTTCACAATGCACATATACATCCGGCAAAAAGTTCATTTCTATTACGCGCATGCCGCCGCCTTCACACACATCACAACGTCCGCTTTTAACATTAAAGGAAAAACGGCCCGCATTATATCCCCTGATCTTGGCTTCCGGCACCTGTGAGAACAGCTGGCGGATATCGGTGAAGAAACCGCAGTAGGTAGCCGGGTTGCTGCGCGGGGTGCGGCCTATGGGCGATTGATCTATCTCAATCACCTTATCAATATTTTCCAGCCCCTTTATGCTTTTATAAGCCAGTGGCACCAGCTTGGAATCATATGCATGTTTGGAGAGGATGGGGTACAGCGTTTCATTAATGAGGGTGGATTTACCGCTGCCGGAAACGCCTGTTACGCAAATGAAAGTGCCCAGGGGCAGCTTTACGCTTACATTCTTCAGGTTATTGCCGGTAGCGCCTTTCAGCTCCAGGAACTTGCCGTTGCCTTTTCTTCTTTCCTCCGGGATGGTAATGCCGTGTTTACCATTCAGGTAACCAGCCGTAGGTGTATTCAGCTTTACTACCTGCTGGGGCGTGCCCTGGGCAATGATCTGCCCACCGTGAATGCCGGCGCCGGGGCCTACATCCACCAGGTGATCGGCATGCAGCATAATATCTTTATCGTGCTCCACCACGATCACTGTATTGCCCATTTCCCGCAGGTGCTGCAGGGCTTCTATCAGCTGCATATTATCCCGCTGGTGCAGGCCTATGCTGGGCTCATCCAGGATATAGGTGATGCCCATCAGCTGCGATCCTATCTGGGTAGCCAGGCGGATGCGCTGCGATTCCCCGCCGCTGAGCGTACGGGTGGGGCGGTTCAGGGTCAGGTAGCTTAAACCTACGTTCAGCAGGAACTGCAGCCTTTCCCTTATTTCTTTGAGAATATCCTTGGCAATAACATTCTGTTTGCTGTCCAGCCGCTTTTCAATATTCCGGAACCAGTCCTGCAGCTTATCCAGGTCCATTTCTCCCAGCTCGGAAATATTCTTTTCATCTACCTTAAAATGCAGGCTTTCCTTTTTCAGGCGTGCGCCGTTACATTCCGGGCAGGTGCTCAGCTGCATAAAACCTTCTGCCCAGTTACGCACGTAGTCAGAGGAGGTATCATTGAAATAGCGGCGTACCATGTTCACTACGCCCTCATATTCGGTAGCGTATTCCCCGTTGCCGTTGGAACCAAAGTCCATATCCACTTCCAGCTTGCCGTTCTCATCGCCGAACAGCAGCACGTTCATTGCTTTTTGCGGAATATCACTAATGGGTGCAGTAAGGGAGAATTTGTATTTGCGGGAAAGCTGCTGTACCTGTTTAAAGGTAAAGGTATCCCGCGCTTCGCCCAGGGGCGCCAGGCCGCCATCGTTAATGGATACGCTGTAGTCCGGGATCACCTCGTCCATATTGATCTGGTAAATGGTGCCCAGGCCTTTACAGCGGGGACAGGCGCCGTAGGGGGAATTAAAGGAGAAGCTGTTGGGAGAGGGCTCTTCGTAAGAGAGGCCGGTGTCCTCACACATCAGCTGTTTGCTGTACTGGCTTACCTTTTCGGTATCATTGTCCATTACAAACAGCAGCCCTTTGCCCATTTGCAGGGCTTTTTGCACGCTCTGGCTAATGCGGGTGCGGGCATCTTCCTGTACCTGTATGCGGTCTATTACCAACTCAATATCGTGGATCTTATAGCGGTCTACCTGCATGCGCTCTTTCAGGTCCTGGATCTCACCATCCACCCGCACTTTCAGGTAACCCTGCTTGCGCACCTGCTCAAACAGCTCCCGGTAATGGCCTTTACGGCCGCGTACCATGGGGGCCAGTATCACCAGCTTCTTTTTGGCGTAGTGCTTAAACAGGTGGGCCAGTATCTCTTCTTCGGAAAAACGCGTCATGCGCTTGCCGGTGTTATAGGAATAGGCTACACCAATGCGGGCATACAGCAGGCGCAGGAAATCATAGATCTCTGTGATGGTGCCTACAGTAGAGCGGGGATTTTTGTTGGTGGTTTTCTGTTCTATGGAAATAACCGGCGAAAGGCCGGTGATCTTATCTACATCCGGCCTTTCCATATCGCCAATGAACTGGCGGGCGTAGGCGGAAAAGCTTTCCATATAACGGCGCTGACCTTCCGCATAAATGGTATCAAAAGCCAGTGATGATTTGCCGCTGCCACTGATGCCGGTGATCACCACCAGCTTGTTCTTGGGCAGCTGCAGGTCCAGGTTCTTCAGGTTGTGTTCCCGGGCGCCAAACACTGCAATATTATCATCCGCAGCTACCGGTACAGCAGGAACCGTTGCATTCTTCTTCTTTGACATAAGCTAAAGTCCTCAAAAAGTTCTTGTCCGAACTTTTTCAAACTACTAAACTACACCATAATTGGTTGCCAACCCTCAAATTTTTCTGATTAACGCAGGGCCATATGTTTACCCACAAACTGCAGGTATTGCTCCCAATCGTAGGAGGTAACATCATGTTTGCCGGAGCGGATGTGATAGCGGATAAACTCTCCGGTGGGCTGCTGTGTGTGCGGAAAGGTTTCAGTGCCAACGCCTTCTTTGCCAAACAGCTTGTACACCGGTTCGGCATTGCGGGCGCTCAGGAATTCGCCACGTGGGTCAGACCATTGATCGCCTTCGGCGCTGGCCACGTATAGGGGCCGGGGAGCAATAAGCGCCAGCAGCATGTGCTGGTCTACCGGCAAAGCGGCGGTATTATTCGCAAAGGTTTTATAATTGGCTACAAACCAGTGGGGAAAGGCGCGGGTAATGATCTCTATGTTCTCGCCATAGTCCCGTTTAGAGAGGGCGGCCCCGCCTTCGCCGGATTCATTGGAGATGACCATGGCAAAACGCGGATCGCTGGCGCCGGCCCACAGGGCGGCCTTACCCAGGCGGGAGTGGCCCATGAGCAGCACCAGGTCCTCATTTACCCTGCGGTCCTGCCGCAGGTAATCCAGCGCACGGCATAACGCCCATGCCCATACGCCCATGGCGCTCCACTCCTGCGGTTCTATATGTAATACATCTTTTAGCTGGGTGCGGAAGCCGGTTTGCCAGCCATCCGGTTTATCGGCTTCCACCTCTCCGTAAAAAAAGGTGGCTACGCCATACCCGCGGCTGATAATATCTTTGATAGGCCACTGTGATGCCTGTGCGCCCCGGGAGGCTTCCGTAGCATGGTTATCAACAATGCCGGGGCCTTTTACGGTATAATGCGGGGTAATGGGAATGGTGGTATCATCCACTACTGACTGATTGCCATAAAAGTTCATGCCCAGGAATACGGGTACCTGGCCCCGTACTTTATTGGGCAGGTATAATAACAGGTGGATCTGTGCATTGGTATCGGCCCGGTTAAAATACAGGGTGATCTGTTTGCAGGTGGCCATGCTGTCCAGCGCATAGGGATTTAAGCTGGTCACTTTAAAGCTCATTTGTACCGGTGTGCGTGGAAAACGGCCATACACATTGGTTTCAAACAGGTGATAGATATACGGGCGCTGTACTTTGTTCCATTGCTGTACGGTGGTAACGGTTTTACCGTCAGCCATTTGTAAAGGGTCGGGGAGCGTATAGGCAGGTACGTTAGCTTCAGTCAGATTAGCTTCAGTTCTTTGTGCAAACGCCGTTATGCTGAAAAGGCAGCAAATAAAAAGCAGCGTGGATAAGCGGTGCATAGGCAACATATATGCAAAAGATACCGAAATTCTATGCCAAAAAAAAGAACGGCCGTTAGTAAAACAGCCGTTCCTTTTTTTGAATATAAAGCAGTATGTGAGCCACCACGTTAGTGATGGAACGAAATTTTTATGCTTTTACTTTTGTAAATACTACAATGGCATTATGTCCGCCAAATCCGAAAGTATTGCTCATGGCAACATCCACTTTACGCTGCTGCGCCTTGCCAATGGTCAGGTTCACATCCGTAGGAATACCTTCGCCCAATACTGTTGTATTAATGGTGGGCGGCACAATATCCTCCTGGGTAGCCTTGATACAGGCAATGGCCTCAATAGCGCCGGCAGCGCCCAGTAAGTGGCCGGTCATGGATTTGGTAGCGCTTACGTTCAGCTTTTTCACCTGCTCTCCAAAAAGGCCGGTAATGGCTTTCAGCTCGCTGATATCGCCTACCGGGGTAGAGGTGGCGTGTGCATTAATATAATCTACATCTTCCAGGGTCAGCTCCGCATCTTCCAGGGCTTCTTTCATACCCAGCTTAGCGCCCAGCCCTTCGGGGTGGGTAGCGGTCAGGTGGTAAGCATCTGCCGTCATAGCGCCGCCTACCATTTCCCCGTAGATAGTAGCACCTCTTTTTATTG
>NZ_DATCRF010000492.1:0-8404 GCF_036569125.1 Chitinophaga sp. | reverse complement strand
GGCCTACGCCCAGGCGCAAACGGGAAAGACGAATGCCCGTAAGCGGGCGGGCCGGTGGCGGAAAAGCCACGGCCAGCGTAGCTTCGGCCAGGCCGTATACGGTAAACATCACATCCGGATGTAAACCATACGGCTGCATGGCAGCAAGAAAAGTGCGGCACAGGTCCATGGAAATGGGCTCTGCACCATTAAAGATCAGGCGGACGGAGGAGAGGTCAATATCTTTCAGCGCATTAACATCTAAGCGCTGCAGCAAATGTTTGTAACCAAAATTAGGCGATGAGGTGAGCGTAGCCTTATGGGCGGAGAGTACCTGTAACCACAATGCCGGCCTGCGTATATACAGGTCGGTAGGTAACATATATTGCTGCGCACCCAGTACCAGCGGTACCAGGTGAAAGCCAATAAGACCCATATCATGCGTAAGCGGCATCCAGCTGCAGGTAGCATCTGCCCTTGTAATGGCGCCTGCGCTGATGATGGCGCTTACGTTCGTTATCACATTATGATGACTAAGCGTAACGCCTTTAGGGGTGCCGGTTGAGCCGGATGAGAACTGGATGAACGCAATATCATCTGCCGCAGGCATATGTATATTCCCTTCCCGCTCATGCTGCATCATATCTTCAAACAACAGCAAACGCCCGCCGGATAAGATCTCCTGCATGTTCATTGCAGGGTCATCGGCAGACTTTTCCAGGTTCGTATGTACGCGGCGGTTAGTAAGTAAATAAGGGTGGTTTAAGATCTTCCAGATCCTGCACAGTTTCTGGTTGCTCTCCGTATAATGCGCTACAGCCAGCGGTACCGGGCGTATGCCGCCCATAAGGGCCGCCCAGAAGCTTACCAGGAAGGTGTGATTATCATCTACCTGTAATACCAGCTCATTACCAGGCTGCATGCCCTGCTGCTGTAAATAACCCAGGCAGCTAAGCGCCTGCGCATACAGCAGCTTGTAGGGAACAAAGGTTTCCTGCTGGCTGCCGCTTATAAATGTAATGCCGGTATGTGCCTCATTTTTAAGCATGAGGAGGGCTTCCGTCAGTGACGGTGGGATTAATTCCTGTTCCATAAGTGACTTAGAAAGTGCAGGTTAAATACTACATAGTCATATCCGTTCTAGGCTAATAGGATCTTACTCCAGTCTGCTGCGTAATCGTATTTGCGGGATAAAAGGGTTAGTCCTATGCCGGTTAGTCCTTCCAGTATACCGGTGTTCTCTTCAGGCGGCCCCTCCTTTTCCAGCGCAGCCTGCGCCAGCGTAAGGGTTTGGTCCATCCAGTAATGATATCCTTTTAGCAGGTCCTTTCTGCCTGTGAAGGCAAATAATCTTTTATATAAAAGAGCAACCCCGGCAGCGCCATATTGTACAGTGGCATCGTGTATGCCGGTATGCGTTTCGTTTTTTCTTAACAGGGTGTTGAGCGCTATCAGTTCTGCCATACGCAGGTAATTTGAATTTTTGCACAACAGCGCCGCCCTGCAAAGCAGCAATGCCTGTCCCAGATCACTGCTGTCCCAGCCCAGGCTGTTATTGTACAATGCTACCTTTTGTTCATTATCGATCCGGTAAGGAAAAAAAGAGCATTTATCAGCGGACTGGTCTACTTCCTGCCGTAATCTTATCAACTGGTGTACACAGCTTCCAATAATGCCGGCTGTTTGCGGCCGGCTTACCAGGTGTGCAACATCTGCTACTATCATTAGTAATCCGCAGATGCCTTTTGCCAATCCCATATCCGTTTCCCTGGTTTCGTACGGCAAAAGAAAAAGTTCCTGCTCACACATCCAGTGCACATGATTGGCAATGGGCTCAAAATGCCGGTCCAGTAAAAGCTGCCTTGGTTCAAACGTAGCCGGCAAATTCTTAAAGTAGTACAGCACTCCGGCCCAACCTGTCAGGTAACCCATTGCGGGCAATGTTGTGATGTCAAATTCAGTATCGGTTACCAGCCGGTTGTTCCAGTTATTTATACGTTGCACCAATGGTTGCAATGCCAAATTTTCTGTTTGTATTTGTTGCAACAGATGCGCCAGACAGTTAAAAAAAAACGGGTATCTTCCTAAGGTTGCGGTGGCACTGTCTTGCTGTTCCAGATCATTTATAATTACTTCCAGGCACTGGTTCCGTCGTGTTAAATGATCGTTATCTGTTGTTACTTTATACAGGTAGTGATAAAAGAGCGCGAATGAAATATCCTGTATCCCAAACCCCGGTCTTTCATAAAATTGCCTGTCGATAATGGTTGTAATTCGTTCAAGCACGTGGCTCTCCGGGGTTTCGGGTTTTATCATCGTTTGACAATATTAGTTAGAACAAATAAAAACCATTCGCTAACTGCCTGCGTGAAACCCTGTAATCGTAGTAGGGAGCGTAGTAGGCACGGTATGATATGCCTGCCTTTTCTTGTCGGTTACCTCATTATTTATTATTTTTATTACTACTCTTTTTTCGAAGAGCAATTTGCCTGTGGTTCTAAATAAGTTTTCCATAAAGAAACGTTTGTAATGTGTTTAACCATATTTTTTACCGTGCCATGTAATTACAATCCAAATATCTACAGAACATGGCAGCAACAAAAATTAATTACATAAGATAGCCTGATGATTACACGAAATCCCCTTTTTCTATATAAAACACCCTGCTTCCTCAGATGACCGATGTGGCAACAATAATTCCTGATGAACTGCGTCACAAGAGCCTCATAAACAGGCTGGGACTGCATATCCTGGTATGGGTATTGTATTTTTTCTATGAGAACGGCATTGTAATGATCATAGAGCCCTCACAGGTTACGCTGTTCTCTACCCTGATCTTTTTTATCCTCAATGCCTTTATTTTTTATGTAAATACCTACCTCATACTCCCTTATACCTTTGGCCGCAAAAGGGCGCCCCTGCTGGTATTGCTCACCTTTTTACTTTGTGTGCTGTACCTGGGCCTGAACTACATGATCACCCATAACCTGGAAAGCCACGAAATTCCTACACTGTATACCATACAAACTATAAAGTCGTTTATATTACTACGGGTATTCCGTTTCATTTATTTTATATCGTTAAGTTATGGTTTCTATCTTGCGCTGAACACCATTGCCAAAGAACGCCAGCTGCGTAAGCTGGATAAGTTGAGAATAGAGGAAAGCCGCCGCCAGGCCTCACTGGAAAAGGAGATCCTCAGCACAGAGCTCAGTTACCTGCGCTACCAGATCCACCCGCACTTCCTGTTTAACACACTTAGCTTCATTTACACACAGGTAAGAACGGTTTCGGCCACAGCATCCAAAAGCGTAATGCTGCTGTCAGACATTATGCGCTATGCGCTGGATAACCATGATGAAGAGGGAAAAGTAGAGCTGGAAAGAGAGATCCAGCATATTATTAACCTGGTAGAGATACACCAGCTTCGTTTTAATAACGAGCTGTATACGGAAATAAAGATCGGCGAGCCGGTGGAATTTAAGTTCCGCAGAATAGCGCCCCTGCTGCTGATCACCTTTGTTGAAAATGCTTTTAAATACGGAGACCTGCAGGATGCCGCACATCCGCTACAGGTGAACATTTACATGAACGACGGCCAGCTGCATTTTTTTATACGCAACAAGAAAAAAGTACCGTTCCCATCAGGAATTTCCGGTGGAATTGGCCTGGCCAACGTTAAGAAACGATTAAGCCTGATGTATAACAACGATCAATATAACCTCGATATTGAAGAGGATAGTAATTTGTACACTGTCACCCTTAACCTAAACCTGTAATTACTGTTATGCTATCTTGTATTATAATAGATGACGAACAGCACGCCATAGACCTATTGAAAAGTTACATTGAAAAAGTATCTTTCCTGGAACTAAGGGGCACTTACAACAATCCGCTGAACGCAATAACAGCAACGGATGTAGACATTATTTTCATTGACATGCACATGCCGCAGCTTTCCGGCATGGACTTCATTAAGCTTATGAAAGGCAAGGCCAGGATCATCATCACCTCTGCCTTTAAAGAGTATGCGCTGGAAAGTTTTGAGTACGAAGTGCTGGATTATTTGTTGAAACCAATTTCGTTCGACCGCTTTCTGAAAGCCGTGCAAAAAGCCATGAACCAGCTTACCTTTGCCGAAGAGGACAATCAAACCAAGCAAACAAAAAACTACATTGTTGTTAAAACAGATGCCAAGAATAAGCTGCAAAAGATAGAGCTGGATGAGATCGTGTACATAGAAGGCATGAAGAACTATGTAACGATTCACAAGGATCAGCAGCAGGTAATGACCCTGCTGAACATGAAAGACCTGGACAACGATCTGCCTAAAGACCAGTTCATCCGCGTACATAAATCGTACATCATATCTATTGATAAAATAAAAATTATTGAGGGAAACCAGATATTTCTGAAGAATGTAAAAGAAAGCATACCATTAAGCGAAACCTACCGGCAGGCATTTTTCGACCTGCTGAAACAAACGATCATAGGGAATAAGAAGCCTATTTAATCAAAACCATAACGTATGGGTTTGTCCTTTTTTCCGGCACTGCTATGCAGGTGTCCTGCTAAACCATTTGAGGAAACTGCCATAACGCCGGACATTACCACTTTATTGAACGACGCTGCTTTTATGGAAGCCATTCACCTGGCCTCCCCTGTATTGTACGAGCAATGCCGCAAATACCAGGCAGGCGCAACAGATGTTTCCAAAAAGCAGAAGCTGCAGAACAGCTTAACCAAGTATTACAACCGTATGCGCAGCAGGCCCACGCCATTTGGCCTGTTCTCCGGCTGCACCACCCTGCAATGGGGCGCCGGCACCCGTATTACTTTAGACAGCAGCAAATGGCAGCGGCACATCCGCCTTGATGTGGATTTTTTATGCGCGCTGGTACAGGAGCTGCAACAGCACAAAGCTATCCGTCACCAGCTGCACTACCGTTTTAACACCTCTGTATATAAAGTAGGCAATGAATACCGGTATTATGAATACCAGCTGGAAAACAGCCAGCGCAAATACCAGGTGAGCGCAGTGGCTGCCACGCCGCTGCTGATGCACTTATTAGCGCTGTGCGGGAAAAAGGAAACCGCTTTTTATACGCTGCGCGATCATATTATTGCACAGGTACAGGTACCCGCAGCAGAAGCGGAGCAATACCTGGAAGCGCTGATACAATCACAGCTGCTGGAAAGCAACCTGCACTTCCAGGTAACGGGTGTGGATTATTTAGACCGCATCATCCGCATACTGGAACCTATACACGCAGCAAATCCCGATGCAGTAACCGGCCATTACTTACAGCAATTATTACAGCTGCAGCAACAGCTGCGGGAAGCGCCGGCTGCCGGCTATTTGCCCGCTGCGCTGGAAAACATCGGCAACCAATTAAATGCAGCAGGCTTCAGCTTCCAGGAAAACCGGCTGTTCCAGCTGGATGGTACCGCAGGCTGCAGGGAACAAACCATACATCAGCAGCTGCAGGAAGATATTATCGCCGCGCTGGAAGTATTGCAGGTATTGTGTGCCGGGCAAACAGACAGTCCCTGGCTGCAGCAGCTGAAAACTGTTTTTGCCAGCCGCTATGATACGGAACCAGTACCCCTTACACATATCATTGACCCCGATACCGGCATTATCACCAACGGGGGCGGCGGCATTGAGCTGGATGGCCAGCCGCTGCAGGGCTTTGCCAGCGCTACCGCTAACAACCCTGCGCAGGATACGCCCGACCGGCAAAAGGTGCAAGCCCTGATCACGGAAAAATTATTACAGGCGTTTAAACACGACGACTACACCGTAACATTTACAGATGCGGAGATCAACGGGCTGCGTAAAAAAGTTACGCTGCAGCCCCTGCCTGCTACCTTTTCCGTGATGTTCAGCTTTGTGAATGATGGCAATACTATCTTAATGGAAAATGCGGGCGGCGCCAGCGGCAGCGCACTGATAGGGCGTTTTGGCCATACGGATGCCAGCATCCGCGCACTGCTGCAATCTATTCATGCCTTTGAGCAGGGCCGCCACCCGGGCAGCATCTTAAGCTCCGTAGTGCACCTGCCGGAGGACAGGACCGGGAATATTTTACAGCACCCTGCCGTGCGTTGCCTGGAAATACCTTACCTGGCGCATTCCTCCCTGCCGCCGGAAAGACAGCTCGCTGTTTCAGACCTGTACATAACCCTGCAAAACAATGAGCTGATCCTGTACTCGCCCCAGCATGAAAAAAATGTGCTGCCGCGTATAGACAATGCACATAACTATGTATTTAATACCCTGCCGCTGTACCGCCTGCTGGGCGAGCTGCAGGGCCAGGGCAAACAAACAGCGCTCAGCTTTTCATGGAATATAACGTTACCGGGCATACATTTTTTTCCGCGCGTACAGTACCGGGAGGTGATCCTTTGCCCGGCACAATGGCATTTATCCTTAAACCATTATAAAGATCTGCTGCAGCCCGGTGGCGAGGCCGCCTTTTACCTGTTTGCCGGCAAATGGAAGCTGCCGCCCTTTTTTGTGCTGGCCAATGGCGACCAACACCTGCTGGTAGACCAGGAAGATATGGCCAGCATACAGGCTTTCATCAGCTCCATTAAAGACCAGCAGCAAATAGTGCTGAAAGAGTTCTTATATGCCTCCGGCACCGTGAAAGATGAGCACAACAAACCTTACGCCCACCAGATCATTGCAGTGGTAAAAAATGAAACACCTGCCAATGATCCTGTGCTGCAAACACCCGTTACCCTGCCGGAGCGGCATTTTGCAGTGGGATCGGAATGGTTATATTTTAAGCTGTATTGCAGCACGCATTACGCCAATGAGCTGCTGCAGCATACCATTGCAGCAGCGGCAGAGCTGTTCCTGCTGCATGGCCTGGCCGACCGCTGGTTCTTTATCCGCTACCAGGATCCCGAACCGCACCTGCGCGTACGTTTTCATTTAACCAATGTTATACATACCGGCGCAGTGATCCATCACCTGCAAACCACGCTGCAGCATGCCATACAAAGCCATTTTGTGTGGAAAGTGCAAACAGATACCTATTGCCGGGAGCTGGAACGTTATGGCGCGGAAGATATAACAGCTATTGAGCAGCTTTTTTATGCAGATAGTACCTATGTGCTGCAGTTGCTGCAACAGCACACAGATGCAGCGCAGGCCCCTTCCCTGCTGTTCAGCGCACTGCAGTATGCTGATGACCTGCTGACCTTATTCCATTTTACCCTGCCGCAAAAACTGGCTTTTGTAACCCATTACCAGGATGCTTTTGAACGGGAGTTTAACCCCGGAAAAGAAGAAAAGGAAATTTACAACCAGTACTACCGGCAGCATACCGCTGAGATACAGCAGCTGTTACAAACCACGCGCCCCGCGCCCGCCTGGGCGCAGCTGCTGCCGCCATTGCTGGAAAAGCGTAACAGCATGGCCTTACAACAGCTGGCCGGCGATCTGCTGCACATGCACATTAACCGCCTGTTCCATATGGCGCAGCGCCGTTATGAAATGATCCTTTACAGTGTGCTGTATAAACATTACCGGTCTACGGTAGCAAGACAGGGCGGCGTTTAAAAGTGGTTTTATTATATTGTGTAATTAAACCCTTCCACGCATGACCACGGATCTGATACAGGTATTAATTGCATTACTGTCAGGCATTGGCGTTATTATACTGCTTACGGCCAAATACCGCGTACATGCCCTGTTTGCACTGTTCCTGGCCTGTTTTGTAACCGGCCTCACAGTACAGCTATCTGTAGCAGATATTATTACAGCCATGAAAGATGGTTTTGGCAACATCATGAAATCCCTGGGTTTTATTATAGCGCTGGGCACCACACTGGGCGTGCTGCTGGAACATACCGGCAGCACCCGGGTAATGGCGGCTTTTATATTAAAGATCGTGGGAGAACGGTATGCTGCGGTGGCCATGAGCCTTACGGGTTTTATTGTGGGCCTGCCTATTTTCTGCGATTCCGGCTACATTGTATTAAGCGGCTTAAACCAATCCCTGGCAAAACGTACAGGCATTTCCGTGGTTATAATGTCTGTATCCCTGGCTACCGGTTTGTATGCGGTGCATTGCCTGATACCGCCCCACCCCGGCGCTACTGCAGCTGCAGGAACCATAGGCGCTGATTTTGGAAAATTAATGCTGATGGGTATTTGTGTGGCCATTCCGGCAGCCATTGCAGGCGGCTGGTGGGCGCATTATGCAGGTAAAAAAATTCCCGTAGTGCAGCAAACGGAAACTACCGAAGCAACTAACAACCCCGCACCGCCGGTATGGCTGGCCTTTTTACCGGTGGTAGTACCCATTTTGCTGATTGCCATAGGCGCCTTTACCAATATTGAGAAAACCACCAACGGTACCTTACGTTTCTTCCATACCCTGGGCGATCCTGTGCTGGCCTTGTCTATAGG
>NZ_DATCRF010000491.1:0-7228 GCF_036569125.1 Chitinophaga sp. | reverse complement strand
TAGCTTTCATCCTTGGTAGTACCGGTACCTACCCTGCCCTTTCCGTTAATGGTACCGCGGTAGTCGCCGTAGCGGGTGGTGTCGGTGATCAGCGGCAGGCGCGGGTCAAATACGCCAAAGGTGCTGTCGTTCATCGCAGCTACATAGTGTGTGCTTAACCAGCCATCCAGCAAGGCCTGCGTATTGTTGTAAGCGGCCTGGTTCCAGGGGCTGCGCGACTGAAATTGCGTAAGCTGCGCATCATTGTTATTGCCGGTGTATGCACTGCCCAGGGCTGCCAGCACTGCTGCCGGATCATAATCAGCGGTTTTGGTAATGCGGTTCAGCAGGCGTGCTTTTAATGCATACCCGGTTCTTCTCCAGGCTGCAGTATCGCCATGATGCAGCAGATCGCGGGTAGCATCCAGCAGGATCTTGGGATCGGTTTTATTCAGATCGGCCAGGCCGGCATCTATCAGCGACAGGCAGGATTGGTATACTGCTTTATCGGCATCATAATGCGGTTGAATAAAATTTCCGCTCAGCGCTTCCGAATAAGGTACTGATCCAAAGAGGGAGTTCATGATGCTGAGGTTCAGCGCCATCATAATTTTAGCAGCGCCGGCATGCCCGTATGCGCCTACAGAATCGGCCTGTTTAATAAGATCATACAGATCGGCCATGGTGTTATAAGTGGCTTCCCAGGTGCCGCTGTAATCTACTTCATCATACGTATCTGTGCTGCTGGCTGTGTTGGGAGAAGCCAGGTATTGCACAAAATAAGAGGTGAAATCGCCTGTACGGTATACCGTATAGGCGGTATTATAGGTAGTGCTGCCCAGCAAACCGTTGAGGGGCGCAGTTTCCGATATGTTTGGATTTTTGTTTACATCCAGGTATTTCTTACACCCTGTTATTATAAACAGGCTGCAGCAAATAACGGCTATGATCAATCTTTTCATAATGCAGCGCTTTAAAAGGTAACGTTGATACTGGCTAAGAAACTCCGTACTGCCGGATAAGTGAACCCGGCAAATGCATCGGCATTGCTGCTGGCATTAAAGGAGCTGGATTCCGGATCAAAACCAGTGAATTTGGTATGCAGCCACAGGTTATTACCGGTGAGGGTAATATTGGCGCCGCTGATGAAATGTGTTTTAGACAGCAGTTTAGATGGCAGCTGATAAGAGAGGCTTACATTACGCAAACGTACCCACGAAGCATCTTCTATAAACGCCTCTGTTACCCCTCTGTATATACGGCGGTAGTAACCATCCCCATAGTCCTTACCATCGGGACCTAACTTTTGTCCCAGGTACACAGGTATGTTATTGGGCTTTCCATCTGAAAACACACCATCAAAGGTTTTCATCTGGTCACGGTTCTCCGTTATTTTGGAAGCGCCGAAAGCTGCCAGGAAGTTGGCAAACTGGTTATACTTCTGCACGCCCTGCCTTACATCAAACAAAAAGGAAAAGCTGAATGCTTTATATGTAAAGGAGTTGGAAATGCTGCCGATCCACTTGGGTTGTGAATTGCCCAGGTATTTCTGATTGGTATTGATCACCGGGAAGCCTGCCGCTGAACCGCTGCTCTGGATCAGGATGGGCCGGCTTTTATCGATCAGTAAGGGATCTTCCGTGGCATCACCATAATACCGGGCATAGCTTCTGCCAAAGATGGCGCCTACCGGGTAATCTACAATATACTTCATAGTAGCGGTAGAGCTGGCATAACCAAATTGGGAGCCTACCACAACTTCTGTTACACCCTCTTTTAAAGCAAGTACCTTGTTACGGTTAGCAGAAAAGTTCACCCTTACATCCCAGTTAAAATCTTTTGTTTTAACCGGCGTTCCATTCAGGGATATTTCCACGCCCCTGTTCCGGATAGAACCCGCATTGGTATAAAAGGTTTCATAACCGGAGCTGGAAGGAATAGGAATGCTCATCAACAGGTTTGTACTTTTGGAAGTGTACCAGGTAAAGTCAATGCCTATACGGTTTTTCAGGAACTTTAATTCGGTACCAGCTTCAAAGGTATTGGTGAACTCCGGCTTCAGGTCCGGGTCAGTTTTAATATCGGCTCTTGTCCAGCCAATAATGCTGTTATCAATAGGCCCATCGGGCAGCGTTTCGTAACCGGAAGTAAGCTTTTGAGTTGCGGCGTCCTTCCCTATTCTTGCCCAGGAAGCGCGGATCTTACCATAGCTCAGGATATTGTCCTGCATCTTAAAATGATCCGTAAATACATAACCTGCACTTACGGAAGGATAAAAGAAATGGTTGTGACCAGATGGCAGTGTAGACGTGAAATCTTCCCGGCCCGTGAGTGTCAGGTACAGGTAATTGTCCCAGCTCAGCGTCCAGTCCGCAAACACGCCAATAATACGGTATTTGTCATTAAACTGCCGTCCTACTACCCGCTTGGCATTCTGCATTACCAGCAGGTCCGGGATATCCAGTGTATCGCCTTCGGTAGCTACCCGTTTCAGCTTATACTCATACAGGTCATGGCCCAGCTTCAGGTCTGATGTTAAACGGGGTGTGATGTTATTTTTCAGGTTGGCAATAAAGGTGCTGTTAAGTATGCGTTTATTGGTTTGGTATTCATGTACAAAACCGGGACCGGCATCACCGTTGGGTACTTCATCGGCCAGGCCTTTAGGGCCTGCGGCGGTAAAGGTTCTGCCATCTGTATAAAAATCAGTGCCCACGCGATAAATCAGGTCCAGCCATTTGAATGGCGAATAGGTGGCGTTTACGTTGCCGATCACACGGTTCACATTGTCCACAAAACGGTTGTGGTACAAGGTGTACATGGGGTTGTCTGTACCGGCGCTATAGGTCTTTTGTGTACCGTCCGGCTTAATATAATCCGCCACATCCCAGCGCGGCGACCAGTAGATCAGTTGTTCGCCATAACGGTCTGCATTGATGCGGGTGCCGCCGGAATTAATATAGTTCAGGGATGCACCTACCTTGAATTTTTCGCTGAAGCGCAGCTCACCGTTTAATTTGGCGGAGTAATTCTTATAATCACTGAAAGGTATCACTCCATCCTGGTCCAGTTGTGAAAAGGATGCGGCAAACACTGCTTTTTCCGTACCACCGCTCAGGTTCAGGGTATTTCGTACCTGCTTGCCCGTACGGTAAGCCTGTTTGTAATTATTAAAGAGCTGTGCAGGATGTGTAGGATCCAGCTGTTTAGCCTGTTCTACGGTAGGACCCCAGGAAGGCCAGAAGCTGGCCGGGTCATACACGCCCTGGTAACCTTGTGAAAAACGGGTTTGTACGTCCGGCGTTTTGTTCACATTATCAAATCCGTAAGTAGAGGTAAGACTTACTGTTAAACGCCCTGCTTTGCCGGATTTGGTGGTGATAATCACTGCGCCATTAGCTGCACGCAAACCATATAAAGCCGTAGCTGCGCCGCCACGTAAAATGGAAATGCTTTCCACATCATCCGGGTTGATATCTGCTGCACGGTTGCTCATGCCACGGGTATCATCCACACCAGCGCTGGTGTAGGTATCATTGTCCATGGGAATACCATCTATAACAAATATAGGTTGGTTGGATTTACCAGGATCCAGTGAGTTCATGCCCCGGATAATGATCCTGGAACCCTGGCCTGGCGCGCCGCCTGTGCTGGAGATCTGCACACCGGCTACCTTACCCTGTAAGGCATTTACTACGTTGGTTTGTTTGGAAGTAACGAGTTCTGCCCCGCCTACGTCCTGCACGGCATAACCCAATGCGCGTTTCTCTTTTTTAATGCCCAGCGCTGTTACCACTACCTGTTCCAGGTTACGGGTGTCGGCCTGCAGCACTACCTGCACGCTGGACCGGCCGTTTAACGGCACCTCCTGTTTTAAATAACCTACAAAGCTAAATACCAGTGTGGCATTTGTGTTGGGAACTGTGAGGCTGAAGCTCCCATCTGGTGCAGAAGTGGCGCCGGTGGTGCCGCCTTTTACCTGGATGGTTACTCCCGGGAGGGGCTGGCCTCCGTCTGATGCTGTTACGCTACCGCGTATTACCGGGTTTTGTGCCTTTAGCAAAACAGGCAGCAAGCAACAGCACAGCATGATGCACGCGAAGATTTTTTTCATGTTGCGCGGTTTAGAATTGGTTGATGTAAGATGTAATTAAATATACGAAAAACGGTCTACAGGTCCACGGTCTACAGACGGCAGTTTACGGATCACGGTTAGCTTCCGTAAACCTGAGTACGCTATGTCTTTAGTTATTTGATATACATGATCTCCCCTGTCTGGTAGAATAACTTTGGCTGATAATTAAGGTAAATGCAGCGCTGCTCTTTAATCGTATTTGCCTACTTTTTCTTCCATGGTCACATCATCATCCTTACGGATCTGCATTTTAATATACACCAGCAGCTGCGAGGCGCCTGCTTTAAAACACACTTCCTGCGCTCTGCGGGCAATATCCATCAGCTGATCATACGGGCCTTCCATCACGGTTTCAAAAGGGCATACGCGGTAAGGCACACCGGAGGCCTGTATCACCGCAATAGCTTCGTCTACAACGGCATATACTTTTTCGCTGGCTACCTGCGGAATGATCTGTAATGCCAAATTAATCTTGTGAGAATGCATGTGTAAGTTTTATGCAATAGTTTCCTTTGTATGCTTTATGCAAAATAATCAATGATCGCCGAAATTCATAGTTTTATTGGCAGAAAGCGGAAAGCGGAAAGCGGAAAGCGGAAAGCATAAAGCGGAAAGCCTTCTTGCCTTACGATCTGTGAACAACAGTCTACTTCTTCCACTTCACCTCATACAGATCCCGGCGCATATCTTTTTTTGTATGCACGCTGCCAAAAGCATTCAGCTCTTTCAGCAGCACCAGGTCTACATCCGCCACCACGATCATTTCCGTATTGGGCGTGGCATCGGCCTTTATACCGGTTACGGGAAATGCAAAGTCAGAAGGAGTGAATACTGCGCTTTGCGCATATTGCAGGTCCATATTATTTACTTTGGGCAGGTTGCCTACGCAGCCGGCAATGGCTACATAACATTCCATTTCCACTGCACGCGCCTGCGCGCAGAAACGTACACGGTTATACGCATGCTGCGTATCTGTGAGGAAGGGTACAAATAAGATCTGCATACCCTGTTCTGCCAGTATGCGGCTGGGTTCGGGAAACTCTACATCATAACAGATCTGTATGCCTATTTTACCGCAATCTGTATCAAATACCTTTAGCTCCTGCCCTCCTTTTACGCCCCAGGCAAATACTTCGCTGGGCGTGGGGTGTATCTTAATGTAATGGTCGTAGGTACCATCGCGGCGGCACAGGTAGCAAATATTATACAGCTGCTCATCTATTACAATGGGCATGCTGCCGCCAATAATGTTTACGTTGTATGATACTGCATGGCGTACAAATTCATCGCGGATCTGCTCCGTATAACGGGCTACGCCGCGTATGGCGCCGGCGGGATCCAGCTGGTTAAACTCCGCCATGAGCGGGGCATTGAACAGCTCCGGGAATACAACAAAATCGGATCCGTAATCGCTTACGGCATCAATAAAATATTCCACCTGCTCCAGGAAGCCGTCCAGGTTACGGTAATCACGCATTTGCCATTGCACCAGGCCAATACGCACGGTGGATTTGTTGTAACGTACCGTATCGGCATCCTTCTCATAATAGATATTGTACCATTGCAGCAGGGTGGCAAATCCTTTGGATGATTCATCATGCGGCAGGTAGTTGCGCAGTATTTTCTTCACCAGAAAATCGTTGGAGAACTGGAAGGTAAGCGTAGGATCGTACAGCTCTTTGTCCTGCACTTTTTCAATGTATTCACGCGGCGACATTTCATCTGCATACTTTTCATAGTTGGGAATGCGGCCGCCGGCCACAATACCGCGCAGGTTCAGCCTTTCGCACAACGTTTTACGTGCATCGTACAGGCGCCGCGCCAGGCGCTTGCCCCGGTAGTCGGGGTGCACAAATATTTCTATGCCATACAGGATATCCCCTTTGGGATCATGTGTGTTAAAGGTGTAGTAACCCGTGATCTGCTCATAGGTATGCTCATCGCCAAACTTACCATAGTTCACAATAATAGATAATGCGCAGCCTACCACCTTATTGTTTACGGTGATGGCTATCTGCCCTTCGGGGAACAGGCTGATAAGCCGGCTGATGGTGGGTTCCCGCCAATAGCTGCCTGCCATATCCGGGTAGGCGGATACCATGGATTCTTTGAGGTCAAAATAATCTTCTGCTGTTAACAACCGTATGTCTATTGTTTCTGTCATGGCCGTAAATTTGGGAGGATCACAAAAAAAATTGTTACTTTTAGCTCTCAATAAATATACCCAAAAGACTCCAATAACCCTTAAATACAATCCCTATTTGACACATTAAACCCTCATAATACCTTAAATCCAATCTATGACTATGCAACTTTACCCCTTCCAACGAATGACGTGGATCATGGCGGCATTGTTATGCCTGCTGTTCCCACGCAGCTATGCACAACAGGTGTATACCAACAGCCAGACCAATGGCGTTACCGGCTTATGTTTTTCATGCAGTGTTACTAACCCCGGCAACGCGGTGAACAACAGTAACCTGGATGATTATGCGCAGCTAAATATGGGCACAGGGCTGGGCACTGTAACGATGTACCAAACCCTCATCTTTCCATCGGCCAGCAACAGCTGTGATTCACTGGTAATAGGCATTGGCGCCAGCGGCAGTCCGGCGGATAACCCGTATACCAGCGTTACCGTGCAAACGTATAACGGTAATACGGCCAATAATGATGCACAAACAGTGGACGACAATATGCTGCGGCAGCTGCAGGGCTATGGGCAGGCAGAGGTGCTGCTGAAACCCCAGCAGACCTTTGACCGTGTACGTGTTACGCTTACCCGGCAGGGATCCGGCTCATTAAGTAACCTGCGCATTTTTTATGCATACCGTCAACCCGGCCTGCTGCCGCCTGCAGTAGATGTTACCCAGGTAAGCGCCTGCCAGGGCAGCACCATTACCCTGCATGCATATACGAATGATCCGCAGACGGCTATTAACTGGTACGATGCGCCCTCCGGCGGGAACCTGCTATATACCGGCGATTATTTTACATTGCAGGCCGACAGCACCACAACCTATTACGTTACCTCGCAGGCGCAATGTGAATTTCCGCAACGAATAGCCGTAACAGTGACCACCACTCCCCGGCCGCCGGCGCCTGTATTGGGTG
>NZ_DATCRF010000490.1:0-3392 GCF_036569125.1 Chitinophaga sp. | reverse complement strand
CTTACTAACAGCACCTGGCTATCCGGACCATGTTCCGCCTGCGATAAAAGATCCGCAGCCACAAAAGCAGGCACACAGCTCTCATCCGCCAGCACAGCCACTTCCGAAGGACCGGCCGGCATATCAATAGCAATGCCATCTTTATTGATCAATTGCTTGGCGCAGGTGACATACTGGTTGCCCGGGCCAAAGATCTTATGTACCCGTGGCACGGTAGCAGTACCATAGGCCATAGCGCCAATGGCCTGTACACCGCCTATTTTAAACACCCGGTCAATACCTACCTGGCGGGCGGCAAACAAGATGGCGGGATGCACCTCACCGGCGGCATTGGAGGGTGTACACAGCACAATTTCCTTACAGCCGGCTATTACAGCGGGTATGCCCAGCATCAGGATGGTGGAGAATAAGGGTGCAGAACCGCCGGGAATGTATAAGCCAACTTTTTCTATTGGCAGGGATTTGCGCCAGCAATGCACGCCGGGCATGGTTTCTATAATTTTACCGGCTTCCTGCTGTGCGCGGTGAAAGGTTTCAATATTCTGTTTGGCCTGCAGAATGGCCTGTTTCAGGGCGGGATCTAAAGCTGCGGTGGCCTGTGCAAATTCCGTTTCGGTCACCTGCAGCTCATTCAGCTGTACCTTATCAAACTGTAAAGCGTATTTGCGAACTGCGGCATCGCCCTGTTGCTGCACTTCCTTCAAAATAGCGGCCACATTGCTTTCCAAGGCAGTGGTATCCATTACCGGGCGTTGTAAAAGCGCCGGCCAGGATGTTTTAGCGGGATACTCAAAAACTTCCATAATCCAGATTTACGATTTTAGATTTTAGATTTTAGATTTGATTGTGTTGTGTTTGAAACCCCGAAGCGCTTCCAATAAATCTAAAATCGTAAATCTAAAATCTAAAATTATTAGATGATCATTTTCTCAATAGGTACTACCAGTATGCCTTGTGCACCGGCGGCTTTCAGGCTTTCAATAATGTCCCAGAAATCATTTTCATTCAGTACGGAATGTACGGAGCTCCAGCCTTCTTCTGCCAGCGGCAGCACGGTGGGGCTTTTCATACCCGGCAGCAGGCTAATGATCTGCTGGAGGTTATTGTTAGGCGCATTCAGCAGAATGTACTTGTTGTTCTTTGCTTTTTTTACTGCCTTTATACGGAACAGCAGCTTGTCCAGTATTTGCTGTTGTGCGGCATTCAGCCCGTTATTGGCAATCAGCACAGCCTCTGATTTCAGGATCACTTCCGCTTCTTTAAGGCCGTTCATGAACAGGGTGGAACCGCTGCTCACCAGGTCGCAGATAGCATCTGCCAAACCAATACCAGGCGCTATTTCCACAGATCCGCTGATCTCATGGATCTCTGCGGTAATGCTGTTCTTTTTCAGGAAATCATCCACGATCACCGGGTAAGTAGTGGCAATGCGCAGCTTGTGCAGGTCCTGCACACCGTTGTAGTCCATGGCTTTGGGTACGGCTACGGATAAACGGCATTTACCAAAACCCAGCTTTTCCACTACCTGTACCTGCTTGTTCTTTTCCATCACTACATTCTCACCCACTATACCTAAGTCGGCTACACCGTCTTCTACGTATTGCGGAATATCATCATCGCGCAGGAAAAATACTTCCAGGGGAAAGTTGCTGGCTTCTGTTTTTAGCCGGTTAACCCCGTTGTTGATGTCTATACCGCATTCTTTGAGCAGTTTAATAGAATCGTCGTGCAGGCGGCCTGATTTCTGGATGGCGAGTTTAAGCTTCATAAATGATGAATGTTCAGTAAAAACAACAGCGGCTTACCTTTTCCGGTAAGCCGCTGATATTTAGATATATTTTTTATACATAATATCATCCCTGCCTACCAGTGTGGTAAGTATGGTGGTGATGATGGGTATGTACGTTAGTGATCATAATGACGGGGCAAAAATAGTAAGAAATGTGGAAAATCAAAATTAATTGCCCATTAATTCAAAGTAAAGTCCACCCCCTGCGCATCGCGGCTGTTAGTGCCTACAAATACGGTAAAGGCGCCCGGCTCGTAGGTCCACCGCATATCCTTGTCATAAAATTTCAGGTCTTCCACGCTAATGGTGAACGTTACGGTTTGACTTTCTCCCTTCTTCAAAAAGATCTTTTTAAATCCTTTCAGCTCTTTTACCGGGCGGGTTACGCTGCCTACCTTATCGCGGATGTAAAGTTGCACTACCTCTTCCCCATCGTAGCTGCCGGTATTGCTAACATTCACGCTTACCTGTAAAGGCGCTGCAGCTGTGATCTGCGGCTTGCTCAGCTGCGGGCTGCTGTAGGTGAATTTCGTATAGCTTAACCCGTAGCCAAAGGGATACAGCGGTTCGTTGGCCACATCCAGGTATTTGGTAGAGTATTTATTGTTAGGATCAATGGGGCGGCCGGTAGTACGGTGATTATAGTAAATGGGGATCTGGCCCACATTCCGCGGAAAGCTCATGGTGATCTTACCTGCAGGGTTATAATCGCCAAACAGTACATCAGCAATGGCATTACCGGCTTCTGTGCCCAGGAACCAGGTTTCCACGATAGATGGAATGTGCGCATCTTCCCATTCCAGCGTAAGCGGGCGGCCATTCATTAATACCAGCACCACCGGTTTGCCGGTGGCATATACTGCCTTTAATAATTCCTGCTGGCTTTCCGGTATGCTGATGTTGGAACGGCTGGCTGCTTCGCCTGTCATGCCCTGCGATTCGCCCAGGGCCATGATCACAATATCTGATTGTTTTGCCAGTGCTACTGCTTCGGATAACAGCTGTGCGCTGTTGGCCGTATCAGCTGCTTCCAGCCGCTGTTTTTGCATGGCCTTTTTTAATAAGCCCGTATCGCTGGTTATGTGCGCACCTTGTGCATAGGTAACTTTTACAGCAGTACCCAGCTTGTTCTGAATGCCCTGTAACAGGCTCACTGCTTTGCTGCCATCCCCTGCGGCCGACCAGTTACCGATCACATCCCGCTGGCTGTTGCCCAAAGGGCCTATTACGGCAATGCTGCCCTGCTTTTTCAGCGGCAGCAGCTGCGTTTCATTTTTAAGCAGTACAATGGAGCGTTGTGCTATTTCACGGGCAGCCTGTAAATTTTCCGGGCTCATGATCTCTTTAGCGGCGCGCACGGTATCGCAATACTTAAAGGGATCTTTGAACAGGCCCAGATCGTACTTGGCAGCAAGAATGCGGTACACCGCGTCATTGATCTGCTGCAGCGTGACCTTTTTATCCTGCACCAGCTTCTTTAGCTGGGTGGCAAATACGCTGCCCTGCATATCCATATCCACCCCGGCATTCAGGGCAAGGGCAGCAGCTTCATATTCATCTTTAGGTACACCATGATTGATCATTTCATTAATGGCGGTATAAT
>NZ_DATCRF010000489.1:0-4873 GCF_036569125.1 Chitinophaga sp. | reverse complement strand
CCCATTAACAGGATAACTATTACTACTAAACGCTTCATCTGATTATAATTTAATGACCGTAATTTTTTTATACTATTTATCCCAGAACACTGGCGTAGTTTGCTGCGCTATCTGCAGCTGGCTGGTATTGCCTCCCAGGCTGGTATTGGCGGTTAGCTCCGTTTCGGAATAATACAGCCGCAGCGGAAAGGTGTTCAATGGCGACAGCGGCGTGCGTAATACCGGTAAGGCGGTTCTGCGATAATCGTTATACGCTTCCATACCGTTGCCATAATCTGCTATGTACTTCTGCGTCATTACCAGTGCCAGCTTACCGGCATTATCTGCTGCATCATATTTAGCCAATAGCGCATCTGCAAAGCTGCTAATGCTGGCAGGCGGTATAATAGCGCCTCCGTTAGAGGATGCATAGGCGCTTACGCTGGCCAGGTGGGCGGTAATACCATCCCGGAAAGCCTGCCGTGCATCATCACCGGTATTTAAAGTGAGCGCAGCTTCTGCACGAATGAACTTTACCATGGCATTGGTGATGTAAGGGATAATCCCTGCGCCGGTGCCGTCTGTTACCGTTACCACCTTTAAGGTACCGGTAGCGCCGGTATTGGTAAGGAACAGGTTAGTGGCCGGCAGGTTATTAATGGGTGCATTATCATACAAACCACCGGCGGGGTAAATACCAAAGGTGGAGCGGCGGTTCAGATCCGCAGGCGCCGCCGTACCATCGCCCGGGTTGCGGCCATAGTACCCATTGCTGTTAGTAGAGTTATTTAAACCCGCTGTTGCATTCTGGCGGATAATGTAGTAACGCAAACGGGGATCATCATTATCAAACAGCAGGTCTATCATCGACTGGCACATGTAAAAGTTCTTGCTGCCCTGGTATTCTGAACGGTGCCAGGGATGCCGGTTATTCGGGTTCTGGTTAGGGCCGAACTTAAACGTATAATCCGTACCGTTAGAGTTGGAGGCGCCGCCTATGAGGGTGGATGGATCTGCTATGAGCGCTTTAATGGCCGTGGCAGCTGCCGCCGGATCTACCAGCCGCAGCTGGTTATGCAGCTTTAGCTTCAGCGAATTGGCCATGCTGATCCAGGAGGTTTTAAGACCGCCATAGATCATATCGGCGGTAGATGGCACCAGGTTATTGGCTATTACTTTGCCTGCATCTGCAATGGCTTCATCTATCATTACCAGCAGCTTGGGATAGATGTCCTCTCCCTTTTCAAAGGCAGGACTTACATTCTCCTGCCCCTGCTGCGCTTCCGAATAAGGGATATCACCCCACATATCCACCATCAGGCTTACCAGGTATGCTTTTTCCAGCTTGGCAATGGCTACATACCCCCACTGCTCTTCTTCCGTACCGGTTTTGATGATGGTTTCCAGGTCGTTCAGCGTTTGGCTGTAAAAGCCGTTCCATGAATCATCAAAGCTGTTGCCGGCCTGCTGGTAACGGCTTAAAGAAGCAGAGGATACCATGTGCTGCATAAAGGTGGAGGTGCCGCTGTTCAGCTGGTACATGTTAGCTGCCATGGACACTTCTGTGGAAGGCAGCAGCAACGATAGCTCCGCGGTGGTAGGATTATTGGGATCGGTATTAATATCTACAAACTTATTACAGCCGCCTGCTACCGGTATAATACCGGCCAGTAATAATGTATATGCTATGTTTTTAATTGTCGTCATCATAATCAGATTAATTGATCAATATCCGGGATCAGAAAGAACATCTCAGGTTCACGCCAAAACGCCTTGTGGTGGGCACTGCCAGGTTATCATATCCCTGTGAGTTGCCTACGCCCAGTGAGCTTACCTCAGGATCGAAGTTGGAATACTTCGGGAAGTTGGGTGCATTGTACCACAGGTTACGGCCGGTTAAGGAAATGGAGGCGGAACCAAAAGGCGTTCTGCCCAACAGGCTTTTAGGCAGGTCATATGCCAGCGATACTTCGCGCAGGCGGAATACCGTGGCATCAAAAATGGAACCTTCATTCACACCGCCGGGGCCCATACCGCCACTGAAGAAATGATCTTCATAAGACATAGCTACATTGTTCGGGATCTTTTTCCCGGTTGCATCATGCAAGGCAGTGAGGGTATTAATATCTCCCAGCACGCCGGGCGATACGATCTGGAACTCACGGTCTTCCGTATCCCGGGTTACCCCGCGCGACATCATTTGCCCAATGGTGTTGGAATAGATCTGGCCGCCCTGTTTCCAGTCGAACAATACATTCAGCGAAAGGTTCTTATAACGGAAGGTGTTGGTGATGCCTAAAATAAAATCAGGATTGGGATTGCCGATAGGCAGCAAAGCGCCTGATACCAGCGGTTTACCGGTGTTGGGGTCAATGAGGATATCGCCATCTGAATCCCTTGCATAACCGGTACCCTGTATTAAACCATAGGGCCGGCCTACAATGTGCACGCTGCTGGTACCATTAGTGCCTCCATAGCTGAAGCGCTCGTAACCGCCCAGGTCTTTAATAATATTACGGTTGCGGGTAAAGTTGGCGCCTATATCCCAGTTAAAACCCTGGTTGGTTTGTATGGGAGACAGATTCAATCCTACTTCTATCCCTTTATTGGTAGCCTCGCCCAGGTTCAGGATCTGCGTGGTGTAACCGGAAGATGGCGCTGCGGTTACTTCAAAGATCTGGGAGGTGCTTCTTTTATTGTAATAAGTAAAGTCAATGCCTATACGGTTATTGAAGAACTGCAGCTCCGTACCTAATTCCAGCTCTGTAATGAACTCCGGTTTCAGGTTGGCATTGGTAAGCAGGTTGGCCTGCGTTACCACATTGTATACCGCGCCGCCAGCGGGCGTAAAAGGTAAGCCCACATTGGCCGGCGTGGTAGATGCTCCCAGTACGGGATTTATCTGGTAAAAGCTCTGCGTTTGATAAGGGGACGCCTCGTTACCTACACGGGTATAGCCGGCCCTTACCTTACCAAAGTTCAGGATCTCTTTATCCATTTGAAAGGCTTCCGTAAATACCAGCGAACCATTTACACCGCCGTAAAAATAGCTGCGGTTATTGGCCGGCAGCGTGGAGGATACATCGTTACGGCCTACCAGGTTTAAGGAAGCAAAGTTCTTATAGTCCAGCGTAATGTCTGTAAAGAATGCGTAGTAACGCTGTTTAAGGATGTTGCGGTTATTGTTTAGCTGGATGGGTGTAATAGAGCTGGTGTTGTTCATATCTATCAGGTCCGCTACAATAATGTTATCGCCGTAAAATGCTTTACGGTCCGTTAAGCGCTGGTTTACGTTATTGCCTACTATGGCGCGCAGCGACAGATCAGAGCTAAGCGGGCGGGTAACGGTTAACAGCAGCGTGTTATCCAGCTCCTGCCGGTAAATATTATCTGATGTAATGCTGCCATTGGGGTAAGATGATGATCCTTTACCGCGGGTACTGATCCTGCGGTCGGTGTATGCGTTAAAGCCAATGGTGTTCTGCACATTTAACCAGGGCAGCGGATCAAAGCCTAATACCAGGTTACCATAATACCTATCCACCGCGCTGGTGGAAAGGCTGTGCTTTACCGACCAGTAGGGATTATCCACCCCGGTATAGTCGTATACGTTACTGCCATCGATTGGATTTTCGAAAGGATAATTAGTAAGGTCGTAGCTGGTGGGCACATACATTAAGGTAGACATGATAGAACCCGTAAGACCGCCCACTGGTGGCGTTTTTTGCCGGGTGATCACGTAGTTGATGGAACCGCTTGCATAGAATTTGTTATCCAAGCGGATATTACCGCCCACATTCATGGAAGTACGGTTAATTTCATTATTCGGTACAATACCATTGTTCATGGTATGTGAAAAACCTGCGTTAAAGTTGCCTTTTTCACTACCGGATGAGATGGTGATGGCATTTTCATACACACTACCATCGCGGAAGAAATTCTTTACGTTCTGGTCTGCATAAGACTTATAAGGCACCTGTTTGGGTGTTACGCCATCTGCCTCATAAATTTCCGGGAACACAGCGGAGCTGAACTGGCGTGTAAGCTGGTGCGGGATGGTTGTACGTGTAGGCAGCATACTTTTCACACCGGGAAAAGGCTGCCCCCAGGAAGCGTATACCCCATGACGGTAGTCGTTATTGGTGCCCTGCCCATACTTGGTCTGGTACTCCGGCAGGCCGGCTACCTGCTCCACAGAGTAAGAGGTATTGTAGGTGATCTCCAAGCCTTTCCTTGATTTCTTTTTACCGGCTTTTGTGGTGATGATGATGGCGCCATTGGCCGCACGGGAGCCGTATAAAGCCGCTGCTGCAGCCCCTTTCAGCACCGTCATGCTTTGAATATTGTTAGGGTCCAGGTCAAAAGCGCGGTTGGTTACGCCTACCCCGCCCACAGATGCGCCGCCCACATTGGCAAAGCTGGAGTTATCAAAAGGCACCCCATCCACTACAAACAAAGGTTGGTTATTGCCATTGAGCGAGGAGTTACCACGGATGGTAATGTTGGTACCACCACCGGCCACCCCGCCGGATGATTGAATGTTAACCCCTGCTACCTTACCGGTTAATGCGCGGATAGGATCGGGCTCTGACTTCTGCGCCAGCTTTTCTGAAGTAACGGTGCTTACTGAATAGCCCAGGCTTGTTTTCTGGCGGGCAATACCGGCTGCTGTTACTACAATATCATGCAGCTGCTTTACTGCAGATTGCAGTTTGATGGTCTCTGATGCGGAAGCCGAGATTTCCGTTACGCTATAACCAATAGCAGTAACAACCAATGTAGCGCCGTTATGCACCTTAAGGGTGAAAGCGCCATCGGGCCCGGAGGCTACGCCATTGCTGGTGCCTTTCTCCACGATGGTAGCGCCGGGAAAGGGCTCTCCCGTTTCGCCGAG
>NZ_DATCRF010000488.1:0-5326 GCF_036569125.1 Chitinophaga sp. | reverse complement strand
TGAATTATAAGTTTAATAATAAATGGTCGTCCTCCACCTCTTTTAACTACGGTGGCATAGATGCCAAGAACCAGCTGCAATTCACGCCCACCCTGTTAAACGACAGTATGCTGAGCCGGCAGGTGCAGAAATACAATCACCATTACTACGCCGTGCAGGTAATGGAAAACATTAACGGGGAATTTAATTTAGGCCCTGTCAGGAACCGGGTAGTGATCGGCTTTGATTACCTGGCAGATGTTACCAAGCCTACCTATGTTCAGCGTTTCCTGTATGATTCTGTGAACTATACCAAACCGGCGGTGCCTTTCATTACCATTGAAAAAGTGAACCAGCGCCTGAGCCAGCAGCCCATGACCTCTGCTACCGCCAGTAAAACACTGCGTTATGGCGCCTATGCATCTGATGTAGTGAATATTACCGAACAGCTGCTGGTGATGTTAAGCCTGCGGTTAGACAAAATTGAATCCCAGGGAAGTAAGAACCTTTTAACAGGTGTTACCACCGGTGTATACGATAAATCCACCCTCTCGCCCAAGCTGGGTATTGTGTACCAGGTTATCAAAGACCAACTGTCTGTATTCGGTAACTATATGAATGGGTTCAACTATACCTCCTCCCTGGACATTAACGGCAATGTATTTAAGCCTGAAAAGGCTAACCAGCTTGAAGGCGGTTTAAAGCTGGAGATGCTGAACAAACGTATATCTGCTACCGCTACCTATTACAACATTGAAGTATCTGACAAGCTGCGCACCGATCCCAATGATAACCGCTACCTGGTGCAGGACGGCACGCAGCGCAGCAAAGGTTTTGAAGCAGAGCTGATCGCCAACCCTATTGATGGATTAAACATTATAGCCGGTTACGGTTATAACGACAGCAAATACACGAAAGCAGCGAAAGAGATTGAGGGCAAAACACCTGCCCGCGCGCCCGCGAATATGCTGAACGCATGGATCAGCTACCGGGTGGCTACCGGCGCAGTGAAAGGCCTGGGCCTGGGTTTTGGCGGTAATTATAACAGCAATAGCTTTTATGATGATGCAAATACTTTTACGAATCCTTCTTTTGTGGTGCTGAATGCGAGTGTTTTTTATGATCAGCCAAGGTACAGGCTGGGTATAAAAGCAGATAACCTGGGGGATCAACGTTATTGGGGACCGTATGGTAACCCGCAGCCGCCGCGGAGTATAGCGGGGAGCATAACGGTGAAGTTTTGATGGCTGAAGGCGGGCGTGTTGGGAATACGCCTGCCTTCCTCCTACCTTATCTTAATCTATAAACTCTTAAAACCAAAAGCATATTTAATTAAAATATCATCCTTAAAAACGCACCTTATATAATATGTATGTTGATTATACCTCCTGAGAAAATTTGATCTACCGTCAACAGTATAAACAAGTTGCTCCACTTTCCCATTTACGCTGGACTTATAGCTGTTCCCCAGTTTTTTAACCAGATCCCCCTTGCTTATACCTAAGGAAATTTTACTTGAAGTAATGAACTGTTCATCCTTTAAATGGATTGCCTGCTTAGGGATCTTATATGCGCTATCAACGCTCATCAGCTCAAATTCATCTACTGAATTTTTACTTCCGCCATAATGAAAAAATAAACGAAGGATCTGTGTTCCTGTTTTGTTCACAGCCTCTATTCTTGGCAGGGAGCCAGCTTGTTCGAACTGCTTGCTCCAGCTATTTTTACCTAGTACACGTTCGGTGCTTTCAGGATCATTAATATTTATATTATTAATCGCTGTATCCGGTTTAAGATCTTCATGGTGCTGACCGCTGGCAGTCGCAATCAAGGATAGCAGGCTTGATATTAGAAATATGATCTTCATATTGTTGATTGTTGAATGACATAATTACTTTTCCGGAACCTCATATAAAAGAACACATGTGTAATAACAAATGCCCCGTTGGTAATAGCAAACCATCCCAGATCATTGGATCCACTCAGGCTAAACATCATTAATATCAACAACACGGGTAAAAGAAAGAACGTAAGCATACAATAAACATGGTTACTACGGATGGTTGCGTACAGGTTAAGGTATACTGTCAATGAGCCAAGGGTTAATATGAGCATCCAGCATATACTCACTACTATTGTAATAAAAACAACCTGGTTTCCTTCCAGGCTGCCTCTTGTATCTGCATCGAAGGTATTAAGCCCTAAAAATGTTAGCACGCTGCTAATTAAGAAGGTCAGGAATAAATTCTTTGTTAGCTGTTTAGCAATAACTGATCGCATTATATACAATTTCTATATTAGTTCATCTCTCTTTTGTTGGCCCTTATACGCTTCTCATTCACTCACAGCTTCGCAATAAGCGCCTTCAGCGCTTCCTTTGTACTTGGAACATTCGTGCAGATCCTGGGATCCATTATATTGCCGCCAAAACCATCTTCTTCATCTGAGGCATCCTTTTCCAGCTTTTCCAGTGCAGGTTTCAGCTCTTTGGCATCCAGCTCCGCCAAAGATTCAATACACATTACCTGCACAAAACCGCGGCGCGTAGTATCACTGATCACATTCAGCAATGCCTGCCTGCTGCTATTTGTATTATAGGCTACCAAAGCTCTTGCCGCAGATACCTGGCTATGGAAATTATCATAGTTCAAAAAAGGCAGTATTAAATTTTCATCCGCAGCCAGTTTAAGATGATGCACACATTCCAGCGCTACATGCTGCAGAAAGAACGTATTGATCTCATCCTCTCCAAATCCTGCGGGCCTTTTGCTTAACTGCTCCTTTATAAAACTGCTGATCCCATCCTTGTCGTACGGCAAACCGTGATAGTTATTGAAGATGGCTGTCATTGCCTGCTCATACACCGTTACCGGTACCAGGGCCTGGTGATAGGTATGCCGGAAAGTGGCGCGTACATTGCCATCAACCACGTACTCATAACCGGCGGTAGGCGTGGCAATACAATACTTCCCATCTTTATTCTGCTGAATAAAGAAATAGCAGCTATCTATAGGTTCGGTATGAAATTCTGGTCCATGGCCGCCTGAAGTGCTGCAGATGTATAAAAGATAGAAGTCAGTGATGGTTAAGCTGTCTTTCAGCACTGTTCCGCCCAGCGTTTTAATAACCTGGATGGTAATGCCCTGTTTTTCATCGGCAGCAACAACTTTTGCCAATACAAAAGAGGTGGATCCTTTGATTACCTGGTCTGCCCATGGCTCGTCCCAGGTAGTGGCGTAGGATCGGGTGGTTGCAAACGTGATGGTTAACGTTAAGAGCAATAATAGTTTTCGCATGTTGTTACGGTTGTATAGGGAATGGTTTGTACTCGCCGTTATAAGATGGTCGTTAAATGAAGTGATTGTCCCTTGTTAACATACGCGAATTTAGTATAAATATTAATTAAAATCATAACTTTAAATTACAGTGCCAGCCCTCTTCCACATTGGTTATCAGCATTTCCATGATCAAGATATAGACTGTGTACACGTTTAAAAACGTAATTTCAATGTTATGGACGAACTCAATCACCGGACAACATCCAAAAATCCGACAAATAACTACGAAGTGCAACCGCTAATGGCCTTTTACTATTTTCTCCCATTAGTTGAGAAAAACAAATTTCAACAAATTGGCTTTTAGAATAGTTAAACGAAATAAAAAGGCCGGCATCATGATCAACTATGTCAGGATCATATTTTGCTGTATGCAGAAAAGCACTGTCGCGCACAAGATTCTTTACTAGTTTATCAAGCTTAAGTCCCTTATATACATGGCTCTTTCGTTCCATAAGCTCATAATAAAAGCCCTTATTTTTTCCATTGAGGTTCGTAATAAACATTAAATTAGCTACGTTGAGTCCTCTTGTTCCAATTATCATAATATTTTTATCATACTTTCTTGCTAACAATGTATAAATACTATCCGCATCGTGAAGAAAGCGATCAATTTTATAATCAGAGTAATATGAACATTTACAATTGGCTTTATTTGGGCCTTTTATTCCAATCGGCAGATGAATACGATCTAATATTAGAGTTTTAAATTCTTGTTTCCTGGCCTTATTCTCAGTACTATCAAAATCCTTGTTAATATATTTCCAATTGCCTATATACCCCCTTTTCTTAATGGCTACAAAGGCAAAATCTGTATATCCTATATCCAGGCTCATTCTAACCCTCGTTAATATTATTTCATCTCTTTTCCTGTTATAAAAGTAAATGTGATACCAATAGTCAGAAGAATCAACACGGCCGTCTGCAAAGCTATATCTTCCAGGAACCCTTAATGAACTATCATTTTCTTTTAACAACTCAAGAACATCAATCAATGGCTCTTCCGCAATTTTATATTTGTATCTTTCTTCGTAAGGATAATTGCCTGCAGGACTCAAATTGCATCCATAAACTGAACAGACAGCTGCAAATACTAGGATTATAAGCTTTCTCATAAGTGAAAATTAATTCTATCATTCCACCACTCCCACCATCACCCCAAAATCCCCATCCAGCTGCCGCCACTCCTTTTCCGGCACATACATCCTCGACACAAACCCATCCAGATACAACGCATTCCTGCATCCCAGGCTTTTAAAGTAACCTGCAAAATCGTAAAAGTTCACACCCTCCTTAGACATCACAAATATTACCCTGCCATCAGGCAAGATGCCTACCCCATTCCGGATATTCAGATTAGCAGAACCCTCTTTAAACGCGGCATGCAGCTGCCCGTCCATCAGTAACATAGGACCGGATTGCGTGGCATACTTCACTTTGCCGTTGTTCTTAAAGTCAGCTGTTTTGCAGATCACCGGGATATTATTTGTAGTAATGTAAAACACGCCATTAGGCTGCAGGTAAAAGTTGCCGTTACCGTTGGCAGTATCTAACGGCGAAAGGGTAATGCTGTTCTCAATGTACAAACCCAGCGGGGAATGATCGGGCTTATACATGCCGCCGTTCATAGCAAATACCAGCCGCTGTTTGTGCGTTTCCAGCCAGGTTTTTAAACGTTGGATACTCCCGAAAGGTTTATGCTGATCATCTTTCCAGTACAGCTGCAGTTGCTGCTTTTTAAGATCCGCTGTGTAGGTAATAAACCGGCTGCCGGCTGTTTGGGCATTCGCAGCAAAAGAAATAGTGAGCAACAAAATGGAGATACCTGCAAGTATCCGGCTTCGTTTCATGGTATAGGCGGGTTTACTTTGTATAGTTACGCCGATATATTTGTTTTTCCAAAATGCTGCCCGGGCTGCTGCTAAAAAAGAAGGGCAGCCCCTTCCGGAACAGCCCATCTATCAGAAACGTTACAGGCTTTACCTCCGAGTAATCGCCGGCGTAATTTTCCA
>NZ_DATCRF010000487.1:0-31686 GCF_036569125.1 Chitinophaga sp. | reverse complement strand
AAGGGCTTTTCTATAAACAGGAAAAGCAGGTAAGATATAATGAGATTGGCTGCCAGGAAAATACCAACCGCCAGCAATGCATTGGCTACTTTACCCAGTGGTGAATAGGTAATAACCATACGGATAATACCCGGCATCAATATCATGTGTATCAGGTACAGCGAGTAAGATACATCTGCCCCAAAAGTGGCTACCTTACCGGATAACAGCTGTTTGATCTTTTCTATCACAAAGCTGATAGCCGGATGAGCATATAGTTTTACCTGCTCTGAGAAAAGCAGTATAATAATACTTAGTATAGTCACCACCGTTAGTGGCCCAAGGAACGGTAATACGATCAATGCCCAAACTGCCAGGTGAAACCGGTTTACCCGCTTAAAGTTATAGGCAGCCAGTAACATGCCCAGTAAAAAATAATGCAGTGAATAAGGCAACAGGGAAGGAGCCTGAAAATCCATTAATTTACCCGGCCCGGCCCAGGTACCTAACAGCTTTTGCACGGCTATTGCGGCCAGGAGCGATAGCACAATAAACTGTACCATCCTGTTCTTAATAATGCGCTCACTTTTAAAGAACAATAAGTACAGGAAAGGGAACAGCACATAGTATTGCATTTCCAGCGAAAGGCTCCATGCCGGGCCTAATATACTGGTATTGGCGCCCGGCAGCAAACCATGTAAAAAGGTTAAATGCAACAGCAGGTCGGTTATACCGGGATAAGTGGCCGGGTTATAGGTGGTGGAAAAGTGCGCATCTTTACCGGTAAAATAGTGGTAGTTAAAATATACGCTTTCAAAGTTGTAATGAAACAGGTAATACGCCACTATTAACGCCACAAAATACAAAGGATATAAGCGAAATAGGCGGCGTACCCAGAATTTCCCAAAGGTGGCCTTTTCAGTGGGTGGTTCTTCCTGTTCTCTTTTAATGTAATGGTACATCATTAAAAAACCGGTGATCACCATAAAGCCATCTACAGCTGGGCCGTTCGTCATAATTATATTACCAATAACAGGGATCTTTATGAATGACGGTCCGCCTATATATTTGTAAAAATGTCCCAAAGCTACCCATAGGGCCAGTATAAACCGTAACCCATTGAGGAATGTGGTGTTAAAACTCTGCATTTGTACGGGTTTAAAGCAAATTTCGTAAAAGCATCTGCCCTGCTGTAATGATACTCAAATCCCTTGAAATAGGCAACTTTAAGGCTGTATACTACTTGTAATGCTTATACCGGCTCTGCCATATTCATGCCAATCTTACTTATTCAAATAATGCTCATAGCTTCCCCCGCCCACCAATTTTTCCCGTTCCGCTATAAGAATTCCCCCAAAAAGCCCTTGTTTTGCAATATGCCAGTACGCCGTAAAACAGAGATACCTATTCATCGCCTGGATAAGGACAACCCGGTTGGCCTGAAAATACATGGGATAGATTCAACGAAACCCTATGCTGATGCCCGGGCTTATGGCGCCCACCGGGATGATCACTATGTTTTTATCCTGTTCCTTAAAGGCACCTGCCGTATGAGGATCGATACCCAATTACACCACGCAGCTGCGCCCGCGCTGCTGTCCATTTTACCCGGGCAGGTACACCAATACCTGACTTCATCAGATGATGCTGCGGTGTGGTTTATGGCAGCCGACAGCCTGCTGGTAGGAGATCCTTTTCAGTCCATGTTGAATGATGTTGCACATATAGGGCCGGTGCCGCTTACCCCTGACCAGTTTACATCGCTGGAGGGTATGTGCAATGTATTATCCCGCCAGTTTGAAGGGATGGACACCGTTCCATATTACAAGCCGGTGATGCATTCGCTGGTAACTGCTTTTACCGGTATAGTAGCCGGAGTGTTTAAGGAATATATGGGAAGTGATAAACAGGTTCAGCGTGGCGCCGCCATAACCAGCACTTTCCGGCAGCTGCTGGCCGCCCACTATAAAACCATGAAAAGCCCGGCAGATTATGCCGCTAAGCTAAACCTGTCCCTCTCATATCTGAATGAGACCGTAAAGATCCATACAGGCTTCCCTGTTAGCTACTGGATCCAGCAGGAAACCATGATGGAAGCCCGGCGCCTGCTGTATTACAGCCAGTTAAGCATAAAGGAGGTAGCCTACCAGCTCGGATACGATGATCCCACCTACTTTTCCCGTTTATTCAAAAAGGTAGTAGACCTTACCCCCGGCGAGTACCGCAAAAACCACCGCGAATAGTCCAATCTTTGCCATGTATCGTCTCTTCCTGTCCGCTATATGATTTGTTGCTTTGCATATTATTTGAACAAATCATTAGTGACTTATGGAAAGCACCATACAATTGATCAAACGGAAAGCTATTTCCCTGATAGCGCAAACGCTTTCTAAAACAGGTACTGTGCTGGCAGTACGGACCTGGGATCCGGCTACCGTAATAGAAGCGGACCTGCACCTGCCGGGTGTGGATATGCATAAATGGGCCACCCCACAACATATTAAGCTTGCAGTGGCTGAAGGCGTATACCGGGATTATACCCCTTTGGGCTGGGATGCGGGTACTGCTACCTGCACTCTTATTATCAATGCCAGCCATAATGGCGCCGGCGCCCGCTGGGCACAGGCTCTGCAGCCGGGTGATACCGTGAGCTATGTAGGCATAGGACCCACGCCGCCTAAACCCACTGGCAATACACATGTAGTATTCCTTGGCGATGAAAGTGCCCTGGGGCATTTTTATGCGCTGCAGCAGCTTGCACAAAGTGCCTTATCTATCCGTGGCGCTATCGCATTGGACGATGAACAGCACCGCGAAAATTTCCGTGCCTGCTGCTCTGATTTTAAAGCCCTGGAACCCGTTGATAAAACTGGCCATAATCATGCAGACGGGTTGCTGCAATGGGCCGCTGCACAGCGTTTTACTCCCGACACTGTTTTTTATACAGCAGGTTATATCCCCGCTGTAGTGCAGGTCCGGCAGGGGCTGAAGGGCCTGGGCATCAGCAGCGCACAAATAAAAGCGCAGGGATTCTGGAAGTAAATGGTCCATGGTCCATAGTCGATGGTCCATGGCTGTATTCATGAGTGAGATATTTCATAAATATACAGGGGTATAACTTAAAAAGTTCATGGTCCATCACCCATGATCTATAGTATAAAACGCGTACGTGCATACTGGAGATCGTGAATAATGAACCATGAACGTTATGGTGTGTAGCTAAGCCCTTAGTAAAGTCCGGATCAATACCCGGCCACATACGCACTACCAGCAACACCGCTGTATGCTATGGACCATGGACCATCGACCATGGACTGTCTACTATAACTTCCTGTAACCAGCAACACCCAGCGGAGAGCCGGCTTTCGGCAGGTAGTAATTAGTGATATCTACCAGTGCAGCAGTTACTGTAGCAATTTTAACGTTAGCCAAAGTACCCGTACCTTCTTTATAAGTACCACCGCCTTCTGTATAAATATAGGCATTGGGATAAATACCACCACCGGCCATTCTGGGCTGTATCAGCGCATTGGCATTAATGATCTGCGGTTTTATCATCTGGTTATTGTAACCATTGATACGTATGCTGTTACCGCCGGTTCTGGCAATGGTGTTGTTTGAAATAGTGATCACTGCGTTCTGGATACCGCGCAGGCTTACCCCATCATGGCCGGCCTGGTTATCGCGGAACAGGTTGTTGTGAATAACATGCGTAGCGCCGTTCTCACCGGAGCCATAGAACTGCAGCAGCTCGCCCCAGCCATCATGCACATAGTTATCGTGGGTATTGGTATTGGTGGTACGTCCGCCAATTAAGATACCGCCTTCATGAGAAGGATTGTGCTGTAAGGCCCAGTTCTTTACTTCATTGCCATATATTTCCAGATGGTCAATGGCAGAGGTCTGGATGCCATCTGCACCACCGTCATGCACGTAGTTGTTGTATATTTTCACATTGTACCACTTAATGGGCTGCACGTATTGATCGCCGCTCACAAAGTTGGAAGGAGAACCGTAGTAAGATAAACCGGAAGTCAGATCCCAGTAGGTAGCGGTATGGCCGATGTACATTGCCTCATTGTAAGTGCCGCTGATCTCTGTGTTGTGGATAGACAGGTTTTTCATCTGCGAGTTCGGATACCAGGTGCTGGCATCATTCTTCACTGGGTCTGTTTTAGCCCAGATGCCGGTACCACCGTTGGTAATGGTAATGTTGCGGATCTCAAAGTTGTCGGTATGGGCTCTGAGTGTAATGTCAAAGTACGCCTCCCGTGCAGTGCCCTGTGTAGAGCCTTTGATCAGGAACTGTGTTTTGGAAGTTTCACCGCCGAATTTAATGTAATGGCAGTTGGAGAACTGGATAGCCTCTGCATAAGAACCGCCTGCCCAGCTGGGGTTACCAATAGTGGTAACAGTGCCGGTAGGGTTCTTGATAGTAATAGGCGCAGTGGCAGAACCACTCAGGTTCAAAATGTACACAGCCTTGAAAGTGCCTTTCAGATTAATTACATCGCCCGGTTTGTAATAATTGTTACTGTTGTTGATCGTTAAATGTCCGTAGGCGTCGGCCGTCAGCGTAAATTGGCGGGCAGTGGTCTCTGTGGCGGCAGTGGCCTCCGTAGGATTCATTTTCTCGACCTCGTCTTTTTTACAACCGGTAATAGCCAGGGATGCGGCGGCAGCAATAGTTGCAATAAGCTTTAATGCTTGTTGGTGTTTCGATACGTTCATGGTTTTTCTTTTGTTATGGTTTTATAAGATCAAAAGTAAATTCGGTTAGTGCATGCATAGCAATGCCTGATCATGTTCACATGATACGATATGGTTTTAAAGTTGGAAATGCAGTTAGAATAAGTGTAAAAGTGCCCCCAATAAATTTTAATGACAGCAAAAAAACGGAAGAAAAATCACATTATTATATCCTCTCATTTTTCACATAGGCGTAACCGTGCTAAAACAGGCCGGTAGCACTGATCCAATGAACGTGGTAAGAGGGTTTATAAAAAAAGGAATGCTAGAAAGTAGTGGATATGCTTTTATTATAATTTATTAAAAAATTTATATAAAAAAAATTTGAAAAATTTTTTCTGACCGAAAAATAGCTGCGGCGGTATTATTCCGCTTTCCCTTTTTTCCGGTAACCGCAATCTGCTACCGGGGAGCTGCTGTTAGGCAGGTAAAAATTTTCTTTATCTACATCCGCTGCTGCTACGGTTGCAAATTTTGCATTCGCATTACTGCCCGTACCTTCTTCAACAGCAGCGCCGCCTTCCGTGTATATATAAGCGTTGGGGTAAAGCGGCGTACCGCCGGTGCGGGGTTGTATAAGAGCATTGTTGTTGGCAATTTGCGTACCCTTCATGCCCCGGTAGCCGCTCAGGCGTATGCTGTTACCCCCGGTTCGGGCAATGGTGTTGTTGGAAATGATCACAATAGCATTGTCGGTGCCACGTATGCTTACCCCATCATTCCCTTCCATATTATCGCGGAACAGGTTATTGCGTATCACATGTTTGGCGCCGTTCTCGCCGGAGCCGTAAAACTGCAGCAGCTCGCCCCAGCCATTATGCACATAGTTATCGTGCGTATTGGTATTGGTAGTGCGGCCGCCCAGTAAAATGCCGCCGTTGTGGGCGGAGTTGTGCTGTAAAGCCCAATTGGTTACTTCGTTATTATATATTTCCAGCTGGTCAATGGCAGAGGTTTGGATCCCATCTGCCCCAATATCATGCACGTAATTGTTATAAATTTTTACGTTGTGCCATTTAATAGGCTGCACATAATCATGCCCCGGTTTAAACTTGGAAGGCGGATCATAAAAGGAAAGGCCGGCGGTTAGATCCCAGTAAGTGGCGGTATGGCCAATGTACATTGCCTCATTGTGCGTACCGCTGATCTCTACGTCGTGTATAGAGAGGTTCTCCATTTGCGAATTGGGATACCAGGTGCTGCGGTCTGCCCTTACCGGGTCTGTTTTGGCCCAAATGCCGGTACCGCCGTTCGTAATGGTCAGGTTGCGGATCTCAATATTGTCTGTATGCCCCCGTAATATCAGGTTAAAATAAGCAGGCCTGCCTGCCTGTGTAGAGCCTTTGATAAGAAAGTTAGCCTTATTGTTATCGCTGCCGATCTTCAGGTAATGGCAGTTGGTAAAGCTGAGCGCCTCCGCCCAGGAACCCCCGTTCCATCTGGGGTTGCCAATGGTGGTAACGGCGCCGGGTGGATTTTTAATGGTAATGGGAGCAGAGGCAGAACCATTCAGGTTGGTAAAATAAATGGCGGAAAAGTTGCCCTTTAAAATGAGCACATCCCCCGGTTTATAGTATCTGTTAACATCATTCACATTTAGCCGCCCGTTCCCGTCGGGGGTAAGGGTATACGTTTTTCCCTGCGCGGCCGGTGCCGGAGCCGGAACCGATTTCGCATGGGGCATGCTTTGGGGTGCCTGGCCGTTATTACAGTTTGTAAATAAAAGGGCAATGGCCGCAATAAGTAGCATATTCAATAGCTTAATGTGATGTTGCTTTGTTAATAATGACATAGCTATAGGTGTAACATGGGATTAGCACAAATAATGCCCTTTTTAGGATCAGGGTAAAAATACGCCGGAATGCGCAAATAATATTATATTTTTCTGTTATGTTTTTATATGCTCCTGCCAGGGACGGGGCTTCCCGGTTATATGTAACGCACAATCAAGGGAATAAGTTCAATGAATTTACCGGCATATCCAGGGGGCTTGGGAGATCATTGCGGATTTTACTGCACAGTAGGCCACAGGCAGCCCTATACGAAATAGAAAAGCCGCTACAATTGTAACGGCTTTTAATCCTTTTGGTGGAGGATATCGGACTCGAACCGATCACCTCAAACATGCCATGCTTGCGCTCTACCAGATGAGCTAATCCCCCGGTTTTAGTTGGCAGTTGCCGGTTTGCAGTCATCGACTTCAACTGCTTTCTGCTTTCTGCGGGAGTGCAAATTTAGACTTTTTCCCCAAAAACCAAACACTTCTTTAAAAATCTTTGAAAATTTCCAGCACTGTTTCCCGCAAGTCCTTTGCCAGCAAAGGTTTCCTTAACAGTTTCACCACCAATGGATTCGCATTGGTACGGTTTATATCCCCGTGATCCAGGGAGGAAGAAACCATTATAATATGGCACTGTGATTTTATCTTGACCGGGTAACTATCAAACGCCTCCAGGAATTCAAACCCGTCCATTTCCGGCATCTGTATATCCAGCAGTATAATGGTTGGCGGAATACGGTGCAGGGTAATGTTGGAAGAAAGGAATTCAAGGGCCTTGTTGGCATTGTTAAAGGAAATGATGGTCCTGCTGATCTGTTGCAGCGTGATCAATCTCTCATGCAGCAAAAGATCGATCTCATTATCATCCACTAATATGATGCGTAAATCAGGAATCGAAATCATTTCTGTTGGGAATAGTTATTTCAAACTGCGTACCTTCTCCGTATTTGGACTCTACGCTAATGGTCCCGCCGATCTTGCTCAATGCTTCCTTCACAATATATAAACCAATACCGCTGCCAGGTTTGTTGTTGTTCTTGGAGCGGAAGAACATTTTAAAAATATTGCTCAGGTGCTCACTCAGTATACCAATACCGTTGTCTTCAATCCAGATGGTAGCTTTATGCGGCTCTACCTTTACCGATAGATTTACTTTCGGATTTGATTCATCCGGTTTCTGATACTTAACAGCATTTGATATCAGGTTGTTTAAAATAACGCTGATACGGAAGGTATCTCCCTTAAAATCTACGGGCTGATCGATATTCAGCTGAAATTCTATCGCAGTGTTCTGCGGTTTAAATGCAGCAATACATTCATGCAGCAGGCTGTCAAAGTAAATTTTTTCATGCTCCACATCCAGCCGGGAATTGCGGTAATATTCAATGATCTTCTGGATAAAGCCGTCCAGCTTCAGAATGCAGGACTCTATCATATCTACATACCCGTTAGGGTCGGTAACCGAATTATCCAGCCGGGTCAGGTTAATGATCCCCAGTACCGACATCAGCGGTGAGCGCAGGTCGTGGGAGGTGGAATAAATGAACCGGTTCAGCTCATCATTGGTTTTCTCCAGCTCCGTGATCTTTTCCTTCAGCTGTTTACGGGCCTGGTACATTTCGTAGGCATTGCTGATGGTATTAGCCAGCTCATGCTCATCCCAGGGTTTTTTAACATATGAAAAAATGTGGCCCTTGTTAATGGCTTCTATAATATCCTCCACATCGGTATAACCGGTTAACAGGATGCGGATAGGGTCCGGCAGCTGTTCTCTGATCTCGTAAAAGAAATCAACACCGGTGGTCACAGGCATTTTCTGGTCAGCAATGATGATATGTACATCTATACTCTTTAACAGCAGCTTGGCGTCCTGCGCTGAACTGGCTGTATAAATTTCATAACTCCTCCTGAAGGTAGCCCGGAAAGCGTTGAGGTTATGAATTTCATCGTCGATGTATAATATCCTGATACGGTTTTCTTTCATTCAGGGTTCAGTTAATTCGGCAGATGAGTAATTTTCAAAGGTAAATATATAATAAATTCAGCGCCTTCATTTGGTGCTGTATTTACAACCACGTGGCCTTTATGCTTTTCAATAATATTAAAAACGATCGAGAGCCCCAAACCAGTACCTTCCCCCACATCTTTTGTGGTAAAGAAGGGTTCAAAGATCTTTTCTTTTACCTCCGGCGTCATACCGGTGCCGCTGTCCTTAATGCTGATGCGGGCCATTCCCTTTTCCTGGCTGGTGGTAATAACCAGGCTCTCTTCCCCCTGGCCGCTCTTATCTTTTATTGCATTCAGGGCATTGGTAATAATATTCATGAACACCTGGTTCACCTTACCGGCATAACATTCCACCTTGGGCAGCTCGCCATAATTGCGGATCACTTTTACATTTTGCGGAATGTTATTGCGCAGCAGCACCAGGGTTGAATCCAAACCTTCATGCAGGTCTACAAATTTCACATCGCTTTCATCCAGGCGGCTGAAGGTGCGCAGCCCCTTTACAATTTCCGCTGTACGGAAAGCCCCGTCCTCTATGCCTTTCAGCAGGGAGGTAATTTCTTCATGTATATAGCTGATGTCAATTTCTTTTTTGAAAGCGGTTATTTCCTTAAAGGCCGGCTGCAGCTCAGGCTGTTTTTCCAGCTGCTCGTACTTGGATAGCAGGGTTTTAATATCCTCAATATCCAGCTTCAGCGGTTTAATATTGGAGGTTACAAAATTGATCGGGTTATTGATCTCATGCGCAATACCGGCAGTAAGCTGACCCAGAGAGGCCATTTTCTCTTTTTCCACCAGCTGCGCCTGTGTATCCTTCAGGCTTACCAGCGCAGTGTTCAGGTCATTATTGGTTTCTACTAATTGCTGGGTCCGTTCTGCTACTTTCTCTTCCAGCACCACGTTCTGCTCACGTACCAGCTTTTCATTTTCGCGGGACGCCTGCAGCGCCTGCGCCTGTGATTCCTCTTTTTCTTTTTTATAGGTATTTATCTTGTCAGCCAGTGCAAATGACAGCAGCACAACTTCCACTGCAGAGCCTATGAGCAATATATGGCTGGTGAAAATATTGTAGGGTACAAGGCCTACATCTTTCAGCACAAAGATCACGATGGAAACAATAAACACGATCCAGGCAAATAAAAAGATGCGGGCCAGCCGCTCTTTGAATTTTATAGCGCGTATAAGCCCGAAGACGAGTATAAACAACACCACTGAAACAGCCAGCAGGTCTATAATATTGTAAGCCATGGACAGCTGGCCGGAGAGCACAAGGAAGAAAGTAGCGGAATATGCCAGAATAAAGAACCAGAATACCCTATCAGCCCAGCGGGCTTTGCTGCGTACATGCAAAAAGTTCTTCACGAACAGCAGCACACCTATGCCGGATAGTACCCCGCCCCATTGCACGCTTTGTTCCGTAAACCAGCGGTTATCATGCCACCAGTAACGGTAGCCAAAGCCCTGCAGGCAAATTTGTGTAAAACCTACTGTGGCAATATAAAAGATGTAATAGAAATAGCTCCAGTCCCGCGTGGTAAAGAAAATGAAGATGTTGTAAAAGAACATCACCAGTATCACCCCTATATACAGGGCCAGGAACAGGTCGTCTTTATTCAGCTCATTCAGTATTTCTTTTTCAGTGCCAATATAGGCGGGCACCAGGATGGGCTCTTTGGTTTGAATGCGCAGGAAAAAGGTGCGGGTGGCGCCGGCCGGCACATTCAGGTCAAACACAAAGTTCTGGTGATTAAAGGGGCGCTTCTTAAAAGGCCGCAGATCGCCGCTTTCCACCACCTTATAGCTCCCATCCTCCGTAGGGTAATAGAAATCTATTTCATCCAGTATGGGATAGGTAATATCCGTTTTCAGGTGTCCTTCCTGCGTTTGGTTGGTAACGGTAAAGCGCAGCCATACCACATCTGTAGTAATAGGAAAGGTAGGGATCTGCTTATCTACCGGCTTAAACTGGCCCTGGCTCATCACATGTTCCAGCTTCAACGTGTCCGTAGGGTCCAGTAAATATTCCATTTGCCCATATACCGCCAGGTGCAGCGGCTTGTGGCTGGTTACCGTAATGGTATCCGCCAGGGCATCCAGGTGGGCGCTTAGCAGGAGGGATACCAGCAGATATAAAAGAATAGGACGCTTCATTGCGGCGGAAAGGTAAGGTTTACAATTTAAAAAGCTGATCGGGATCTACATAATACCGGCCGGATGGGATGTTATGCCCCAGGCAGATCTCCCGGCAAACATGCGCTACCATGGCGCCACCCAATGCCACGGCAGATGCCAGCTGCGGCCAGGTGGTAATGGTTTTGCCAATTTCGTGGATAGAGCTTCTCAATTTTTCAGATATATTATCATAATCCAGGATCTTGAGGGCCACCTGCATCCGCTGTTCACCGCTGAACTGGCGAATGGCGGTAAAGGAAAGATCATCCGGCACTTTCCCGTGTAAGAGCGGGCGCTGCGGCTCCTGGTCAAAACGTTCAATATCCATCATACCCCGGTCGCTCGTTTCCATTACCACGGGAATGCCCCCGGCGCGGGCACGCTGGCGGCTGAGTATTTTAATATCCATGCTGTCGCATTCTTCTGCCAGCACATCCAGCCGGCCGCCTTCCAGTAAAAAGTCCTGTATATTATTTTCCGTAATGCCTTTGTCAAAACAGGTCACTTTCAGAAAAGGATCTATTTCGGCTATTTCCCGGGCCACAATGGTGGTTTTAGGTAAGCCAATATTATGAATGCCGGCGCGTATACGGTTCAGGTTACTCAGGTCCAGGGTATCAAAATCCGCAATCCGGATCTCACCGCACAGCCTTTCTATAGCTAAGGTAAGGGCGGCGCTCTGCCCTACAGATAACCCGATAATGCCTATTTTTTTGGTGGCCAGCGTTTTTATCTCTGCAGCAGTGATCTTGTGCTGGTTGCGGCTGGTGCGCATTTCCACAAATTCAGCTTCGTCCAGGATGTGCACCAGGCGCTGGCTCCAGGGATAATATACCCATACGCCATATTCATCTGCCGGAATATTTCCTATATGTGCAACCGCTTTTTGCTGTAAAAGGTCCGGGGTTAATTTTTCTGCAGGGTGGCGGGTTTTCATCAGCTCCTGCACCTGCTGCCAGATGGTATCATATACCTGTATAGCAGGGGTGTGCCGGATCAGCTCTTCAAAAGCAGCTCTATGCTCCGGGGAGCTCAAATGAAAAAAAGAGACAGTCTTCAGGTCTTTATCTTCAGCAGAGATCCAATGCCTTTCTTCAATCGGGTTCATATGTCTATAGTACTTTATAGTGTCGTGTGGCTATTTAACCAGCAGCAGGTTATCATGCTGGCGGGCCTGGCGGATGCGCAGGTCGTAATCCAGCAGCATTTCACCCTTTGGACCTCTTTCAACAACCGTTTGTACCGGATTGTTGCGCAGGTGCATGATTTTTTCTCTTTCTTCAGGATGGGCGCTGCGCTGCTCCCGGGGATCTTCCAGGATCATGGCCGTAGCGATGAGGTCTTCTTTGGGATAGTAGAAGGTGCCCTGGTTACCGATCTCCGTAAGGATCTTATAACCGGTTTTGCTGCTGTTCTTAAAGGTGGTTTGTGCGCAAAAGCTCATAAAAGTGGTAATAGGCAGCTGGCTTAATACTGCGTTCACTACCCGGAATAATACAATGCTGCCTACGCCCCAGCCGGCCACCTCACGGGAGTTCCAAAGGCCGCAGAACTCTCCGGTACCGCCCTGCTCCTGCAAGCGTTTCACCAGGTCAAAAATACGGGTATCCATTGTATTAATGGCGCTTTCAATGGGAAGGGGCACACTGCCGCCCGCCAGCTGTATCCGGCAGCCGCCATATACTTTATCGCCATCATCAGAGGTAACGGTAATCAGGTAGGCATACGGCTCGTACATCCAGTCTATGCTGGCTGAAGTAACTTTCGTTACCCCATATGCTTCCAATACTTTTCTATGCCCGTTGATGTATTGCATACATTCTTCGGGATAATCAATAGCCCTGAATACTCTTACCTTAAGCATGTATAGGAATGCTTTAAATTTTTAAATGCTAAACCTTATGAATCCTTTTCAGCCTGCGAAACCTGGCAGATAAAAAATTTTACATATTGTGTAGCGCTCTCCTTAGAAAAATCTTTTTTTAAGAGCTGAGATGTGCCGGCAAATGGTGTCTTAAACCGGTGGTGCAATTATGGATACACATTTGTCGGCAATGGCTCGTGGTTAGGCTACTAGGGCAGGAGTAACAAATTGCTGTACTATCCTACAGCAGGCACTGCCCGGGATAAATAGTCTCACTTATTTATGATTAAGAATAGATACGCTTGCTTGTACTTCACATGAAGATACCGGTAAAGTAATATTATTTTCAGAATAAATCATAATGATTTTTTGAGCAGAACATGGATGAGCGTAGAAAAAGACAGTATTTTCAATAGATTACCTTACCCTCTCAACTGATAAAATGGTGTAATATTTGTAGCTTTATTGCTCGCTACCCTCTAGCTTTGATATTTTAATGTCATTATATCATCACTCTCAATACAATTTGATATGGATAAAAGAGAATTTATTAAACTGGCCAGCCTGGCAGGAGTAGCCGCTTTGAGTAACCCTTCCGGACTGCTGGCCGCATCTCCCGCACGCTCTTCTATAGCTTTAGATCCCAGTCCTAAAGCACCTTTTACACTTCCCGCTTTGCCTTATGAGTTTGGCGCACTGGAACCCAGCATTGATAAGCTGACCATGGAAATTCACCACGATAAACACCATGGCGCGTATGTGAAAAATCTGAACGATGCCGTGAATGGTACCACCTTTGCCAGCCTTCCGCTGGACCAGATCCTGAATAAGGTTACAGAAAAGGATAAGGCTATACGTAACAACGGCGGTGGCCACTACAATCACTCCCTGTTCTGGACCCTGCTGTCCGGACAAAAAAGCGCACCCTCAGATAAGCTGAAAGCAGCGGTGAACAGCGCGTTTGGATCCTGGGAAGCTTTCCAGACCAAATTCAATGATGCGGCTAAAACCCAGTTTGGGTCTGGCTGGGCATGGCTGATCGTAACGCCGGAGAAAAAGCTTTCCGTGATCTCCACCCCTAACCAGGATAATCCTCTGATGCACCAGATCGTAAAGGAAAGAGGAACACCGGTGCTGGGCCTGGACGTATGGGAGCACGCCTATTACCTGAAATACCAGAACCGCCGCCCGGAATACATTGCAGCTTTCTGGAATGTGGTGAACTGGAATGAGGTTGAAAAGCAATACGACCTTGCTATAAAATAAAAAGGATGGTGGTTAGTGATCGTAATGAATACAATGACTGTATTGATCATGGTTACTAACCACTTCTTTTAGAAAATAAGCTTCGGCACAAAATGTAAAGCGGCAACCGCTATAAAGATCAGGGAGCCTATGAACAGGCATAACAACCCCTCCTGGTACTTTCTCCGGAACAGGAGCACCACGCTACAGCTTACCAGCAGTATATAGACCAGGCCATACAGGGCTTCCCACCAGCTCCATATTATAGGTGATTGTAAAAAAGCACGGGCCGCCGGCAGCTGCGCATAAGGCAGCAGCGTGGCTTTATACACACCGGCCAGTACTACAGCCGCTAATCCCAACCCTATTACAAGCCCGGTTAACAATAACAGCACCACATGCCAGGCCCGCAGGCGCTGCCGTCCCGCGCTGATGCGGTACACCTGCCAGGCCGCCAGGAAGGAGAGGGGTACCATGTATAGTGATGATGGGCATAACAACAGCACCACCCAGAAAAAAAGCCACATCCATACCTTAAATTCTTTCAGATCCAGGGGCTCACCGGTATTATAAATAGAGCGGCGTTTTGCATAAAAGTAACAGAGCAGGAACAAAACGGCCGGGAAACAGCCGGGCAGCAATACCATATAATAAACAAGGTTGCTTTGCGGCCAGGGATTAGCCAGCAGGCCTGCCACAAAACGTGCGTACTGCTGTACTACCAGCCATCCATATACGATGCCGGTATAAGTGAGCCATACAGCAGCCGGTATCAGCGCAAACAGCAGCCACAATGCCAGGTGTGCCGGTTTAACACCGGTTTTACCCTTGCTGGCTATCCAGTAACCCAGTAATAACAGCAGGGCCAGTATAATAGCCAAGGGGCCTTTCACCAATACAGCCAGGCCCAGGCATATGCCGCTTAAGATGGCCAGGGGCAGTGGCTTTACGGCATAGGCTATACGATATATGAAATAGATACACAGGAAGAACAGGTAATTGAACAGCGGGTCCGGCAGGGCAGACCTGAAGAACAGGAAGGGCAGCCAGCAGCCGGCATAGATCAGCGCCCACCAGGTTCCCAGCCGGTCATCCGCGTGTTTTTTGCCGATAGCATAAAAAGTAAGTAAGGTAATAATACCAATAAGGGCATTTGGAAGGCGCAGGGCAAAAGGAGTGTTGCCTAAAAAATATACGCTGCCGGATTGCAGCCAGCCCCATAAAGGGAATGGAGCAAAGCTGCCATTACCCGGCCCGGTAACCGGGGCTGTTGCAACATTATAAAGTGCTAATGGATCCTGCAGCGGCACACTTCCCAAAAAGGGAATGAATAGTAGTCCTGCTGCTATGGCAATCAGAAGGTACTTCATCCGGGTAAGTTAAGTGGTTATTGGTAAAACAGTTAAATCGCTTATTGGTTGTCCGTTAATGAGGTTAACGGTAAGATAGCAGATTTATTTAAATCCGGCCCAATAAAACTATTCAACTAGCAGTACCTGTTACCGTTACTTACCCGGCAATGGTTATCCCAGGGAGGCCTCTGCCAGTAAGGCCGCCTCCGCTGCTTTGGGGCAAAGCACGGGCGTTTTGGTCAGGTTCTTAAATTCAAAAAGGCCGTATACCACAAAGCTGCAGCCGGCGCCAATAATGCTGCCAATATAAATATCCGCAAAGAAATGCTGCGCCAGGTAAATACGGGAATAGGCTGCAATTAAAGCCAGGGATATAAATAAAAGGCCGCGGAGCTTATTGTTATCGATCAGCGCTAGAAAGGAGAACAGGGCAAAAGCACCGGCAGAGTGGCCGGAAGGGAAGCTGTTATTATAATGTACAGATACCCATTTTACCACATGCACAAAAGAGGCATTCTGGAAATATAATAAGGGCCGGGGCGCTTCTATGGCATGTTTGGCTACCTGCACGATCAGGGTTACCGCCAGTATGCTTACCAGGCCAATTAAGAACAGCTTGTACTTGCGGGCTATTAACATACACAGCAGCACTACTGCAAACGAACAGCCATCTCCCAGGTAAGTGATCCCGGTCATCAGCACATCGGCAACGGAATTGTGGTTTTGATTAATTCCCATAAAAAGCTCCTCCGGCGAGAAGATGCTTTGCATTAATCCGCCTACCAGTATCCATAAGAGCAGCGGAAGAAAGAAGTAGGCATTCTTTCTGAACAGTGTAACGAACGTTTTCAATGTATGCGTTTTTATGTTGTAGGTTGTTGTTCTCGCTTACGTTCCTTAATTCTTTGTATGAGCTTCTTGACTATTTCAAAAGCTCTGAAATAAAATTCTTTGTTGAATAATTGCGAATCGTTCATGGCCTTGTAGATCAGGAACGCCGCAATGGGCAGCAGCACAATATTCGATAGCCACATGCCCCCAAAGGTGGTCAGCACATCTTTCCGCGCCATTTTTTCGCCCACCATGAAAAAGATGTTAAATATAACAAAAAATATTACTGCAAATACCAGGGGCGTTCCCAAACCGCCTTTGCGGATAATGGAGCCCAGGGGCGCCCCTATCAGGAACATCACCACACAGGCGGCTGCCAGGGTGAACTTGCGCTGCCACTCCACTTTATGCAGGATCATAATGGTATTCTTATCGCCATATTCCTTGGCCGGCGCTTCCAGGTTACTCTGTGTTTCACGCAGGGCCTGTTCCGCACGGTCTAATACATAACGGTAATTCTTTTGCGGTATTATATCCTTAAACTGTTTTACGCCCAGGGAAGGGGCGGAAGGCAGCCAGGCGCTGTCTTTCCATTTATAAAAAGGGTAGCGAGAGGTTACATAGGCGCTCACGGTTTTGCTTACATTGGCCGCCTCCCGGTTCAGGGAATCAATGGCTTTATCCAGCTGCCGTATGTTCAGCATTTGCTGGTTAGAGGCAAACAGGCCCATATCCAGGCGGCTAAAGGTAAAGGAGCTAAGGTCAAATGCTTTTTTATATTCTTTAAAACCCATGCGTATCAGCTCACCGGGTGTGTTGGAGCCGCGCAGGTTACGTTCCTCATACCGCCAGCCATCGTTCAGTACAAAGTACAGGAAACGCTTATTGCTGGAAAGCTCCATGGTGCCTTTGTTAGCCAGTATCAGCTTATCGGCCGCAGCGCCGCCGCCACTGTTCGACTGATCAAAGATCATTACCTGGTGAATGGTCTTGTTATCTTTTTCCTTACGCGCTACTTTGATCGTATAGCCGGGAATATCACCGTAAAACACGCCTGCTTTAATATTAAAGGCCGGCTTGGAATTGGTAATATCGTACAGCAGTGATTTTGCGCGCAGGTTAGCAACCGGTATCACGTAGTTGGCAAACAGAAAGGCAAGTACGCCAATAATAATACAAACAAACAGTAACGGACGTATGAAACGCAGCAGGGAAATGCCGGATGATTTTAAGGCCACCAGCTCAAAGCTCTCTCCCAGGTTGCCAAAGGTCATAATAGAGGAAAGCAATACCGCCAGCGGCAGGGCCAGGGTAATTAAGCTGGCGCTGGTATAGGAAATAAGCTCCAGTATTACCGGAAGGTCCAGCCCTTTGCCCACCAGGTCGTCAATGTACTTCCAGAGGAACTGCATCAGCAATACGAACCAGGTCACAAAAAAAGTGGCTATAAAAGGCCCCAGGAATGTTTTAATAATGAGCTTATCAAGTTTTTTCACTTCGTAATAATAGTTATTATTTACGATTTTTACCATGTTATCAGGCCGCAAAAAATTGCCACAGCAAGGAGCGCCTGATGCTGTACGAGCCGCAAATTTACTTCGATTTTCCGTAGCAGCGGCCACGCGGGTATGATGATAGCGTTAATTATATGACAAATTTTTTGCTTACACCTGCGGAGCGGCAGGTAGCTTTTGATGCCGGCTGGATCTATCATAAGAACAGCGTGATCACCAAGGTGATGGAGCTGTTCGGCGCATTGCACCGCGAGCTGGAAATACAGGCGCCGGCAGCCGCCTTCCCGGTGCCCTGCCTGCAGCAGGGCGGTAAAATATCAAAAGGGGAGCGGTATAAAGAGCTGCCCTATGTAATACTGGATTACCCGCGCTACTTTAGCCAGGAGGCGGTATTGGCCTTCCGTACCATGTTCTGGTGGGGCCATTATTTCAGCTGCACCTTACACCTGGCCGGTACGGTAAAAATACATTATGCGTCCGCGTTAAAAGCCGGTTATGGAACGCTGGTGGCGCAGAACTTCCAGGTAGCTGTGCAGGACGATCCCTGGATGCATGATTTTGAAAATGGAAATTACCGCGCAGTAGCTGCTTTTACGCCACAGGAGTGGGATACATGGGTGGAACAAAAAGATTTTATAAAGCTGGCAAAACCGTTTGCCCTGGAAATTTGGGAAAAAATAATCCCTGAAGCAGTAGCCTGTTATACAACCTTACTGGCAATAATAAATGGGTAATGAAGGTAGCGAGTGACTGGTAAATGAGGGGTATTACAAAGTCAATTACTAGCTACCGTAACGGGTATTAATTCCCGATACGGTGAAAAAGGTCTTTTACCTGGTAGTCCCAAAGCTGGCTCTGGTCGGCTATTTCTTTCTTCTCTGCAAAATCTTTTACTACCAGTATAGTTTCATTGGTAACTTCTGATATCTGAATGCGGAACTCAAAAAATTCTCCATTAGGGGCATGTAACCAACGCAAACGAATAAATTCTTCTTCCTCCTGCTCCAGCACTTCGGCTTCTTCAGTAGCGCCATTCCAGGAAAAGGAAAAAACATTATCCCTGAAATCTACTTTATCAGCAAACCACTCCTGCAAACCGGCGGGGGTGGAAAGGAATTCGTATAAGATACTGGGTGAGCACCGTACCGGGTATTCCAACTCATATTGCACTTTCTTAGACATCGCTCAATGTAATTAGTAAATCAATATCATCCGGCTGCAATTATAGAAAAATATTTATTCTGTCAAAATAATTTGCTGTTTTTTTTTAATCAATTCCGGCATTTATTTGATGATTTATAAATTTTATTACTATTAAAATAATATTTAATATATTTATGTTGATTAATAGTCTATTAGACACTTTTTCCGTCAGGATCGGTCAGTGAAACCTATAGTCAGACAGAAATAAATAATCAATCGATTTTGCTTGAAAACGATTTAACAAGTAAACATTTTTTTTGGGTGGTGTCTAAAAAAACTTATTTTTGTCTGGTATTCGTCAAAAATTAACTTTTTATTAATAACCTGTAACTGTTCCGACTCTATGTCAATGCGCCAACTCAAGATCACGAAGTCGATTACGAACAGGGAGTCACAATCCCTGGAGAAGTACTTGCAGGAAATTGGAAAAGTAGATCTGATAACGCCGGAGGAAGAAGTGAACCTCGCCATCCGAATCAAGCAGGGTGACCAGCGGGCACTGGAAAAACTGACCAAAGCAAATTTACGCTTTGTGGTTTCCGTGGCTAAGCAGTATCAGAACCAGGGCCTGTCGCTCAGTGATCTCATTAATGAAGGTAATCTGGGCCTCATAAAAGCGGCTCAGCGTTTTGATGAAACCAGGGGTTTCAAATTCATTTCCTATGCCGTATGGTGGATCCGTCAATCCATTCTGCAGGCATTGGCAGAACAGTCCCGTATTGTACGCCTGCCTTTGAACAAAGTAGGCTTAAGCAATAAGATCAGTAAAGCATATTCCCAGCTGGAGCAGGAATTTGAGAGAGAACCCTCTCCCGACGAACTGGCTACCATCCTGGAAATTAATACAGAAGAGGTAGAGGCCACCTTAGGGGTAGCTGCCCGCCACGTATCCATGGACGCTCCGTTCATTGATGGTGAGGACAACTCCCTGCTGGATGTGCTGGAAAACCCGAACGCAGTTAGCGCCGATGAGGAGCTGGATCATCATGATTCACTGCGCCGGGAAATAGAACGTTCCCTGTCTACCTTAACCGACCGTCAGAAAGATGTGATCATGCTGTACTTCGGCATTGCCGTTGAACATCCCATGTCACTGGAAGATATTGGTGAAAAATTTGGTCTTACCCGCGAACGCGTGCGCCAGATCAAGGATAAAGCCATCACAAAGCTGCGCACAACCTCACGGAGCAAGCTACTCCGGAACTATTTAGGCAGCTGAGTATGCTAAATGGTTTTAGTGGCTCAGTAGGCGTTGCTGGTATTTTTGTAATCTATGCTAGTTTTGTAATCAGACCGTAAAAACATAATTTCGCAAAAAAAATGGTGAATATGTTAGCATATTCACCATTTTTTTTGCCGTTACGGAAAGCCCGGCCGCAGATTGCGGGCCGGCAATCACGAACGATTAACGTAACTTTGATCCGTAAAAACAACTAATAGATCTACTAATGTTTGAATCATTATCAGAAAGGCTGGATTCCGCGTTCAAACTCTTGAAAGGAGAGGGCCGTATCTCTGAAATCAACGTAGCCAGCACCGTAAAGGAAATACGCCGTGCACTGGTGGATGCGGACGTGAACTATAAGATAGCCAAAGACTTTACCGACCGGGTAAAGGATAAGGCGCAGGGGGAAAAGGTGCTTACTGCCATCTCTCCCGGGCAGCTGATGGTGAAGATCGTGAAGGACGAGCTGGCGGCCCTGATGGGGGGCGAAGCGGCAGAGCTGGAGCTCAAAGCTAATCCTACCATTATACTCATAGCCGGTTTGCAGGGTTCGGGTAAAACCACCTTCTCCGGCAAGCTGGCCAACTTCCTGAAAACCAAGAAGGGTAAGAAGCCATTGCTGGTAGCGGCGGACATTTACCGCCCGGCGGCTATTGACCAGCTGAAAGTGCTGGGCGGGCAGATAGAAGTACCCGTGTACAGCGAGCCGGAAAACAAGAATGCCGTGCAGATAGCTGAAAATGCTATTAAGGAAGCCAAACAGAACGGAAATAACGTAATTATTATAGATACTGCCGGCCGCCTGGCTGTGGATGAGGCTATGATGACCGAAGTGGCCAATATCCGCAAAGCGGTGCAGCCACAGGAGATCCTGTTCGTAGTGGATTCCATGACCGGCCAGGATGCGGTGAACACCGCCAAGGCCTTTAACGACCGCCTGGACTTCAGCGGTGTGGTGCTTACCAAGCTGGATGGCGATACCCGCGGTGGTGCTGCTTTAACCATCAAGTACACCGTGGAAAAGCCCATCAAGTTCGTGAGCATGGGCGAAAAGCTGGATACGCTGGATGTATTTTACCCCGAGCGTATGGCACAGCGTATCCTGGGCATGGGTGATATTACCACCCTGGTAGAAAGGGCGCAGGCGCAGTTCAATGAAGAACAGGCTAAAAAGCTGGAAAAGAAGATCCGTCAGAACCAGTTTGATTTTGATGACTTCCGGGAGCAGCTGCAGCAGATCAAGAAAATGGGTAACCTGAAAGACCTGATGGGGATGATACCCGGGGTAGGTAAGGCTATCAAGGATATTGACATCAGTGATGATGCCTTTAAAGGCATAGAAGCCATGATAGGTTCCATGACCCCGCAGGAACGGGGTAACCCGGATCTGATAGACGGCAGCCGCCGCAAGCGCATTGCCAAAGGCGCCGGTAAAGAGATCCAGGATGTGAACCAGTTCATGAAGCAGTTTGAGCAAATGCGGCAAATGATGAAGATGATGAATAAAATGGGTGCAGGAGGCAAAGGACTGAAAGCGCTGGGAAGATAGGATTTAGTCCATGGTCCACTGTCGATGGTCCATGGCCTGTAGCGGGAATGCTGGTTTTCAGGCACTATGCAATGGGCTATGGACCGTGAACTATGAGCTTGGCGGGAAATTATTTTGAGATTCACAATTATTCTGTTATTTTTGCACCCCTATATATTTTTTTTATAACTCGCAAAAAAATAATTCGATTTATTTATGCCAGTAAAGATCAGATTACAACGTCATGGCGCGAAGAAAAGACCTTTCTATTTTATTGTAGTAGCCGATGCGCGCGCGCCCAGAGATGGTAAATTCATCCAGAAGATCGGTACTTACAATCCCTTAACCGTTCCGGCATCTATTAACATTGATACCGAAAAAGCACTGCGCTGGTTACAAAAAGGTGCCCAGCCCACTGATACGGTAAGGCGTATTCTTTCTTTCAAAGGTGTACTGTATTTGAAGCACCTGTTGAGAGGGGTTAAATTAGGTCTGTTTGATGAGCCTACTGCTTACAAGAAATTTGAGCAATGGCAGGCAGAACATGAGCAGAAAGTAGCGGCCCGCCGCGATTCCCACAAGAAAGCACGTGCTATTACGCCCATCGTAAAGAGGGTTGAAGATGCACCGGCTGAAGGTGGTAACGCAGAATAAGCTATTTGCTTGATCATACTTAAAAGGGAAATATTTGTCCGCAAATATTTCCTTTTTTTATTTTGAACCGTTTCCCGGAATATGAACAATTACTTCAGCATAGGCAGACTGGTAGCCGCTTTTGGCCTGCAGGGAGAGCTAATACTCCGGCATAGCCTGGGTAAAAGAACCGCCCTTAAAGGGGTGGAGGTGCTTTTCCTGGAACAGCGGAAGAACAGCTTTATCCCATACTTTTTGCAAAAGGCCAGCATTAAGGATCATGAGCATGCCTTTGTAAAGCTGGAAGGGATTGACAGCAAAGAGGCCGCACAAAAGCTGGTGCAAACGCCGGTATATATGCAGGAAACGGATTTTAAGCAGCAGACTGCATCTGCTGCGCCCTTGTCACTGCTGGGCTTTACCGTGCACGATGCTGCGCAGGGCGTATTGGGCGTTATTGAAGAGGTGATTGAAATGCCCATGCAGGTGCTGGCCAAAGTGACCATACAGGGTAAAGAGGCCCTGCTGCCGCTTAACGAGCAGTCGCTGGTAAAAATTGATAAAAAGAACCAGGTAGTACACCTGCAGCTGCCGGATGGCCTGCTGGATGTTTATCTGGGGTAGTCCATGGACTCAAAAACTACACACATGCGCATCGACATTATTACTGTACAACCGGGCCTGCTGGAAAGCCCCTTTTCCCATTCCATCCTGAAACGGGCGCAGGCAAAGGGGCTGCTGGAAATACAGGTGCATAACCTGCGGGATTACTCTACCTTCAAGCATAACCAGGTGGATGACTACCAGTTTGGGGGCGGCGCCGGTATGGTAATGATGATGGAGCCGGTGATCAATGCTATTGAGCTGTTACAGGCCAAAACCACCTACGATGAGGTGATTTACCTGACCCCGGATGGCGCTACCCTGAACCAGCCGATGGCTAATCAGTTATCGTTAAAAGGTAACCTGCTGTTATTATGCGGCCATTACAAAGGCATAGATGAGCGGATCCGGGAGCATTTCATTACCATGGAAATTTCCATTGGCGATTATGTGCTGTCCGGCGGAGAGCTGGCAGCAGCTGTGCTGGTAGATGCCATTGGCCGCCTGATACCCGGGGTGCTGAATGATGAAACTTCCGCCCTTTTCGACTCATTCCAGGACCATTTGCTGGCGCCGCCGGTTTATACCCGCCCGGAGGAGTTCCGGGGCTGGAAGGTGCCGGAGGTGCTGCTGAGCGGCGACCACCGTAAAATTGAGGACTGGCGGCATACGCAGGCCCTGGAACGCACGCAACAGCGCCGCCCGGATCTGTTGAAGTAAGCGTTTAGCTATTAGCTTTTAGCGGTTAGCTGATAGTTCCGGAGCTAATGGCTAGCAGCTAAAAGCTAATAGCTGGCTAATATTTTTCCCAATAATTTGGAACTTCTCATTTGTATACTTACCTTTGCCGTCCCATAAATAATTGTAAAGATGAACGCTATTTCTTTTGTTCACGAGCAACTGACAGGAAAAAAAGAATTTCCGAAATTTAAAGCCGGTGACAATGTTACCGTTAACTATAAAATTGTGGAAGGTAACAAGGAAAGGATCCAGTCCTTTAAAGGGGATGTGGTGAAGATCCAGGGTACCGGTTTTACTGCTTCTTTTACCGTGCGTAAGATCTCTGATGGTGTAGGTGTTGAAAGGGTTTTCCCCCTGTACTCTCCTAACATTGATTCCATCCTGCTGCATAAAGTAGGTAAGGTAAGAAGGGCAAAACTGTATTACCTGCGTGAGCGCGCTGGTAAAGCAGCCCGTATCAAAGAAAAAAGGGTTTAGTACACAATACAGGGAAATTAGTGAAAACGGGAACCGTTCCTGACGGTTTCCGTTTTCTATTTTTATGACCCTTATTGCTCAGAATGCTGGCCCGGCGCAAGGTTAAAATCTACTTAAACTAATAGCCTGCGTCAGAAAATACCAATTATAAGGTCTATCTTTGTACACTGAACTTTTAAAACTGAGAAAATGACTGCCGTTATTGTAAAATCACCACTTTTACTGTTCCAAGATCTTGGTATGACTGAATTACTGTTAATAGCACTGGTTGTATTATTACTGTTTGGTGGAAGAAAAATTCCCGAATTAATGCGCGGTCTTGGTAAAGGTATCCGTGAGTTTAATGATGCCAAGAACAATGTGCGCCAGGAAATTGAGGATGGCATGAAAGAACAGCCTTCCACTTCTGACGTTAAGAAGTAATTCCCGTTACGCCACCCGATTACCGGAAATTTGTTACGGAGCTTTATGTTAAATTGCCGGAATAGATCAGCCTATTTGCCAATTTAACCATATCACCAATTTAACATTAAAGAATTTAACTGGTTTAGCATTGTCTGAATTCAGCAGTATATCGTCTTTTCACAAAGCCTTATACGCCGGCAGCACTACCTGTACGGAGGTGGTACGCTATTACCTGCAGCGCATAGCCCAATCTTCACATCTGAATGCCTTCCTGGAAGTTTATGAAACGGAGGCCCTTGAAAAAGCCGCTGAGCTGGACGCCCGCATCCGTAAAGGAGAGCCGGTAGGCCCATTGGCAGGGGTAGTGGTTGGCAATAAGGATGTGATCTGCTACAAGGGGCATAAAGTAAGCGCCGCTTCCCGCATTTTAGAAGGATTTACCTCTTTGTATTCCGCTACCGCAATTGAAAGATTGCTGGCAGCGGATGCTATTATTATAGGCAGCCTGAACTGCGATGAGTTTGCGATGGGATCTACCAACGAAAACTCAACTTATGGGCCGGTGCTGAACGCGTTGGATAACACCCGGGTGCCGGGCGGTTCTTCCGGCGGTTCTGCAGTAGCCGTGCAGGCTGGTTTATGCCAGGTAAGCCTGGGAAGTGATACCGGCGGTTCCGTACGGCAGCCGGCCGATTTTTGCGGTATAGTAGGATTAAAGCCCACCTATGGCCGCATTTCCCGTTACGGGCTCATTGCGTATGCTTCTTCTTTCGACCAGATAGGGATTTTTGGCAGGAATATTGCAGATGTGGCTTCGGTTTTACAGGTTATTGCCGGGCCCGATGAGTATGACAGTACGGTAGCGCAAAAGGAAGTTCCTGATTATCAGGCAGCCCTGGCGCACAATAAAACATACAAATTCGCGTATTTAAAGGACGCGCTGCATCACGAGGGACTGGATGCGGAAATGCGGGATGGCTTTTCCGGCTTCTTTGAAGAGTTAGAAGCGGCCGGAAACACAGTAACCGCCACAGATTTTGCCTATCTTGATTATGTAGTACCCGCGTATTATGTGCTCACTACGGCAGAAGCCTCCTCAAACCTCTCGCGATTTGATGGAGTAAAATATGGCCACAGAACCGCCCAAAAAGACCTGGATCTGACCGATTTCTACAAAAAAAGCCGGTCGGAAGGTTTTGGTAAGGAAGTAAAACGTCGTATATTGCTGGGAACCTTTGTGCTGAGTGCAGGCTATTATGATGCCTATTACACTAAAGCACAGCAGGTTCGAAGATTGGTGGTAGATAAGCTATCACAGATATTATCCGAGTATGATGCCATTTTAATGCCAACTGTTCCCAGTACAGCTTTTAAAATTGGAGAAAAAACCGAAGACCCTATTGCCATGTACCTTGCCGATATTTACACGGTACTGGCGAACCTAGCAGGGGTACCGGCCATATCCGTACCACTGCGCCGGCATTCAAACGGAATGCCCTTTGGTGTGCAGATCATCACAAAGCAATTTGACGAAGCGAGCTTGTTAAACATTGCAGATCACGTTATGCAATTGATTTCAGTGAAACAGGTTACTATTGTTTAAAATAAAAATGTGTATGAGGAAAATCTTTTTACTACTGCTGTTGCCAGCGATGGGTGCAATGAGTGTGTTTGCGGCAGATGGCGATGTGGTATCTAAAGAGATGGTAGCTCCCCAACTGGCAGCACCGGACACGGCGATCCTTATGAGTAAGGTAAAACTGCCGAAAGATACCACTACTACACCTTTTGGAACAGCTACTGCTACTGCGGCAGTAAGAAGGGGCGCAGAAAGCCTGCCCTCCAGTGTTCGCAGTCCCAAGGTGTACGAACAGATCAACAACAACCTGGTAGCAGGTTATATTAACACGTATGCTACCCGTTACAGCCAGCATTTGCAGATCATGCTTGAAAGGGGCGAGCCCTATTTCGTAATGATCGAGAAAATTTTCAGGGAACATGGTATTCCTGAAGAAATGAAGTACCTGGCCGTAATTGAATCCAGCTTTAATACCAACGCCCGTTCCAGGGTAGGAGCCGTAGGCGCCTGGCAGTTTATGTCCGGTACCGCCCGCATCTTTGGCCTGAGCGTAGGTAAAAAAGTGGATGAAAGAAAAGACTTCTACAAATCTACCCTGGCAGCAGCCAAATACCTGAACGAGCTGTATGAGCAGTTTGGCGACTGGTTGCTGGTAGTAGCCGCTTACAACTGCGGCGGCGGTGGAGTGCAGCGTGCTATGAAAGCCAGCGGCCGTGAAGACTTCTGGGGCATGCAGTACTTTTTACCGGCAGAATCCCGTAACCATGTTTACAAGTTCATTGCTACCGGTTATATACTGGACAGGTTCAATAACTTCTTTGGTGTAGGCGATGATGCAGGCAGCAGCAGCCTGGTAGCTTCCGTGGAAAAACCAGCTACTTTCACTACAGCAGCACCTTCTGAGCTTACGGAAGATGATATGTTCAACACCGTAGAGTTCAACATCAGCGGCAAATACCGTATAGAGGCCATTGCCAAAAAGCTGAACATAGAGGTAGCTGAAATGAACCGCCTGAATCCCGGCTTTGCACAGGCACTGGCCGGCCCGGAGAACAGCTATGACCTGCGGGTACCTAAAGACAAAATGAAGGTGTTCATGAACGAGCGGGATGAGATCCTGAAAGAATCCGTTCAAATGACACTGGATGATAAGGCGGCAGCTTCCACCAGGGCTAAATTTCCGCCCCCGGCCAGGATCCCGGTACGGGATTCCAGCAGCGCCAAAAAAGCGGTAGGCACAGCCAAAGTGTATAAAGCTAAATCCTCCGCCAAAAAACGCAGCACTGCCAGGAAGGGTACCACAGCTAAAAAGCGGACCACTACCAGCACTGCAGCTAAGAAAAAGAAATAGATCATTACAGAATATACAGGAAGGACCGCCCGGGCGGTCCTTTTTTTATGAATACCATTGTCATGTTCATACAGGAGCAGATCAACGAATTCTTACGCAACAAGCTGTATGCCGCAAGCTGCATTGGCGGCCGGCTGGAGTGCCAGGCAACTTCAGGCACCCTGCTTACACTGCGCGGGCAAAAGGCTGATGGGAAGAATATTTTTTTCTGGGACCTGGAAATGCCATTACAGCGGCTCATTCATCAATACCTGACGCTGGAAGCGCCGCAGGCTGCTGCTTTTACCATTGATATAGATCTTGAGCAGAATAGTTTTGTGTACCGGCTTAGCTCAGCGGCAGAAATGAAGGCCATGGAAAAAGCCAATGCGCTGCAGGAAAAAGCGGAAGCAGACCAGCGTCTGCAGGACATGAGATCTGCGCTGCTGGCTAATAACATCCCCTACGGCCAGGCATTAGCTACCAAGGTTGCGCAGGCGCTTAACCGTGGCGCGCTTATGAACAGCCACCGGGATTACTGCGGCATGGGACTGGAAAAAGATGCTAAAGGGCAGTACCTGTACGGGGAAGTTTGGGATGGCGGTTTAACACCCGGCGCCCGCACCTTTGCAGATAAAGCCAGCTTTATACAATGGCTGGCCGTGCAGTCAGATGCCAGTATGGCCAACCTGCAAAGCAAGGATACCTGGGTATGGAACAACCAGGTTATTAACCGGCAAAGGCTGGAAGCGTTTATTCAAGGCTTGCCTTCATAGGGCCGGATGCCTTCCAGGATCTTTTAGATTCAAAATGCTTCACCATATCCAGCAGGGGGCCGGTCATAAAGGTGGTGGCCAGGGCCATTAACACCAGCATGGCAAATATTTCGGGAGATAAAATACCCAGGTCATAACCCAGGTTCAGCACAATCAGCTCCATTAACCCGCGGGTGTTCATTAAAGCGCCAATAGCCGTAGCATCAGTCCAGGACTGCCCCATTAACCGTGCGGTAAGCGCGCTCCCGCCAAATTTTCCACCCACAGCTACCAGCATGATCAGCCCAAAAACAGCCCACAGGTGCCCGGCACTTAACAATCCTATTTGTGTACGCAGGCCGGTAAAAGCAAAGAAAATGGGCAGCAGCAACAGTACGCTGATGTCTTCTACTTTATCCGTGAGCCAGGTTTTAATGGTTGCATCGGCCGGCATAATTACGCCTGCAAGAAAGGCCCCGAATAAAGCGTGAATACCGATCACCTCTGTGATCCAGGCAGAGAGTAATACCACCAGGAATACAGTGGCTACGGCAGCTACTTTGTTACCGGCGGCAGTGTACTTCCTGATCTGCTTACCCAGCCAGGGCTTTATAACATATAACATAATGCCCACAAACAGCAGGGCTGCACCCAGGGTAATAAGCGTGCCTGCAAAACCGGTAGCTTTTGCAATGGCTACTACGGCAGCCAGTATACACCAGGCAGTAACATCGTCGGCTGCTGCGCAGGTAATGGCCAGTATGCCCAATGGGGTGCCGCTAAGCTTACGCTCCTGCACAATACGCGCCAGCACCGGGAAAGCGGTAATGCTCATAGCAATACCCATAAACAGCGCAAAGGAAATAAACCCTACATTGGCAGGGGCAAAGTTTGGGAAAATATAATAAGCCAGCCACACGCCCAGGAAGAACGGGAATACAATACTTACATGGCTGATCATCACAGCCACATGCGCTTTGTTCTTTACCTTGCTGGCATCCAGCTCCATACCTACTATGAACATGAAAAAGGCCAGGCCTATCTGGCTCAGGAACTGCAGTGTTTTCAGGCTTTCTGCCGGGAACAGGAAGCTGCTGCCGCCAGGTAATAACCATCCCAGCAGGGAAGGGCCCAGGCAAATACCTGCTACTATTTCGCCTACCACTGCCGGTTGTTTTATATAACGCGCCAGCTTGCCAAATACGCGGGCTGTTACTACGATCAGGATGATCTGCAATAATAAAAGACTAAGGGGATGGCGGATGGTATCCAGCCATTGCTGTCCTAAGCTTAACGGTGCTGCAGTGGCAACCGGTACCGCGCCTCCGCCACCATTCACCGGCAAATGGTTACCCTGGTTAATAATGAACCATATTAAACCGCCAAAAATGCCAATGATAACCGGATACAACAGAGTTTGTTTACGCATAAGCCATAGTTTGCAACTACAAGTTAGGAAAATATGCCATTGTATACCATGCCCTGAGCTATGGACATAGCTATCCTCACAGCTGACAAGCCGCTGCCTGAAAATAACGTGTAACCGTAATAGTTAGTAGAATGATCACGGCTGTATAGATAACAGGACGGCGCCAACCGCAACACCGCATTAAGCGTTGGTTAGGATAGTCACTGAAAAAATTATTGGTGGAAAAATTGTCCGTGATAATAAGCCTCTCGTGATCTGCTGTCCGTTCTTGTAACTGGAATGTTGGATAGTTGTGCTTATGCTATTCTCTTAATATAATCCTCAAACTCTTTTACGGTATGAAAAACATTTTGGGGTAATCCCGCGCCACCAGCACGTTTCGTGTCGGGCACCACGGATACGCCAATGTAAGATTCGCCATCATACTGGATAGCCACTACATCCCCTGACCTGAACACGTCTATCACGATCACGCCTGAATTAAATGCAGTTATATCTACCTTATAAGAGGGGAAGGATGTATTAATAAAGTCTGTTAGTGTGGTTTTATCTACCTTCATATCATTGTTTTTGTCCTGGTTTAGGGAGGGGACTTACCCGGTGCATAGGAACGCCGGCGCCTGCTTGGAATAGTGTGATTTATGACTAAGATAATATTATTGATCATTTTCATAACAATTTTTTTGTTATTACGACGTTATCCGGCTCCCCGTTTCCGTACCAATTGTTTACCAATACTAAAAAACGCTTTAGGGTTATTTTAACTTTTTACGCAGGTTACTTTTAACGGACCGGGGATATAAAGTGAAAACTACACCCTATGCGTTCTTCATTTTCTTACCTCATGTTACCGCTCCTGGTATTGGCTGCCTGTCAGTCAGCCCAGTATAATGGGGAGCCCTCCAAAACTGCCGGTGCTTATGAAGTGCAGGCCGATTCCACCAAATTTGCGAATGACATTACTGCGCTCAATTCCCCCTCGCGGAAAAGGGTGCGCACAGCTGATGTACGGTGCCGCGTGAACAATGTATTCAGGGCGGCATCTGCCCTGGAACAGGTAGTTACAGGCCTGAATGGTATTGTAGTGGAAAGCCATCTGCAAAATGAGTTCGGGGTGTTAAAAGAGGTATCCTACACCACGGATTCACTGAAACGTATTCAGCTGTACACGCCTACGGCCAACCTTACACTGCGCGTACCTGCCGCCAGCCTGGATTCCGTGGTGCATGCCCTTACTGGTATGGCAGCGTTTATTGATTACCGTATGCTGAAAGAGCAGGACAAAACCTGGGATTATCTCACCAATGCATTGAAGAACAAAGAGATGGGCGCATCTCCCGTAAAACCCGGCAAAGACAGTACCCCGCTGGATGTAATGGCTTATCAGGACAGGAAAAAAGAGTATGCCATTGACCGTAAGATCATGAACCTGGCCATCCTGGATGATGTGAACTATGCCACTTTCACGGTGCAGCTGTTCCAGCCGCAGGTGGCAGATGTGCAGGTGGTTGTGAACCCGGAGCAGGTAACCCGCGCCGGTTTTGGTACGGAGCTGTTAACAGCGCTGCGTAATGGAGCTGATGCTTTCCGCAGTGTCGTGCTTTTCCTGCTGCAGCTATGGCCTTTCCTGATCCTTTTGGGAGTGGGCTGGTATGGTTACCGGAAAATGCAGGGCCGGTATGTAGTGAAGAGTGTGAAGTAAAGCAATGAAGCAGGCAATGAGTAACAGGAAGCACCGCGGTGCTTCCTGTTACTTTTATGGGACAGTATAGGATACTTTTATAGCGGCGTGTAGGATATTTGTGAATACGTCCATAATATTATAACTGCATGAAAAAGATCCACGTTTTTGCCGCCATAATTGGCGCTGCATTACTCTTTTCCTATACCGGATTTTCACAGGTTAAGGTGCAGGAGCTGCGCTGTGAGAACCTGAACAATCCTGTTGGGTTGGATGTACTGCAGCCACGCTTCAGCTGGCAATTAGCTGCCACCCAGCGGAATGTATTGCAAACCGCTTATGAATTAAAGATCTCCAGAAACAATACGGTGGTGTGGAGCAGCGGAAAAGTGAACAGCGATTCTTCCGTACACGTAGCCTATAAAGGCCAGGCCCTGGAGCCGGATACCCGCTACAGCTGGCAGGTAAGGGTATGGGATAAAGACGGCAAGCCCTCCGCTTGGAGCGCGCCGGCCTTTTTTCAAACGGCGTTGCTGGACAAAAACGATTGGAAAGCACAATGGATCTCGCCCGGCTTTACGGAAGACAGCGTCAACCGCCCGGC
>NZ_DATCRF010000486.1:0-7094 GCF_036569125.1 Chitinophaga sp. | reverse complement strand
AACAAATGACCCGTTTTACCCAATATATACGTCTCTCTGTTTTAGTGCTGCTTACCTGGGGTATGGCCAGCTCCTGCGAAAAAATGAAGGACCTGGAATTTATCCGGGTAGCCGGCGTTAGCTTTGACGAACTGGGTATGAGCACCAGCATTGTACGCATGACCCTGGCCTATTATAACCCTAATAACTTTAACCTGCAGCTGAAGGATGCCAATTTTGACCTGTTCTTTGACGATACCCAGGTAGGCCATTCCGTACAGGATACCCTTATCCGCATACCGGCTAAAGACACTTTTTACTTCCCTGTAAAGCTGGAGGTAAGCATGGCCAACGTGCTCAAAAACGCGTGGAGCGCTTTTGCCAATAAAGAGGTAACTATTAAGGCTACGGGTAATTGTAAGGTGGGTAAAGGCGGGTTATATTTCCCTTTCCCTATTAAGTGCGAGACCAAACAACCACTGAAATTCTTCTAAAAAGACAGCCTTCTTCAAAAACGATAGCAGCCTACCAGCTGCCGGTTACTAATTCCATAATGGTTAAAATGTGCCGGCTTTCGGAAAGGTCTTTTATGGGCGGCAGCTCCACCACAGCAGCGCGTACCTGGTTCAGGGCCTGCAGATCAATTTCTTTTATTAATCCATGCTTATAATAGCTGGCCAGGGCTATGGCAGTTTTTAATACCGTGGCTTTTACCCGTACGGAGTGCGGGGAATAGCGGCCGGGGTGCAGGTGAATGTATTTGCCGGTTTCCTCCTGCCCCATTCTTAAGATCCAGGTGGATTGGTCGGATAAGGTAAGGGACTGATAACCTTCCTCCAGATCCAGCCAGTGGGCGTATTCCGGCAGGGTATTGATGTTCCGCTCCCACAGGGCATCCAGGGTTTCCTGGCCGATTTCTGCTACCTGCAGCTGGCCCAGGTACAGGTCCATCTGGGAATTACCCAGCACCTTCAGGTGTTGGGTAAGTTCCGCTACCGGGCAGGTAGCTATGAAATTACCGATGGCGCCCAGGTGGTGCTTGAGCGCATTGAATTGTATATTATGTAATCCGGCGGCTTCCATCTAAAAAAAGTCCCGTTCCGGAGGGCCGGAACGGGAGCTATTCAATTTACAGTTACAAGAAATTTTAGTGTTTTTTGTCGGGATGCCCGCCACCATCTTCAGGTTTCTTGCAGCAGGTGGGCAGCTTGGCGTATGTTTCCGGGTTAGCGGTTACATTATCTGCATCATAGCCTGCATTGGCAATGGCTGTTTTCACATTTTCAATATTGGTGCGGTCCGTGAAGAACTTTACCGTAGTAATGTGCTTTTTAACATCCACTTTGGTAGAGGCGATGCCTTCTTCCTGCAGCATGTATTTTTCAATCCTTGCCTTACATTGTTCGCATTGTACGGTCGGTGTGCTGATCTTTGCCGTTACGAGGGTGCCTTTTTTAGATTGCGCCATGGTAGCGGTGCCTACAGCAACCAGCAGCATTACCATTACGAGCTTGATGATACGCATAAAAAATTGTTTTGATACCCGAAGATAAGGCAAATGTGCGAATGTGCAGATATGCAAATGTGCAGATGGATTAGCATTATTTCCGGATCGTGGAGGTCATTTGCACACCTGCACATTTGCATATCTGCACATCATTATTTCCCCCATTGATCCGGAGCGGTACGCCAGGATTGCAGGGTGGATTGTTCTGCGGCAGATACCATCCCTTTTTCAACCGCCAGCTCTATTAATGCATTATAATTACTGAGTGAGCGGAAGGGTACGCCGGCAGTTTCAAATGCCTTCACTGCGATATCAAATCCATAATTAAAGATAGATACCATGCCTATTACCTCCCCGCCTGCCTGGCGGATGGCCTGCACGGCTTCCAGACTGCTTTTGCCGGTAGAGATCAGGTCTTCTACCACTACCACGGGCTGGCCCTCCTGCAGCACGCCTTCGATCTGGTTGCCCATACCGTGTTCCTTGGGTTTGGAGCGTACATAAATGAAGGGCAGCTTTAGCTGATCGGCTACCAGGGCGCCATGCGGTATGCCCGCGGTAGCTACGCCGGCTATTACGGCTGCTTCCGGGAAGTCGCTGAACACCATGTTGGAGAGCTCAGATTTAATATAGTCGCGCACGTAAGGAAAGGATAACAGCTTACGGTTATCGCAATAAATGGGCGATTTCCAGCCGGAAGCCCAGGTAAAGGGCTCGGCGGGGCGCAGCTTTACGGCCTGCACCTGCAGCAGCTTTTCGGCTACTTGTTTTTCACTGATGTTACTCATGGCCGCAAAATTAGGGGATCGGTAGTTTTTTGTATAAAATAATATACAAAACATCTAAGTTTTTGTACAATTCACTATACAAACTGTATAGAAATGGACAAAGCAACTATGCTTTATTTACAACGGTTTACAATTCCGGCAGCGGATCAAGCGATACCGTTAATGATTATCAACTCCTACCTGTATATCTACGCATTCCCAACAGTATTTTATACGTAGCTGCTCCATCGCGGATCATACGGAATTTATCATAAGGGCTACGCATTCGTCGGTTACTGTTACCCACTTTGTTCACATATAGCTATTTTTGCCGTATGGAACAGACCAAAACGATATATCTCAACGAGAGACCCCTCATCCTATCTGCCAATCAAAGAGAGATCCCGGCCGGCTTTACAGAAGCGCCGGTGTGCCCTAAACCAGATGCTATTACCATCACCCAAACCCTGCTGGCATTGGAAAAGGGTGAGATACCGGCGGCTGTTTTTGTACAGTCAGATACGCAAAAGCTGCTGGATGCCATCAAAAGTCATTTTAGTGTTTTTGTAGCGGCAGGTGGCCTGATCACCAACCCGGCGGGCGAAATATTGCTGATGTTCCGCCGCGGTAAGTGGGACCTGCCCAAAGGCAAGCAGGATGAAGGAGAAAGCCTGGAGGATTGCGCTATACGCGAAGTTCAGGAGGAAACCGGCCTGCAGCACATTACCCTGGAGCACAAGCTCACGGAAACGTACCACTACTACCCGCTGAAAGAGAAAAAGGTGCTGAAACACACGTACTGGTACAAAATGCTGTTCACCGGATCAGAGCTTACAGTACCGCAGATAGAGGAAGATATTATGGATATACAATGGATCAGGCCTGAGAATTTAGGCAAGTACCTGAAGTTTTCCTATCAGAATATTGTGGATGTGTTTGAGAAAGCGGGATATGCAAATAGCTTTTAGCTGTTGGCTTTTAGCTATTAGCTGTTGGGGGCCATCCTTTAGCTAAAAGCTAATAGCTAATAGCTAAAGGCTTACTTATCATCCCGTTTAGGTAGTATAGCCACTGTTAAGCGGCTGATACATACCAGCTTATGCTGATCGTCCGTGATGCGGATGTCCCATACATGAGTAGTAGAACCTAAGTGCAGGGGCCTTGCAATAGCATGTACATAACCTTCCCGCACGCCTTTTATATGGTTGGCATTGATCTCCAACCCTACGCATATTTGCTTTTGAGAGTCTATCACCAGCCCCGATGCCATACTACCCACCGTTTCTGCCAGGGCTGCAGAAGCTCCACCGTGCAACAGTCCATAAGGTTGTACGGTACGGTGGTCTACCGGCATCATCATCCGCAGGTAATCCGGGCCTATTTCCGTGAACTCCATACCCAGGCAGCTGCCCATGGTATTATCGCCCCATTCGTTTAGCTGATCCAGTGAGATGTCGAGGGAGTGCCAGATTGGTTTCATTATTAATTTTTAATTATTCATTATTAATTGCGGGGCTGCTCTTTTTCCTGCGCCAGTGTTTGCAATACTGCCTCCGGTAAGAACTGCGATACATTGCCGTTATTACGGATAATATCCCGCACCAGGGTAGATGCAATGCTGGTGAACTGCGGCGTGCAGGTAAGGAAGATGGTTTCTATACTGTTGTCCATAGCCCGGTTCACATCTGCAATAGCCTTCTCATATTCAAAGTCATTCACGTAGCGGATACCCCTTAATATATATTGTGCATTTACCTGTCTGCAAAAATCCACCGTAAGCCCTTTGTAAGAGGCTGCCTTGATCTTAGGCTCATCCTTATAGATATCCCTGATCCATTGTAAACGCTGCTCCAGCGCGTACATGGGCACTTTGCTGGAATTTACGCCTATGGCAATGATCAATTCATCAAACAGGTCTATAGCACGGTCTATTACATCTTTATGGCCTAAGGTGATGGGATCAAAGGTGCCTGGAAATACACATATACGCATGGAAACAATTTAATGGTCAAATAGTTGCATACCGGGCTTTTAGCTGTGCTGCCGCAGCTCTTCCCGGTTAATGAAAATAGAAAATATGGTAGTACCGTAATTGCGTTCCGTACGGTAGTAGTTATAATGCTTGTAGTTGTTACGTGGTGTATGTTCCAGCACCAGCCAGCCTTCCGGGTTCAGGAGCTGCCGTTCGAATATTACCAGTGGCAGCTGGTCTATGGTGGTAAGTGCGTAAGGCGGGCCTGCAAAAATAAAGTCGAACTTATCGGTACACTGCTGCAGGAACCTGAATACATCCATGCGGAACAGTTTCAGGGTATGAATATCCAGCGCCTGTGCTGTTTTCTCAATGTAGGCGGCCATGTCCGGGTCCTTTTCCACAATGGTTTGATCCGTGGCGCCGCGGGAGGCCAGCTCGTAGCTGATGCTGCCGGTACCGCCAAAGATATCCAGTGTTTTGAGGGAGGGTATATCCAGGTTGTTTTCAATGATGTTGAACAAGCCGCCCTTGGCAATATCCGTGGTGGGCCGGGTATGGGGCATGTTGGCAGGCGGCTGAAACCTTCTTCCTCCATATGCCCCTCCTATTATACGCATAGGGCCAGGGCATACAGGTTATGAAAATAGTAACCGGGCATTTCCTGCATTTTGCCAATGTACTGGAACTCCGGCAGGCGCTGCACCCATTCCAGGTGGGATACAAACTTATGCAGCTCCTGGTAAATATCTGAATCCTTGGCCAGCGGGCCGCCCAGCTTTACCTTTACCTTTTGCTCATCCAGGCCCAACACCCGTACGGCATTTACCAGGTGGTATACTATATCCAGCCCGGATTGGTAGGGCAGCTCCTGCTGATTCAGCAGCTTGCCGGCGGCATAGATGGTAATGGTGAACCGGTTGCGCTGGGCCATAATATAGGCTACGCCATCATGGGCACGGAAATCAAAATCATAAGGGTAGGCCTGCAGCAGCGCGGAGTGTGCGTGTACTACACGGTCTGTAGAGAACTCCTTGCGTAAAAAGCCCAGCAGGTCTTTATCTACGGCATACACATTCACTAAGGACATAGGTGGCGGCAACACATCTGCCAGCACAGCTTCCTGCAGCTTTTCGGGGTATACCATGTGCAGGAAATCCTTTTTCAGCTGGGGGCTGTACTGGTTTTCCGGCACCAGGGTGCTTACAGAGGCGTCAAAGGCCAGCAACACGGATTTGAAAGCGGTAAAGAGCAGCTTGTCGGCATCAAATACCCGCTCGATCATTTCCAGGTCGGCCACGGCCAGCTTTTGCGGTTGGAAATTATATGACTTTAGCGCCAGGAACTTTCCTCCTGCAGGATCAAATACTACGTAGCTGAAAGTGCCCTGGCCTACCAGCACCAGCAGGTGACAGGTGGTAAGGTCCGTTTCCAGCAAAGAGGCATCGTCTACTGCAAATGCCGGCTGCATATTATATGTTACGGACATATTGTACTTGTGAATGAAGCAGCAATTTAAGGCGAAAAGCTGAAAGGTGAAAGCAGAAAGCTGATCACCTTTTTCTGCCAGGGCTTTTTTAGCGGAAAGCATAAGGCGGAAAGCATAAAGCTCCTCACTTTTTGCTGTTAATGCTTCTTTGAAGCTTCCTTTAAGCTTTATGCTTTGTGCTTTATGCTTTAAGCTCTACTGCAGTTCCTCCAGCATTTTCTTGCACTCCGCCTTAATACCGGGATCGTCCTGGGTTACAGGGCGCAGGGTAACGGCTTTGCGCAGCACATCCATGGCCAGGGTTTGCTGATCATTCTTATTATAGGCGCGGGCCAGTTCATAATAGTTCAAAATAAACCCGGGATCCAGCTTGCGGCATTTTTCATAATTGGCAATGGCCTGGTCCATAGAACCATCCGGCAGGCCGCCGAACAAGGCTTTGGCGGCATTTTTTTCCAGGAAGCTGAGGTTGGCCACCTCATAGTTCCATTTGCCCAATACATGATATGCCTGCCCATAGTTCGGGTTGAACTTAATGGCCAGCTCCGCATACTTCTTTACATCGCGGGAGGCAGCTACTTTTTCCTTGGCGCCGGAAATAAGTGCCAGCCGGCCCATAGCCACGGCCATTGCATAGTTGGCATTGGCATCGTTAGGGGCGGCTTTCAGGGCCTCTGCGGCATATTCTTTTGCTTCGTTAAAGTAGCGGGTCTTATCTTCCTTCTCTTTCTGGCGGTTGCCTTCGCGGGAGCTTAGCTCACTGGCGCCTATAAGGGCTTCCAGCTGAGCGGGTTGCGCTTTTAGTACGTCCTTGTATTTAGCCAGGGCCTCTGCCTCTTTCATTTGCTTTTCCAACTGTTTGGCCTGTTCCAAGGTTTCATCCACGTTCTGGGCGTATAGGGCGCCGGTGCTAAAAAGCAGGCAAAAGGCGGCCGTCATGAACTTTTGTGCCATAGGATGGGTTAGTTTATTTTATTTATATAAAAATAATAATAATATTTAATAATGAGCTGAAAGCTAAAAGCTGAAAGCTAAAAGCTGAAAGCCGAAAGCTGCTTTTCAAGGCTGAAAGCTTAAGGCAGAAAGCATAAAGCTGATTGCTTTTTGGGCTGAAAGCCGAAAGCTAAAAGCAGAAAGCTGCTTTTCTAGGCTAAAAGCTTAAGGCTGAAAGCATAAAGCCGATTGCTTTTTGCTGTTAACGCTTTTTTGAAGGCCCTTTTAGGGCTTTTTGCTTTCTGCTTTGCGCTTTATGCTTTACCCTTTATGCTTTATCCTTTATGCTTTGCGCTTTATGCTCTATTAGTATTCTTTTTCCAGCGATACCAGGGAGTTCCGTACCTCTGCACCCATGGGCGGGCTCATTTTGCGGAGGGTTACCAC
>NZ_DATCRF010000485.1:0-11953 GCF_036569125.1 Chitinophaga sp. | reverse complement strand
TCTGTATTTATTGGAGAAGTAGTAAGTGCCGGCGGGAGATACTCCATTGGGAGGTACATCGGTACGGCCTACCCATGCAGCAAAACGTTTATCGTTTGCTTCAAAAGCATTTAAAATGTAATCGCTCAGCGAAACTGTTTTGCTGTTATCCGGCCCAATACCGGGTGTAAAAGTGTACAGGTTCACCTCTTCCACCACATAATTTGAGCTAACGGATGGCGCCAGGCCCCAGATGCTTTCCTTACTGGCAGCCAGGAATACATTGGCAGGATCTGTTTCCAGCGCATAACGGCTGTCTGCAATTACGGCGCTGGCCTGCGCTTCTGCATTGGCCCAATCCTTCATGTACAGGTATACCTTTGCCAGTAAAGCAGCAGCCACCTGTTTGTTGGGCCGGGCCCTGTCCTGCGCAGCAGTGCCGTTACCATTCAGATAAGCATCACCCAGTAAGTTCTGCGCATCCTTAAGATCTGCAATGATCTGCGTATATACTGTTGCCTGCGGCGTACGTGCCATAGCGGTATTGGCGCGGTAGTCGGTAGTAATGGCCAGGGGTACATCGCCAAACAGGTTCACTGCATAGAAATAAAGGAAAGCGCGCATGAACTTTGCTTCTCCCTCACCCTGCCTTTTAACGGCCGCACTTAATGCGGCAGATGTTGTGAAGCCTTCTATAGCGGCATTACAGGCATAGATCTCTGTATATATGGGATTCCACAAAGCGCTTACGGTATTAGTGGCCTGCAGGTTATTTACATAAAACTGCTGGCGGGTAGTACTATTCGGATTCCAGTTCTTCAGCTCATCTGCATAAAGGCCCATCAGATAGCCAATACCGGTGCTGCCGTAGGTAACACCAAAATTGGGCGTTACCAGCCGGCCGTAAATGCCGGTCATTACAGACAAAGCAGATTTATCGTTGTCATAGGCATTATCCTTGTTAATGCCGGAGATAGGCGGATCTACCTGCACAAAATCCTTACAGCCGGCGGCGCTTACAAGCAGCAGGCCTGCAACGGGCATATAGCGGAAAACGAAGTTTATGATTGCTCTATAGGTACGTGTCATGATCAAACAGTTTATAAGGTAACCTGGAAACCGGCAGTGTACTGGCGCAGCGGCGGAAGGCTAACGGCATCCAGGTTCTCAGGATCTACATTTTTGAAATTGGAAATGGTGAACAGGTTTTGCCCCTGCAGGTATAGCCGGATGTTGCTGATGCGCCATTTAGCCAGCAATGATTGCGGCAGCTGGTAAGAGAAAGCCAGGTTCTGCAAACGTGCATAACGGGCCAGGCTATACGCACGGGTGCTGGCAGTGGCGTTACTCTGGGCCAAAAAGCCCAGGATGTTGGCAGTATAGCTGCGTGTATCCGTTACGTCGCCAGGCTTTTGCCAGCGCGCCAGCACATCGGTGGTCATGTTATAAAAGAAGCCGGGCGGAAGGGTTTGCTGCTGGCCAAATGCATTTTTAGCCATGCGGCTGATGAAGCTGAAATTAAAGTCCAGCGAAAAACCTTTGTACTGGAATGAGTTCAGCAAACCGCCAAAGTATTTGGGCGATGTATCTATATACTCCGTTCTGTCGGTAGTTTCACTGGGCGTGGTGGTAATGCTTCCCTTGCTGTCATAAAAAGTGTACACCCCTTTTTCGGGATCCACACCGGCGTATTTAAATACTTTCACCAGGTAAATGGGCTGCCCTATCACAAAGATATTGGTGTAGGTGGAGGAGGCCAGCCCCGGATAACTCACCAGCTTATTATGATTGGCGCTGATGTTAAAGCTGGTGGTCCAGGTAAAGGTTTTTGTGCGGATGTTGGTGGTCCTTAACGTTATTTCTATACCACTGTTCTGTATCACTGCCGGCAGGTTCAGTAAAATGCTGTTAAAGCCCGTGGTCCTTGCCAGGTTATAGGGGAACAGCTGGTTAGAGCTGCGGTTGCGGTAATAGCTGCCTTCCACTGAAATACGGTCTTTCAGGAAACCCAGCTCCAGGCCCAGCTCCATTTTCTTATTGGTTTCCCATTGCAGGTCAGGATTGAAAAGGCTGGCGGGTAATAAGCCCTGCTGCCCCTGGTACTGGCTGCCGGGATTGTAGAGATCATAAAATTTGTAATCTCCTATACGGTCGTTACCGGTAGTGCCATAGCTGCCTCTCAGCTTACCAAAGCTCAGGAAGCGCACATTGTTCTTTACCCATGCTTCTTCCGTAAAGATCCAGGCGGCGCCTATTGCGCCAAAGAAATGAAACTGCCTGCCGGGGCCAAACCTGCTGGAGCCATCATAACGGCCTGTGAGGTTCAGGATGTACTTATTGTTCCAGCTATAGTTCAGGCGGCCAAATGCTGCGTTGTAATTATAAAGGCTGTATGAATAATCGTCTATTAAAGTGCTATCTGCCGCACCGGGATTTTCCAGCAGCGCATCATTACTGAAGCCTATTGCTTTTTGCGACAGCCGGGTATCTTTACTGCTCTGGAAAGTGGCGCCTGCCAGGGCATTCAGCACACCTTTACCCAATGCAATGCTGTAATTGGCCTGCGGTTCTATTGACCAGGTGCTGTTATTAAAAGTGCGGAACAGGCTTTGATTCACTGCGCCGCTCAGCTGCAGGTTGGCAGGGCTGTAGTAAGACATAGGCGTGCCCAGGAACTCACTGATCTGCGCATTATTGTAACCCAGCACGGTTTTAATTTCCAGCCCTTTCAGGGGGCGGTAGCTGATGCTGGCATTGCCTACCAGGTTATTCACACGGTTCTTGTATATTTTATTCAGCTCCCTGAAAGGATTGTCAAAAGTATTGTTCTCATAGTTCAATGATCCGTCATCGTTATACACCTTAGGCGCATCGGGCGCCAGCTGTAACACGGCACGGGAAAAATCATAGGCCTGAATATTATCATAGGTATAGTTATAGCTGCCGGATAACATAACGGCTACCTTTTTATTATTAGTTTCCGCCGTGGTGCTGAAATGCACATTGGCCTGCTGGTTAGCGCCATCACCGGGCATTACGGAGGTTTGCCGCGTATAACCTGCACCTACCAGGTAGCTGCTGTTATTGCCACCGCCGGACATACTTATCTGCCCATTGCTCAGGTAAGCCTTTTTCTTTAGCAGCAGCTTTTGCCAGTCGGTATAACGGGTGGTATCCCAGGTACCGTTAATATCATAATCTAAAATTGTGGCGGCCGTCTTATCATTCCTTTTAGCTTCATGCCGCATTTCAAGATACTGCTGTAAGTTCAGCAGCTTGGGCGCCGTGGCTGTAGTAGAAATACCGGTATAGGCATTCAGGTCTATCCTTGTTCGGCCGGGCTTACCTTTTTTAGTGGTAACGAGTATTACGCCATTGGCGCCGCGGGAGCCATAAATGGAGGTAGCGTCTGCATCCTTCAGCACATCCACGCTTTCAATATCAGCCGGGTTAAAATAGTTGAGGTAGTTACCGCCTTTCAGCGTTTGGTTCAGCAGGAGTACACCGCCACTGTTTATTGTGCCGGGCGGGTAGGGTACCCCATCAATAATATATAAAGGATCTGTACCGGCGGCCAGGCTGTTGGTGCCGCGTATATTCACATTCACTGCGCCGCCGGGTATGCCGGTGGCCTGGGTAATGATCATGCCGGGCACACGGCCCTGTAAAGCTGCCAGCACATTGGTTACGGGGTTCTTCTGAATATCCTCTCCCCTTACGGTAACCACGTTGCCGGTATTAAAACGTTTGCTGGTGCGGCCGTATCCAATTACCTGCACCAGGTCAAGCTCATTTTTAGAGGGCCGCATCATAATGGTCATGGGATGGCCTGAAATCGCTTTTGTGCTTAGCACACCATAACCGGTATAGGTGATCACCAGGGTATTATCCACCTGGTCTGAATGTATTTCAAAATGGCCGTTGGCAGCGGTTTGGGTGCCTCTGCGGGTACCCTGTATCATAAGCGTTGCCCCGGGTAATGGCTCCCCGTTAATATCCATCACCGTACCACTGATAATAACATTGGGCCGCGGCGCTGCAACGGGCGTGGTATCTGCAGGCTGTTTCGCCAGCTCACGCGTTACAATAATAATGTTGTTGAGAATGGTGTAACGCAGGCCGCGCTCCTTTGTAAGCTTTTCCAGGAAAGCTTCTACCGGAACGTCTTTTACATTGATGGTCACCGGCGGCACCTGCTCCGTTGTTGCAGGGTTCAATAAGAACTCCTGCCCGGTTTGTGCGCTCAGCATTTTAAATACCTGTGTTAGCGGTGCGTCTTTTACATTCATTGTCACCCGCTGTCCGAAACTGTTTGCGCTTACGTGCAAAGCGCCTACCAGCATAAGGATCATGATGAATTTCATAATCATCAGCATTTTAATAAGCGAAAGATTTCGCATACCTTTATCAGGTACAATCCAAGTCATACTTTTGTACATTTTAGGGATTTACTAAAAAAATGTTTCAGGCATTTACAAAGTATTCCCGCTACAGCGGGTTCTGACGGCAATCAGGACCCGCTATTTTTTTACGGGAACACGGTTGGTTCTAATTGTTTACATAAACTTCCGGTTGGCTGTTACGAACACTTTGGTTGATCTTTAATTACTGTTTGGCTGAATTTTTTCCTGTTGCTATGTTGATCCCTTTGATCCGGGTTTATATCCTTTATTCCCCCTTTCCCGGAAAAACGGTTACGTTATTACCTTCTATTTTAAAATGTACATCGCCGGTGGCGGCAATGGCTTCCAGCAGCTGCGCGGCAGCGGCTTTCCTGGACAGGATGCCTTCAAACTGCACCTCATCCACATTACCGGCATAGATCACATTCATATCGTACCAGCGGGCCATTTGCCGCATAATGTTCTTAATATTGGTTTTGCCAAAACGGAACTTACCTTCTTTCCACGCTATTACCTCCTCCAGGTCGGGACGGGTAAGCTTAAATGTATTTTGCTGCGGATACAGGCTGGCCTGCAAACCGGGCGTTACCACGGCTGCTGTTGCAGCCTGCACTTTTACTGCGCCGCTAAGCACCGTAGTACGGATGGCTGCTTCATCGGCATAAGCCATAATGTTAAAGGAAGTGCCCAACACCTGCACATTTACACCGGCTGCTTTTACCACAAAGGGATGCGCGGCATCTGCCGCTACTTCAAAATACCCTTCGCCGCTCAGCTCCACGCTGCGGGTAGCGCCCGTAAAAGCAGTGGGGTACCGTAAGGATGATGCGGCGTTTTACCATGCTTTGGTACCATCCGGCAAAGTAACCCTGTATTGTCCGCCCCTGGGTACAGATAACAAATTGCTTTCTACAATGCTGCCGGTTCCCTGGTAAGCGATCAACCCGCTATCCAGCTTCACTACCTGTACACCGCCTGCGGTGGCTACCTGGCCGGTGGCCGCGTTATCCAGCACTATCTGCTGCCCGTTAGCTAATGTTAACAGCGCTTTATTACCGCCGGGCTGCAATGGCTGCTGCACTGCCACTGCGGGTGTGTTCTTTTGCGTGCGTAAAAACCAGATGGTGCCTGCTCCCAATATTAAAAGCAGGGTTGCTGCAGCTGCCCACCAATAATTTAAGCGGGAACGTAGCGGCACCACCGGTGTGTTGTCCTGTCCTATGAGATCCTCCGCGGCTTCTTCGCGGAGGTATTGTAGTTTAGAAAAAATATTACCGGCAATCTCCCGGTCGTATACCAGCTCTCCTGTTGCCCCCATAAGCAGCTCTTCATGTGCGGCAGCCAGCGCTTTCAGCTCTTCGGCGCTTGCTTCCGTAAGCATCCACTGCCGGAAGGCGCCGGCAGCGCTTTCATTCACCGGCCGGCCGGCGGTTAAAGCTTCAATATGTGCTATTGCCCTGGTAAGGTCCATGATGTGTACGTACTAAAGACGGTGGTTAATGTTGAATTTTCACTGAGCGTAAAAAAAAAAATTAATGTGCTGATGTGCTGATATGCTAATGTGCTGGTATTTGAATGTATGGCGATCCATTATAGAATAAAAAACAATCTACCAGTAAATAAATATAAACCAGCACATTAGCATATTAGCACATCAGCACATTAAAAAAAGCAGCACCAGGAAATGCACCCCATGTTTGCCTAAATAGTCCTTTAATGCGGCAATGGACTGCTGTAATGATTTATGTACCCCGCCCAGCGACATACCCATTTCATTGGCTATTTCCTGGATGGTCTTCTCATCCCGGGTACGCAGCTCAAAGATCAAACGCTGTTTTTCCGGCAGCGCTGCCAGTGCCGCACGGGCAATGGCTTCATATTGATCGGTTACTAATTTATCGTCGGGGCTGTAGTGGTGCGGCTGCACATAATCGCGCTCATAACCGGCCTGTTTGGAGAGGCGGGCCTGGCGGGCGCGTAAAAAGTCGTTCAGCGCATTGCGGGTAATAATAAAAACGTAGTTCTTAAAGGAACGTATAGTGATGAGCGTTTCCCGGCGCTTCCACACTTTCAGGAACACCTCCTGCCCTATTTCTTCCACGTCCTGTTTTTCCGGTAAATAAATTTGCAGGTAATGCAGCACTAAAGGAGAGTAAAGCTCATATAAACGGGAATAAGCATTCCAGCTGCCGGCTGCTACATCTGCCAGCAGGCGCCTTTCCTCTTCTCCCGTAATGCCTGTATGAATGATTTGCACTGTCAGGGGTAAATATAGGGAAAATAAGATCCAATAAAAAGCCCCGGCAGGTGCAGTACCTGCCAGGGCTAATATATAAGATCACATGACGTTTATAAATTCCCTTTCTTCATTTCAGACACCGCGTAATCCACTGCCCTGGCAGTTAATGCCATATAGGTGAGCGATGGGTTCTGGGTTGATGTGGAAGTCATGCAGGCGCCATCTGTAATAAACACATTTTTGCAGGCATGCAGCTGGTTCCATTTATTTAACAGCGATGTTTTAGGATCGTGGCCCATACGTACGCCGCCCATTTCGTGAATATCCAGGCCAGGGGCTTGTTTGCTGTCGTAGGTCTCTACATTGCTAAAACCGGCTTTGGCAAACATATCCTTGAACTGCTCAAAGAAATCTTTGATCATCTTCTCATCATTATCATCATAATCAATATTGATGCGTAACAAGGGAATGCCCCATTCATCTTTCTGCTGTGCATGCAGGCTTACGGTATTGCTTTCCTTGGGAATGGTTTCGCCCATCATTTGGGAGGATACATACCAGGGGCCCAGAGTGGCATTACCCAGCTGCTGTTTTAACGCTTCGCCAAAACCGGAGGTATCCCGCTGCGGAAAACGGCCGGAGTAAAAAGAAGCAGCATAGCCGCGCAGGAAATCCGTTTCCTGCTTAAATACATTGCGGAAACGCGGCACATACGCGCTGGTGGGACGGCGCCCGTCTGTTGTAAATTCCTTAAACCCATCGTGCGTGCCGGAAATGCGCGCGCGGTAATTGTGAAAAGCTACATACTTACCCAGCAAACCATTCTCATTTCCCAAACCATTTGGGAAGCGGGATGAAGTGGAATGCATAAGGATAAGATTGGTGTTTAAAGCGCCTGCATTTAAAAAAATAACCGGGGCGTAGTACTCTGTTACAGCTTTGGTGTTTGCGTCAATCACACGTACGCCACCGGCTTTGCCCTTGTGCTCATCGTATATAATACTATGCACCACGGAAAATGGCTGCAAAGTAAGATTACCTGTTTTCTGTGCCCAGGGAATGGTGGTGGAGTTACTGTTAAAGTAACCGCCAAACGGGCAACCCCGCTGGCAAAGGCTGCGGCCCTGGCATTGATTGCGGCCCTGCTCCTTATGAATATCCTGCGGTTTGGTTAAGTGTGCGCAGCGTGCATAGATCACGTGGCGGTTCTCATAATTCTTTGCTACCACACCTTTAAAATAATCTTCCACACAGGTTAGCTCCCAGGGCGGTAAGAATTCACCATCCGGCAGGTTGGGAATGCCGTCTTTATTACCGCTGATGCCCACAAATTTCTCCACATAGCTGTACCAGGGCGCCAGGTCTTTATAACGGATAGGCCAGTCCACTGCAAAGCCATCCCGCAGCGGGCCTTCAAAATCATAATCGCTCCAGCGCTGCGTTTGCCGCGCCCACATAATGGATTTGCCGCCTACCTGGTAACCGCGGATCCAGTCGAACGGTTTATCCTGCACATAGGGATGCTCCGTATCCTTTACAAAAAAATGCATGGCATCTTCCCGGTACGCATAACAGCGGCTAATGGAAGGATTGGCTTCCTGGATCTCTGCCGGTACCTGGCCATGGTGGCTGAATTCCCAGGGATACATGTTGGTGGTGGGATAATCTTTCAAATGCTGCACATTACGCCCGCGTTCCAGCAATAATGTTTTATATCCTTTATCGCACAGCTCTTTTGCTGCCCATCCGCCGCTCATGCCCGCACCTATTACAATGGCATCAAAAGTATTGGCCTGCTTACTATTACTCATACTACGATCAGTTATCTATGGAGGGCGATACTTTACTCACTGCTATACAGCCATGAAAGCGGCTGGGCACCAGCTCATACACCCTTACTTTGGTTAAAAAATATTGAGAGCCCGTAAAACCTTCAATGGTATACCTTTTCAGCATGTGATAAAAGGCATCCACGTTATGCGGCAGGTTCTTACCATCATTCAGCGTGGCTACCCATTGCTGCTGCTGTGCAGGGGTACATTTCCCAAAGGGGTTACCATCCTTTTCCCTTACCATCTCCTGAAATTTGTGCAGGCCATCCTGGAATTGCTCCTGGTCTTTGGCGCTGCAGCAATCATCTATCATAGTAAGGGCAAAACGGTGCGCCCCGGTTTCCTTTGCACCGGGCGTAGTGGTGGTGGGGATGATGATAGCGGCCATGGTAGCCAGCATATCTTCCTCCTCACCGTTCAGCTGTAAGTGTTTGTAGGCCACTGCCGCTTTACGCGGGCGCTGCACGCATGAAGGCAGCAGCGTAACGCCTGCGGTTACCACCATCAGGGTGCGGAGGGCCGAACGTCTGTTCATGTTCATTTGCTAAAAGGTCTGTTTATTTACTGCTCATATCCGAATTACTGATGAAGGCAATACGTTTGCTATCCGGCGACCAGGAGGGCGTATTAATAGTGCCCTGCCCGCCATACACATACCCGATCACTTTGGGTGTGCCGCCCGCAACCGGCATCAGGCGCAGGTATACATGCTTGTAAGGCGGGTGTATACCCGGCTCCACTTCTTCTTTCAGGAAAGAGAGGAATACCATCCACTTCCCATCCGGCGAAATGTGCGCAAACCAGTTATTGAGATCATCATTTGTAACCTGCTCCTGCCCGCTGCCATCTGGCTTCATCCGCCAGATCTGCATGGTGCCGGAGCGTACGGAATTAAAGTAAATATACTTCCCATCCGGCGAATATTCAGGCCCATCGTCCAAACCTTTTGTGTTAGTAAGCTTTTCCTCCGCTCCGCCTGCGGCCGGCACACGGTATACATCAAACTCCCCGTTCCGCTGCCCGCAGAAAACCAGGTATTTCCCGTCCGGCGACCAGCCATGCAGGTACGAAGGCCCTTTGGGCGTTACCTGCTTTGGCGTGCCGCCGGTTACGGGCACGGTGTAAATGATCGATCCACCCAGCTCCCGTACATTACTGCTTAGCCCCAGCATGGCGCCATCAAAGGAAAGCACATGATCGTTATTATTGTTTTTTATATCCCCGGTATTTAGCTGCACCGGCTGCCGGGTGGCCAGGTCAAAGGTGTACATCAGCCCTTTGTTATCATTAAAAACAAGCGACTTCCCGCTGGGCATCCAGTTAGGGGCCTGTATGGAGTAGGGTACGGTATAAATGATCTCGCGGTTGCCGGTGGCCACTTCCAGCAGCTCCAGGTTGCTGCCCAGGGTCATACGGGTGTTCTGATCCGATTCCCCGTTAAAGGGTACGGTTATACGTACATCGCGGAACACGCCGGTTTCCAGCACATCGGCATTATGGGAGCCTACAAACAATCCCACATATACTTCCGCTCCCAGGTCAAGGTCCGTTACCTGCGCGGTTACAAACGGCTCTCCATACCTGGCTACCCGCATAGTATAGGTATTGCCTTTACGTTCCAGCTGCAGCACATCCGCATGGGTAAGGGTGGAGCGTACTTCCTCCGTGGTGGCGCCGGCTGTTTTGCGGTATTGCAGGGAGGTAAGGCCATCGCCATGCGCCACCACATTTACATGCGCGGCATTGCTGTCCAGGCTTTTACGCACCATCCAGCCTGCCTTGCGGTGCTCCTCCACCCCTTTTGCCCCTACAAAGGCTGCACGGGTGTAAAGGATAAAATCGCCTTTCAGGCGTTTGTATACATAATGAAATTCATCGTGATCAAACCATACATTATAGCCTGCGCCGGAGATGATATATTGCTGCGTTTGCGGAATATAGGTAGCAGCGCCGGGTTTTACGTGGTTGCCGATATCCCCATGGCCTTCAAAAATGCCTAAAGGCCCGTTCTGCGCACTTGCATTAAAAGCTAAAATGGTAAAGATGACGTGGATAACCAGTTTTTTCATTTGTATATATTATGGTAATGGGTGCAGAACGAATTTAGCCGCTGCGGGCTTAGGGAGGTTATTTTTCACCACATCAACACTACATCATAACATTCCCCGCTACTATCTTTTTTATGAGTAAGCCCAGCTGCCGGGCTCCTTCCATTTTTTGTATATTTATAAGCGCCGCTTTACAGCTACATACTCTAATCATCATTCCACGGTTCTCTATGAAAAGCATATTTCTAACGGGATTGCTGTTATCAGGATCCTTAGCCTTTAGCCAGCATAAGATCGGGACCCCGGATGTGGTCAGCTACAGCAAAAACACTTACAACGCCGGTACCGCTAACTGGAGCATTGCGCAGGACAGCAACGGCCTGGTATATTTTGCCAATATAGAGGGCTTGCTGAGCTTTGATGGCAGCTACTGGAAAACCTATCCCCTGCCGGATGGCTCCATGGCGCGCTGCGTAGCCATTGGCCGCGATCATAAAATATATACCGGTACACAGAACGGGTTCGGTTACTTTAGCGCCGGTAAGAACGGGCGGCTTAGCTTTACCTCCCTGGTACCATTGGTTCCTGCGGCCCAACGTAACTTTTCCGATATCTGGAACATTGTTGTGTATAAAGATGAAGTGCTGTTCCGCTCCCGCACTGCTATTTTCCGTTTTCGTAATAATAACATCACAGTATATCCCGCTGATGCCGGATGGCTGTACATGGGGCAGGCCAATGGACAGCTGATAGCGCAGGATGTAAAAAAAGGGCTGCTTACCCTGGCCGGCAATACCTGGATACCGCTGATTAAAGAGCATACCTTACCACAAGGTTCTGCCATCACAGCCCTTACCCAGCTGGGGAAGGACAGCACCGTGGTAGCAACGCTTAAACATGGTTTGTACATACTGTCGCACAACCAGCTTACCCCCTTCCCATCCGCGAACATGCGCACCTTTATGAACGACCGCATTCTCAGCTGCTCAGCGGTGAATAATAACTGGCTGGCAATAGGCACACAGCTAAGCGGCTGTTATATTATTAACCGGCTGGGAGATATCATCGAACATTTTTCGCGCCGCGATGGGCTGGAGAATAATTGTGTGCTGGCCGTGCTGCCGGATAAAAACCATAACCTGTGGTTAGGCCTGGATAATGGTATTGGCTTTATGGCCTATGACAATGCTATTAAACATATTTACCCCGAAAAGCTGAACGAAGGAGCCGGTTACTCCGCCATTATTTTTAAGCAGCATTTATATATAGGTACTTCTAATGGCCTGTACACCGTACCTATACCTGCTGCACAGGACCTGAGCTTTGCCAATGGCGATTTTACGCCGGTCACCGGTACCAAAGCCCCTGCCTGGGGACTGTTCACTGTAGCAGATCACCTGCTGATGGCTAACCATGAAGGGGCTTTTGAAATACAGGATGGCACCGCATCAC
>NZ_DATCRF010000484.1:0-16933 GCF_036569125.1 Chitinophaga sp. | reverse complement strand
GCTCATATCAGACAGCACGCTGATCTTCCGGTATAAGGTGGGGCGGCTCATGTTCATCTGCTTTGCCAGGAACTCCACATCCAGCATTTTATCATCCAGGTGTTTGCCAATGATCTGCTGTAAATTTCCCAGGAACTGCTCATCGGCCTTATTATACGCCATGCTTTTTATATGCGCCAGCGGTGAGCTTGCAAAATGGGCTTTCACTTTATTACGGTTGCTGAGCAGGCTGGCTATCTGCGCCTGCAAAAATTCGGGGGAGAAAGGTTTCTCCACATAAGCATCTGCACCTATTTCCAGGCCTTCTATCTTAGCCTGCAAAGTATTTTTGGCGGTAAGCAGTATCACGGGTATATGGCAGTACTCCACGTTGTTCTTGATATGGCTGCAAAGCTCAAAGCCATCCATATCCGGCATCATTACATCAGATACTACCAGCTGTATCACTTCGGTGTTCAATACTTCCAAAGCCTCTGTACCGCTGCCGGCGGTAAAAATGGCGTAATGTTCCTCGAGGTCGTCTTTCAGGAAAACCAGTATTTCTTCATTATCATCTACCAGCAGCAGCGTTGGGTGCATAGCGTACCTTTTTAAATTCAAATTCAACATCCTGGTGCACGGGTAACCGCAGCACAAATTTATTCTTTTCCGTTAGCTCCGGCAGCAGGGTACCGTGATGCAGGCTGGCTAAGGATCTTGCCAGGGCCAGTCCTATGCCGCTGCCCGGTTTGCCGGAGGAGCTTTTTAATCTTACAAAAGGTTCAAAGATCTTTTCTTTCCAGCTTTCGGGCACCAGCGGGCCATCATTTTCTATGATCAGCAGGAACCAGTTGTTTTCCGGCGCTTCCATGGTTAAGTGTATGCTTACCTGTGCTTCTCCGTATTTTAATGCATTATCAACGAGGTTGCCGGCTATTTTGCGGAAGGCTTCCACATCCAGGTAGGCAAACAAGGGTTTATCCGGCAGCTCAAGAACATAGCTGAAATGTTTTTCTTCTGCTATGGGAACAAAGGTTTCAAATATTTCCTTTGTAAGCGCCGATACATCGGTGCGTACAAAATTTAAGCGGTAACCTTCCTTTTCTGTTTGCCGGAAGTCCAGCAGCTGCTGGCTTAGTTCCACCAGCCGGTTGGTATTGCGCTCCATTGTTTTCAGGTATTTGAGCATATCCGGTAAGGCGGCCGCCTTTTTCAGCGCTTTTTCCAACGGCCCTTTAATAAGGGTGAGCGGGTTACGGATCTCATGCGCTACATTAGTGAAAAATTCGATCTTGGAACGGTAGATCTCTTTCTCTTTTTCATATTCCAGCAGCTCCATACGGCGGCGTGTTTTTTCCTTATTACGCCGGTGATAATTGCGCACCAGCAGCCATACGATCACGATGATCAATACCACATACAATGCAAATGCAAACGGGCTGGCCCAGAACGGCGGCAGCACTTCTATAAAAAGCAATGTTTCCTTGCCGTTCCACTGCCCGCTGTTATTGGCTGCTTTTAAGCGAAAGGTATATTTACCGGGCAGCAGCTCTGTAAAATACACCGTGCGGTTAGCGCTGTAGGTCCAGGCTTCCCGCAGCCCTTCCATTTTGTAGGCGTACTGTGTCATTTCAGGCGCCGTAAAGCTCAGCGCAGCAAAGTTGATGCTGAATGACGACTTGTTGTAAGGCAGGCGGATGGTATCGGTGAAAATGATAGACTGTTTCAGGATGCCATCCTTACCGCCAATTTCCAGCTCCCGGTTTGATACCTGGAAGCCTGTGAAATATACCGGCGGCTCATGATGGTTCTCCGCAAAGGAGGCGGGATTAAAACGGATCATGCCCTTTACACAGCCAAAGTACATATTACCGCTGCTGTCCTTGTAGGCCGAGCTATAATTAAACTGATCGCTCAGTAATCCATTAGCTTTCGTATATACCTTCAGGTTACCGGAGTGCGGGTTAAAACGTGCCAGCCCTTTAGAGGTGCTGATCCACAGCTCCTGCTTTTTCTCATCTTCCAGCACACAGTACATGAGATTACTGGGAAAGCCCTGCTGCGTGGTATAACATTTCCACTGCGGGCCTTTATGCTTATACTGATATAAGCCTTCTTCTGTAGTGATCCACAGATCCCCATGGCTGTCTTCCACCACCTGGTTAATACGGTTATTCTTTAAAAAAAGCTGGTAGCGGCCCGTTTGCGGATCCAGGCAATACAGGCCATCGCGGGAGGTGCCTGCCCAGACAAGTCCTTTACTATCCTGCAATACGGTAGTATAAAAATAGTTCAGCGGTAATCCATTAAAAGGCTCAAAGCCGCTCCTGTCAGGCAGCGCTTTGTAAATGCCTGCAGCTGTAGTTAACAGAACATCTCCACCGGGTGTACGGTAAATACTGTAAATAAAATTACTGTTGAAAGTATGGGGCGTGCCATCATCCACATAGTGTTTGATCACTTTGTTAGTACGGATGTTGAACAGATCCAGTCCACTTTCAAAGGTGCCTATCCATAAGGTATCGCCGGTAAGCAGCAGCCCATGCAGGTTGGTGTTGGAAATGGCCGTTGGTATGCCGGAAGGTTCAAAGCAGCTGAAGCGGTTGTTCTTTACATCCAGCTTATTCAGGCCCCGGTCTTCTGTGCCTATCCACAGGTTACCGTATTGGTCGGGATGAATTTCCCGTACGGCATTGCCCGTTAGTGAGTTTTCATTAGTGATGGGAAAGAATTTTTCAAAGTAGGTATAAGGCTCCGGGCAATAGTTCAATCCTCCGAAATAAGTACCTGCCCACATGCCGCCTTCTTTATCACGGCATAAGGTATACACGGCGTTATCTGATAAAGACCAGGGATTGTTATATTGTTTTTGCAGGTGATGGCTTTCGTTCGTTAACGCATCATACACATAGATGCCTGATTCAGTAGCGATCCAGTAGTGGTTTTTATCCTTGCCGATGATATCCCTAACAAACAGGGGGGTACCATCCGGGTTAGCGCGTACCAGGTCGGTGTAATCACCGGTAAGCGGATCAAACTTTTTGAAACCCTGCTTGGCAGTGCCTATCAGCAGAAAACCCTGGCCGGTATCATAGATCTTGTTAATGATCCTGGAAATGGGCTGCGGCGACTTGTTAAAAACATCATAAGCTGTAAAGCTGTTATCTGCTGCATTGTACTTTTCAATTTTGCTGTTGCGGGTAGGGATCCATACGGTGCCATCAACAGCGATGCATACAGCGCTGGCATCAAAATATTTTTGCGGGTCATATCTTTCCGCTTTGCCTGTTGCAGTATTATACTTCACCAAAGTAAAATCTGCTATGAACCAGATATTGCCTTTACCGTCTGCTTTAATATCACGTACTGCTGCCTGGCCGCTGGCTTCAAAATGGCTGAACTGTTCGGTGGCTGGGTTCATGCGGAACAGTCCTTTTTCTGTACCGGCCCATATCATGCCGCCGTATTCATATAAGGTATGAATGTAGTTGTTGCCTAAGGTTTTGGGTACAGCAGCATCCGGCCGGAATACCTTAAAGGAATAACCATCAAAACGGTTCAGACCATCCCGGGTGCCCAGCCATAAAAAACCCTTTGTATCCAGCAGGCTGCTGAGCACTGCATTATTGGATAAACCATTTTCAACCTGGTATGTTTTGAAATAGTACGATTGCCCCTTTGCACGATGACCGGCAATAGCGGCAATTATTAACAGCAACATGACGTGGCCCCAAAAGCGCATCTGGAATTGTTTGTACCCTGAATTAAAGATACAAAAGCTTTCAAGAGCATAAGTGAGAAAAAATGAACACTTTTTGAGACGTGGTGAACAGTCCTTCTCATTCAATTGCCGTTATTTTACTTTTAAACGAACGTTATGAAATTCTTCTACTCGGGAGGGGATCAGCTGCCATCACGTAAGGGCGGCCCACGTTATCCTTTATTTTTTTTGTTGTTCCATGTCATCTTTTTTAGTTCCAGGCTGCGGCCTTTATTTCTATTAGTGATAAGCCTGTTGTGCATACAGGCTGCGGTGTTTGCACAATCGCCCATAAGCGGAACGGTAAAGTCTTCCGAAGGGGAAATGCTGCCCGGTGCTACGGTGGTGGTGAAAGGCAAACAGGTATCGGCCAGCACCAACAACGAGGGTAAGTTCACTATCCAGGCAGCTGCGGGCGATGTGCTGGTAGTATCCTACATTGGGTATGCCAGTAAGGAAACGCCTGTGACCGGCGCAGCCGATTATACCATTACCTTACAAAGTACCAACATTGGTATGAATGAAGTAGTGGTGATCGGTTACCAGACCGTACGTAAAAAAGATCTTACCGGCGCCATTGCCCCGGTGAACATTAAGAACTCATCCAGCGTTACTGCTAATTCGGCGGTGGAATCTCTGCAGGGCCTTGTGCCCGGTGTTACGGTGCGCAATGGCGGCGCGCCAGGTCAAAATTCAGTGGTGGAAATAAGAGGGGTGGCCAGCTTCACCAACAGTACACCCTTGTATGTTATTGATGGGATGATAGCAGACGCAAACTCCACCATCAATACCAACGACATTGAATCCATGCAGGTGCTGAAAGATGCCTCTGCAGCCGCTATTTATGGCTCCCGGGCAGCGAACGGTGTAATTATCATCACCACCCGCAAAGGCCGCTCCGGGCCGGCAAAGGTGAGCTTCTCCGCTAAATACGGCGTGCAGGAACTACCCAAACGCTGGGATGTAATGGATGCAGGCCAGTACCTGAAAACGGCACAAACGCAGTACGCCAACTCCGGGCAAACACTGCCTCCCGGCGTTGCTGCGCAGCTGGCGAATAACACTATTAATACCGACTGGCAGGATGCTATTTACCGTACTGGTAATACGCAGGATTATAATATAGGCGTATCCGGTGGCGGCAGCAGCGGCAGTTATTTAATTTCCGGCAGCTACTTTAAGAACAAAGGCGTATTACAGGCCAATGATTTTGACAGGACCAGCCTGCGCATCAATACAGAAGCCAAAAAGGGAAGACTGACCGTAGGGGAGAACATGGTGCTTAGCTATACCAGCGGCCGGAATCCCATGGGCGGTATCAATGCTTTTTATGAAGCCCCGCAAATGCTGCCCATTATCAATGTGCAGAGCGATGCTTATAAATCCATTCCCAATAACCCCGGAGGCTGGGGTATAGGCACTACCGAAATACCTACCTATGCTAACAACTACCTGGCCGTAGCAGCATTGGATAAAGGTAATTTCAACTACTCCAAAATAGTAGGTAATGCCTATGTTGATTTTAAGATCGCTGACTGGTTGAGCTATCGCCTTAACGGCGGTTTGGAAGCCAGCTTTGATTTTGCAAAAGAAGTGCGGGATACCGGCATCTGGCGCTACGCCAACCAGCCGGCAGCTACTTTTGTAACAGAAGAAAGATCGCAGTTCACGAATATGCTGCTGGAACATACGCTGAACTTCAACAAAACTTTCAGCGCACATAATATAAATGGTGTGGTAGGTTATTCCTATCAGCAGGTAAAGCGGGAGTATACCAATGGCAGCCGTACAGGCTTGCAGCATATTGGCGGGCAACCCCTTTCCACCATTACATCCGGTTTGGGTATAGCCTCCGCCGGCAGCGGCGCTTCGGCCTTTTACCGCATACAGGGTTTTTTAGGCCGCTTAAATTATTCGTATAGTGATAAATACCTGGTGACCTTATCCGGCAGAATAGACCAGGATTCCAGGTTTGGACCGGATTACAGAACGGGCAATTTTTATGCTGCGGCTGCATCCTGGCGTATCAGCAAAGAGCCGTTCTTTCATGTGAACTGGGTATCTGACCTGAAGCTGCGCGCCTCTTACGGAGAGCTGGGTATTAGTAACGTATTGCAGGACCTGGGCGGTTCCTGGCCTACACTGGGTTTTCTTAACAGAAGCCCAAGAGCCGTGTATGGGATAGATCAAACGCCTGTTGGCGGTGCTTACCAGGCCAATATTAATAACCCGGACCTGCGCTGGGAAAAACGTAAAGAAACCAATATAGGCGTAGATGCATCTTTATTCAATGACAGGATAGCGGTAACGCTGGAAGCATACAACAACCTGTCAAAAGACGTGCTGGTGGATGTGCCTTTGGGGTATTATCTTGGCACTGCCGATTCAAAGATTATCTCCAATGCCGCCTCTATCCGCAACCGCGGTATAGAATTCAGCGTAACATACCGGCATAATGAAGGCCCCTTTAAATGGGATATAGGCGTTAATGGTACCACTATTCAAAACCGCGTTGTAGCGGTAGGTAACCAGGGCGCCGGTGTTGATTATGTAGATGTGCCCAATATTACTTTTGTACGGTCAAAGATCGGCCACCCCATGAGCTCCTGGTATATGTTAAAGGCAGAAGGCCTTTTCCAGAGCCAGGAAGAGATCAATAACTACAAGAACAAGAACGGCACGGTAATACAGCCGCAGGCTAAACCGGGCGATGTAAAATACCTGGATAATAACGGCGACGGGCAGATCAATAATGATGACCGTGTGCTGGTAGGCTCACCCTGGCCTAAGTTCCAGGGCGGTGCGCAGTTCAATGCCAGCTACAAACAATTCTCACTGAACCTGCAGGTAGTAGGTGTGTTTGGTTATAAGGTATATAACGATATCCGCCGCGTGCTGGATGGTTACCAGACCACCAACTTCCGCACAGACATAAACCCCTGGACGCCTACCAACACCAATACCAGCGATCCCAGGCTGGGTGTAGAGGTGGGAGATGCAGGCATTAGCTCCAACAATTATGCGAACAGTTCCCGCTGGCTTGAAAACGGTTCCTATGCAAGGATCCGCAACTTAGAGCTGGGTTATTCCCTGCCGGAAAGCCTGCTTAAAAAGGCCAACATAGCTAATGCAAGGGTATATGTGAGCGGACAAAACCTGCTGACCATTACCGGTTATAAAGGCCTGGATCCGGACGTAACAGGATCCGGAGTACAGCTCCGCGGCTTCGACAATGGCAACTGGCCGGCCAGCCGGATTATCTCATTTGGTGTACAGTGTGAATTTTAATCATCAGCAAACGAAAGTTATGAAAAATATATTCCTGGCTTCAGCTATAGCTACTACGTTATTAGCAGCCGGTTGCAAAAGTAAACTTGATATAGCCAATCCCAATGCACCTACTATTGACAACTACTGGAAAACAGCAAAGGATGCACAGGATGGCGTGAATACGCTGTACAGCACTTACCACCGTGTAGGGCTGTGCCGCAACCAGTTCTTCATCAGCATGGTGCGCACAGACGAAGGTTATAGCACCAGCCCAAATCCCACGCTGGTGAACAACTTTGACAGATTTATTATTACAGATTATAACCTGTGGGAAACGCGTACCGTTTGGCAGGATTGTTATATCGGCATTAACCGCGCCAACCAGGTGCTGGATAATGTGCCCTCAATAGAAATGGATGAAGCAACCAAACAGCAATTACTGGGTGAGGCCAAATTTATGCGTGCGCTGTTCTACTATAACCTTGCACAATGGTGGGGCAATGTACCCCTGCAGCTGAAAACCTCTTTGCCGGACGATCATCCTGCCACCTCCACCCAGGCGCAGGTATGGGCGCAGGTAGAAAAAGACCTTACAGAAGCAGCACCTGCACTGCCCATTGCCTATAATGATAGTAATAAGGGAAGGGCTACCCGCGGCGCAGCTTATGCGCTGCTGGGAAAAGCGTTTATGCAGGAGCGTAAGTACCAGGATGCTGCCAATGCTTTCCAATGGTTCTTTACAGGCGAAGGTAATGGGGTGTATTCATTAGTGGCCAATTACAGGGATAATTTTGTAATTACAAAGGAGAACAACACAGAATCTGTTTTTGAGTACCAGTTTGCCGTGAACCCGACAGATAATCATGATGATGATACCGATCCTAATAACCAGGACAGGCTGAACTACGGTACTTCCATACCCCCGTTCTTTGCGCCCCGCCCCATAGGCTTTACAGACGGGCAGGCCCGCAGGTGGGTAGTGCATGAATTCTTAACAGAGCGCACAATAACCAATCAGCGTGATCCCCGCCTGGCCGCATCTTTCATTTATGATTCTACGGATGAAAGAGGACCGGATTATACCCTGGTATATGGTAAAACATTTTCTTCACTGGGTTATTCCAGCGATCCTTCTGCAGTACCTAATACGCATGACGTATATTTCCGGAAATTGCTGAATGATTTTACCGATAATGGAGAATCATTTCACTCCGGTAATAATTACCGCTACATTCGCTTTGCAGATGTGCTGCTGTTATATGCCGAAGCATTGAATGCACTAAGCCGCTCTGCTGAAGCCTATAAATATGTGGATATGGTAAGGGAGCGGGCCGGTCTGCAAAAGCTGTCTGTTGTAAAACCCGGTTTAAGCGGCACTGCTTTCTTAGCACAGCTGAAACATGAACGTATTACAGAGCTATCCGGTGAAGGCCACCGTTGGGAAGACCTTGCCCGCTGGGGCGATCTGGGCCCGCAGCTGGCGCAGCGCGATGCCGGCTTTGCCAACTTCCAGATAGGCAAACATGAGCTGCTGCCCATACCGCAGCAGGATCTAGATGTTAATCCAAACCTTCAACAAAACCCTGGGTGGAAATAAAATAAAAACTGAATTATGATCAACCGTCTTTTATGTTTAGTGTTATTCATGTTTGCAAGCTCCTGTTCAAGAAGCAATGGAACGGACAGCACCAATAAGCCGGATACTACCGGCGCTACTTTTACCAATCCTTTATTAAGCAGCGGGCCCGATCCCTGGGTAATATCTAAAGATGGTAAGTACTATTATACAAATACGCTGGGCAACCGCATCGGGTTGATCGCTACAACCAAAATGTCGGAGCTGGGCAAGCAGCCTATGAACACCGTATGGACGGCGCCAACCAGCGGTTCGTATTCCCGCGAGATATGGGCGCCGGAGCTGCATTACCTGCGAGGCAAATGGTATGTTTATTTTGCAGCAGATGATGGTAATAACGACCATCATCGTATGTATGTAATTGAGAATGCCAGCGCAGACCCTACGCAGGGTAACTGGACCTTTAAGGGAAAGGTAGCAGATGCTACCGATAAGTGGGCCATTGATGGTTCTGTGTTTGAATATAACAACCAGCTGTACATGATATGGTCTGGCTGGGAAGGTGATGTGAATACCCAGCAGCTGATCTATATTGCCCCTATGAGCGATCCCTGGACCATTAGCGGTGCAAGGGTTATGCTCTCCGCGCCTACTTATGATTGGGAGAAAAAAGGCGCCGGCGGTGGGCTGCCCCAGGTGAATGAAGGACCGGAAATATTGAAAAATGCAGCAGGCCGCATATTCCTTACTTACTCTGCCAGCGGTTGCTGGACCGATGATTATGCGCTGGGGCTGCTGACCTTAAAGGAAGGCGGCAACCCGCTGAATGCGGCAGACTGGCAAAAGAGCGCCACGCCTGTTTTTACAAAGAGCGAGAGCGCCGGCGCTTTTGGGCCGGGACACAATGGGTTCTTTAAATCCATTGATCAAAAAGAAGACTGGATCATTTACCATGCAAACCCGCTGTCAGGGCAGGGTTGTGGTGGTAACAGAAGTCCGCGTATGCAGCCATTTACCTGGAAGGCAGATGGCACACCGGATTTCGGCACGCCGGTTAATATAGGAAAGGCTATTAAAGTACCCTCCGGGGAGTAATAAGCGAAGCACAAGGGACCTTAAGCGGCTGCTCGTATGGGCAGCCGTTTTTTTTGTGATACAGGTGTGCCTTTGATTTTCTTACTTTTATAATATGAAAAAACATCCCCATCCGGATAAAAAATTCTTTGACCAGCAGGCGCAGAACCAGTTCAATGTACAGCAATATGCCTCTTCAGGCTCGCTGGAAGCCACGCCTTATAACCGGCGGGATTTTTATAAGATCTGGGTGCTGATCGGGAAAAGTATCCTGCATTACGCAGACCGGAGTATTGAGATCAACCAGCCGGCGCTGATCTTCACGAACCCATTGGTGCCTTATTCCCTGGAAAGCAAGGTGGCGGCACGTAAGGGATATTCCTGCATTTTCACAGAAGCATTCCTGAAAGCAGGCGGGCGTATAGAGCACCTGCAGCAGTCCACGCTTTTTAAAACGGGCAGCGATAAGGTGTTTTTCCTGGATAAGCCGCAGCTGGCTGCTGTAAACAGGATCTATGAGGATATGATGACGGAGCTGGCAACAGACTATGTTTATAAGTATGATGTGATCCGCAATTATGTGAACCTGCTGATCCATATATCCCTGAAAATGCAGCCGGCACTTAGCTCTGCACCCCATGCAAATGCAGCCAGCCGTATTGCTGCCATGTTCATGGAGCTGCTGGAAAGACAGTTTCCCATCAGCTCACCGGACCGGGAGCTGAAGCTGAAAAAGGCCAATGATTTTGCAAAAAGCCTTTCCGTGCATGTGAACCATTTGAACCATGCGGTAAAGGAAGTGACCGGCAAATCTACCAGTATCCTGATCTCCGAACGCATTACCCATGAAGCCCAGGCCTTATTGAAACATACGGACTGGAGCGTATCGGATATTGCCTTTAGCCTGGGTTTTGAATACCCTACCTACTTCAACAATTTTTTCAAGAAAAATACCGGTGTTACCCCTTTATCTCTTCGCCGCTGATGCTTTGATTTTTATAGTTTTTACTTTGAAAGGCGTTATTTCCGCCTGGCAGGTACCGCTAATTTTGTAGCATAAAATCTTACAAACATGCGATACAATTTGTTAGGTAATACCGGGCTGAAAGTTTCGGAGCTTTGCCTGGGAACCATGACCTTTGGCGGCACCGGCCGTTTTGCTCCTATTGGCAACCTGGGGCAGGAAAGTGTGGATGGACTGATGAGAACAGCCATTGATGCAGGCGTTAATTTTATAGATACCGCCAATGTATATTCATTCGGGCAATCGGAAGAACTCACGGGACAGGCTATACGTAATATAGGCGTTAACCGCGACGAGCTGGTGATCGCTACCAAGGTATTCCGCCCTATGGGGCCTGGTCCCAATAACCAGGGACTGAGCCGTAAGCACATTATGCAGCAGGCAGATGCCAGCCTTAAAAGACTGCAAACAGATTATATTGATCTTTACCAGATCCATGCATTTGATCCGCTTACACCGCTGGAAGAAACGCTGGATGTGCTGAACGACCTGGTGCGCAGCGGCAAGGTGCGGTATATAGGCGCCAGCAACCTGTTTGCCTGGCAGCTGATGAAATCATTATGCTATTCACAGCATAACCACCTGGCTAAATTTGTAAGCCTGCAGGCGTATTACAGCATTGCCAGCCGGGAAATGGAGCGGGAGCTGATACCCCTGTTAAATGATCAGCAGGTGGGCCTGATGGTGTGGAGCCCCCTGGCCGGCGGCTTACTAAGCGGTAAGTACAAACGCGGGCAGGCCCCGGAAGAAGGCCGCCTGGCAGGCTTTGATATTATTCAGCTGAATAAGGAAAAGGCATTTGATATCCTGGATGTGCTGCATCCTATGGCGGAAGCAAAAGGTGCTACGGTTGCGCAGCTTTCCCTGGCCTGGCTGCTGCACCAGCGTGCTGTTAGCAGTGTGATCATTGGCGCTAATAAACCTGCGCAGCTCACAGATAACCTGGCAGCGGTGAATGTACAATTCACGCCGGAAGAGCTACAGCAATTGGATAAGGTAAGCCAGCTTACGAAAGAATATCCTGCCTGGGTGCTGGAGAATGTAGCGGCGGATCGTGTAGGGCAGGGGTGAGTGTAAGCAGGGGATGAAAGAATGTAAAATCATAAATGTAAAATTTAAAATGTAAAAGTAAAATGCCGCGAAACCGTGCAGGTTTATGTTCGCGGCATTCACTTTTACATTTATCCCGTTCATAAAGTCTTTTAACGGTCTCTATGAACCTCCTTTGTCGGTTTATGATTTAAAATTTTACATTTTACATTCTTTTACAGCTCCTTCATCAGCTCCTGCTTTTTAAGCTTGTACTCTTCTTCATCCAGCAGTCCTTCATCAAACTATTCCTTCAGCGCTTTGAGCCGGTCTTTAACAGAGGGCGCGCTGGCAGCAGGTTGTGGCGCCGGCTGGTTCATGTTCAATGCAGTGATCACATGCGCAGCCTGCCCGCCTTCATTCTTGGCGGCTTCGCGCATGGCCATCATTTTCTGCAGGGTTTCAAAAGGTACGCCTGCCAGCTGTGCGGCCTTTACATCGGCCTGCACATCAGAAATGCCGCCGATCCTTTTATTGGTTTCTTCATCAAAGGCGGCGCCTTCTATGCGAAAATCCAGCAGGGTAAATCCAAATTCCTCAAACTCCTTCACCGTTTTCTCTGCCGCATCTGCTGCTATCTTTTCAAGATTGCTGTCAACTTCCGCGTAGGAGAATTTTGCATTGGCCAGGTATTGGCCAATGGGTTGCGAGATCCTGGAAAGCAGCAGCTCCTGCAGGTCGTATGCATAATACACTGACTTAGCTGCTACAATGCGTGTGAAGAATTCTGCTGCCTGAACGATCTTAATAGAAAAGTTACCATAAGCGCGCAGGTTCACGGGGAAGCTATATACAGGATCATTATACGTAATAGGAATGCGGGTGCCCCAGCGGATGTTCACAATTTCCGCGGTCCGGTAAAACCAAAGCCCCGTTTTATGCTCACTCTCAAAAAAGTTCAGGAACTTTTTAAGCGTGGTAATAAAAGGTTTGTTATCTGTTTCCAGGTTGTATATACCCGGTTCAGAGAAGGCGCCTTCTATTTTACCTTCATACGTGAAAATGCAGCCCTGCCCGGGCTGTATGATCAGCTTAGAGGCATTCCTGAGCTCATCATTCCGGTCTGTGAATTTCCTGAAGATCTCCCATTCCTGTGGATCATCCCAGGTTATAACGGAGCGGAACTGATTCTTGGTAGCATCCAATAAACCCATATCAGAAATTTATATCTCCTGCGAGATCGGTTTTGTGATCCTGGTAATATGCTTCAAAATGATTGCTCCATTTATCCTGTATCTGCTGAAAGTACTGGAATTTTTCTGCATAATCCGGTTGTGTATGATCCAGCAGGTTGTTCTGGTAATTCATGTAATGCATATTCAGCGCACCCCATTTACCCAGGTCAATACCGTAGCTTTCCAGCACGGTTACGGGGTCTACGCCATGGCTGGCAGCAACGGACTGATGCCAGAATATTTTCTGGTAAGCATCGTAATCCGGCGCCAGGTGCAGCAGGTCAGCGGCATTGGATGCGGTGGTTTCCCCGGCAAAGCGGCCGGCTTTGGGGTTGGCAAACAGCTCACCGTACTTGGTGGCGTAGTTTATGTCTTCCGTCATCAGCTCTCCCAGGCGTACATTCCATTTGTCTACCGTTTCGTCCCAAACGGGTTTTTCCAGCTGCAGGACCTGTAACAGCTTTTCTTCCGGCATGCCTTGTGCCAGGTTGCCGCAGGCGGCTGCATACTCTTCAAATGATACTCCGTTGATTGTTTCCATTGTTCTTATTTTAAAGTGTGAGGTTTACCTTTTTTTCAATATCCTGCTCACGGGTTTCAGCGGTGTGGGGCATGAGCTTAATGCGTTCATCAAAATATTTTTCACAATAAGCGCGTACGGCTTTTGCATATGCATCGCCGCCGTTCTTCCTTGCCTGCAGCATAGCTTTATACTCCGGCAGGGCGTACAAAGCGGCCAGGTTATCCACTACGTTCCAGCCAATGGTGGCATACTTTGTTTCCGGCTCAAAAGTGTTTACCGCGCTGCAATAATTACAGGTAATATAATGCGCCCTGAAAAGATCTTTCTTTACCTGCAGGGGTGCATTACACTGGGTACAAAAAAAATCGCGGTTGATCAGCTCAATGGCATGATCATAATATTTCTGTGAAAGCTTGCCTTCCGTAATATGCAGCCACAGCGCTATCCGTTCCTGCATATCGTCATTGGCACGGTGCGCCTTGTGCGATTCATCTATCCAGTAATAGCCATCTCCGTCTGCCTTCATCAGAGGTTCTACCTGTTGCCGCCAGGTGTCATCAATTTTACGGATAACTGATTCATCTATCTGCGACCGTATAGCCATTAGCGTACGGAAAGAGGTATAATAGTCATAATTATTCTCTTCCAGGCTTTCCAGCACGGCCTGTTCGCCCTGTGCCAGGGATTCTTCAAAGCGTTTATCTATATTCCGGAGAAAGGTGTCCCATCGCGCTATCAGCTGTTCTTTCATATCAGGGTTTGCCTGGTTTTATGGTCAGTTCTATATTCATGAATTTGAACCCGCAGTAAGCGCAGGCGCCTATATTGGTGTTAACCGGCCTGGGGGCGGCACATTGCGGGCAGGTAATGGTTTGTAACGCAGCCTCGTCTTTTGTATTATCCCATTTTTTGGCGGTTTCCTTTGATGTGTTTGAGATCTTCTTAAATGGATTACTCATATTCCCTCTGCTTTTAATAGGGGGTGGTTAAAAAACGGGTTCAAGTTACAAAAGTTGTGCTAAAAAAGCGAATCATGATCAGGATCACTAACAATACGCTGAGTATTAACAAAAAAATATTATACCGCCGGCAAACAAAACGGCTGCCCATGGGGACAGCCGCTTCTTTCATAATCATCGTTCGCCGTTATTGATTTACCTTGAATTTTTCTGAAGCGCCGGCCGTGCTGTGGTTGCAGGTCATGGCCTGTGTGCCGTTCTCGCTGGAAATATACAGGCCGTTATTGCCTTTCAGGGAAATGGTGCCGTCTGTATTATTGATCCACTCAAACTGCTCCCAGGGACCAATAGCAGTACGGTTACAGTTTATGGGCTGCTGGCCGTTCTCGGAAGAAACATATTTGCCCTGGGTGAACAGGGCTACTTTTCCGCCGCCGGCATCCATAATGGTGAATTGTTCCCAGCCCTGTGCTGTAGCACGGTTACAGTTCATAGGCTGCTGGCCATTCTCACTGCTTACATAATTATTGTTGGAACCTTTCAGCGTAATGGTTTCGCCAATAGGCACGGGGTTGGGATTATTATTGTTACCCGGTGTCTGGATCACTTTCTGAATGGTGCCATCTGCATTATAGAACAGCTTATCTGCACAAATAGATCTTGTCCAGTCGTTATGGGAGATGGAGCTGTTATGGTAAAATGCATACCACTGGCCTTTGTATTCTACAATAGATCCGTGATTGGTATAACTATCCGTAGGGTCAATATATACGCCTCTGGAGGTCCAGGGCCCCAACGGGCTGGTGCTGGTGGCATATTGCAGCCGGTTATGCTGGCCGTTTACGTCATGGTTATCGGCATACGACAAATAATAAACGCCATTACGTTTATGCACCCACGTAGCTTCATGAAAATCTGTAAGGCCCTGCATGGTTTGCATGGCGCCGTCAATTTCCATCATATTCGCTTTCAGCTTGCCGCCTTTACAAACATTACCGCCGCCATAATAGAAATAAGCCTGCCCGTCATCATCCACAAACACGCAGGGATCAATAAGCGGTTCCAGGCCCTGGATGTAACCCTGCACTACAAAGTTGCTGGCAGGGCTGGTGCTGGTGGCTACGCCTATTTTCCAGCTGCTGCCCCAATCCGTTGCGCTGGGGTGAGGGAAATAAAAATAGTAGGTGCCATTTTTATAAGCACAGTCGGGCGCCCACATAAAGCCCCCTTCCGGCCGGCCCCAGGGTACCTGGCTGGCGCGCAGGATCTCTCCATGGTCTGTCCAGTGGATCATATCGTCTGTTGAAAATACATGATACTGGTCCATCAGGTCACAGCCGCGGGGCGGGTCAATGTCGTGGGAGGGATATACGTATAAACGCCCGTCTGCCCATACATGCGCTGATGGATCAGCCGTGTAAATGGACCTGACAAAAGGGTTTTCAGCCATATCCGCCACAGCGGTTTTGGCTGAAGTTTTTAATTCGCCGGAAACGGTTTTGTTGTCATTGTTGGTAAATTGCTTGGTACAGCTGCAGCATAGCATTAATAGTGCTGCAATCACAGGTTTGCATAGGTTTTTCATACGGTTCTATTGGGTTAATTGATACAACCAAGTTAGTGATTTTGCTGTATTGTGATTGTCAAAAAACAGCGCGCAGTATAATTGCTTAATAGTCAATGGTGCTTACTCCTATTAATATCCGGTTACAGCCCACATTTACAGGGTTTCATCACAATTCATAAAAGCATTTTCAGAATTGCTTTATTCTTGTTTAAAAGCATTACACATGTTTACCCATAAAACATTCCTTATTGTTATTGCCACTTTCTTTATTGCTGCTGTTTCGCATGCACAAAAGAATATTACAGTAGGTACCAGAGATACCGTTTATTCCAACACCTTACATGAAAACCGGCAGATCTGGGTGCATGCGCCGGAAAACAATTCACCGGATGGCATCTATGTACAGCAGCGTTGCCCCGTAATTTATGTGCTGGATGGCGATGATCATTTTAAGGCAGTGGTGGCGATGGCAGAGCGGCTAAGCCAGGGAGGCCCCAACATTATGTTGCCTCCTGTAATAGTGGTGGGAATACTGAATACAGACCGTAACCGCGATCTTACGCCTACCCATGTAACGGCTGCTGCAATGATGGATAGTGAATCTGTTGCACGCTCCGGCGGTGGGGATAAATTTATTTCCTTCCTGGAAAAGGAGCTGATACCACACATCGATTCATTGTACCCAACGGCTCCCTACCGCTTATTAATGGGCCATTCGCTGGGAGGGTTGATGACCATTCATACCCTGCTTAATCACACCATCGCATTCAACGCTTACGTTGCTATTGATCCCAGTGTAATGTGGGATGATCAGAAGCTGGTAAAACAGGCGCAGTCAACGCTTGGGAAAAACAGTTTTGCCGGCAGATCCTTATACCTGGCAGTGGCCAATAATATAGATAACGGAATGGCGCCAACAACGGATACAACGATGCTC